>NZ_DGUN01000023.1 GCF_002395745.1 Fibrobacter sp. UBA4309
CCGCCGCGCTGGCTCATGCCGTGCACTTCGGCCTTCTTCACGTCGTAACCCTGTTCGAACACGAGTTCCGCCATCACGTCGCTCGCCTTGATAACGCCTGTGCCACCGAGGCCGGCAAATTTCACGTTAACTACGCTCATAAAAACTTCTCCTTAAAAGTTGCCGTTCTTCTTTGCAGCGGCTTCGGACTCGGCGAGAGCCTTTTCAGCCTTTTCCTTGTTGGCCTTGTCCCAGGCGAGGATGCTCTTGAGGGCGAGAATGCAGGGGCTCTTCGCCACGATGAGCGTGAGCTCGTCCTTCTCGAGCGCTTCTTTGACGAGGCGCTTGAATTCCTCGGGTTCCTTGACCTGGTTCACTTCGTAGACGTTGTCGAAACCGGCAGTCTTCGCGATGGCACCGTAGTCCAGCTTGTAGGCCGGGCTGTGGTCCAGGTGGCGGCCCGTACCCGGGTGTTCCTGCTGGCCCGTCATGGCGGTGATGCTGTTGTCAAGAATGACGACCACATGGCCGGTGTCGGGGCGGTTGTAGCCCGCTTCCACGAGACCGGTGATGCCGCTGTGGACAAACGTGGAGTCGCCGATCACGGAGACGACCTTCTTGGCCTGTTCGCGCGGAAGCACGTTACGGAGGCCGATGCCCATACCGATAGCGGCACCCATGTCAATCATGTAGTCCATCGCGCTGATGGGCGGGAGAGCGGCGAGCGTGTAGCAGCCGATGTCGCCAGAGACGATGCAGTCGAGTTCCTTGAGAACCGCGAAAGAGCTGCGGTGCGGGCAGCCCGGGCAGAGCATAGGCGGCTTGCCCTTCACCGGAACCGGATCCGGGTTCCTGTCGCCAGCGATAATGCGGCGCACGCGGTTCACGTCGAGTTCGCCGAAGCGGAAAATCGGGTCGAACTTGCTTTCGCACTGGATGCCTGCGGCCTTGATGTTCTCGGCAAGCCACGGGTCGTTTTCTTCAATAACGAGCAGGCGCTTGCCTTCGAACTTCTTCGCGAAATCCTTGATGAGCTGCATCGGCAGCGGGTAGGTCATGCCGAGCTTGAGGATGCTTGCTTCCGGGGCGGCTTCACGCACATGGTGGTAGCTGATGCCGCTCGTGATAATGCCCATGTCGGCGCTGCGCATTTCCACCTTGTTCGGGCCTTCGGCCACGTTCCAGGCTTCCATCTCGTCCATCTTGGCGCGGAGCTTGCGGCCCGCAGGCTTGGAGAAGCCAGGCACCATCACGTGCTGGGCGATATTGCGCTCGAAGTTCGGCACCATGGCCGGGAGCTCTTCCTTCGGGACGACGATGGACTTGGAGTGGTCCACGCGGGTCGTCATGCGGAGAATTACGGGAATCTTGAACTTTTCGCTCGTCTGCATGGCGATGCGGAAGAAGTCGTAGGCTTCCTGGGAGTTGGACGGTTCAAACATCGGGCAAACGGACGCCTTCGCGTGGTTGCGAGTATCCTGTTCGTTCTGGGAACTGCCCTGGCCCGGGTCGTCGGCGACAATCCAGACCATGCCGCCATCCACGCCCGTGTAGGTCGCGGTGTAGAGCACGTCGCTTGCCACGTTGAGGCCCACCATCTTCATGGTGACCACGCTGCGGGCATGGCCAAAGGCTGCACCCAGGGCCACTTCGGCGGCGACCTTCTCGTTCGGGGCCCACTGGGCATACCCGCCGAGTTCAGAATAGTCCTCGAGGATTTCGGTGGAGGGGGTTCCCGGGTAGCCTGCGGCAAACTGCACGTTGCAGTGGCGCATGGAAAGCGAGATGGCCTCGTTTCCCGAAATCAGCATCTTTTTCGCATTCGGATCAAAAGCTGGCATAGCGTTCCTTTTCTTGTGTCAAATGGATTATAAGGCATAGCCTTAAACGCACGCAAATATAGAAATTTCTACATGGTGTCCCCATGGGGCACCGGCAAAGATTGCCGGTAATTCTGCACCAATTTGGCGCAGTTAAATGTCAAAAGTAAAAGAAAATCCGCAAGAAAAAGCATATTTTTTGCTTCCGCCTATTGCTTTTCTGAATTAAATTTTATAAAATTGAATTGTACACAATCAAATGCGGCGAAAACGGAGGCTCATCATGGCAAACATCTACGATTTCACCCTCACCGACGGCAAGGGCAACCAAGTCCCGCTCGCAAATTTCAAGGGCAAGGTGATGCTCATCGTGAACACCGCGACCGGCTGCGGCTTTACCCCGCACTACAAGCCCATCGAGCAGATGTATTCCGATTTTCACGACAAGGGTTTCGAAGTCATCGACATTCCCTGCAACCAGTTCAAGGGCCAGACCCCCGGCACCGACGACGAAATCCACGAATTCTGCACGCTCAACTACGGCACCGAATTCCCGCAGATGAAAAAGTCCGACGTGAACGGCCCCGACGAACTCCCGCTCTACACCTACCTGAAATCGCAGAAAGGTTTCGAAGGTTTCGGCTTTGGCGTAAAGGCCGCCGCCATGGCGCTTTTGCTCAAGAGCATCGACAAGGACTACAAGAAAAATCCCGACATCAAGTGGAACTTCACCAAGTTCGTGGTCGACCGTGAAGGCAACGTAGTCGCACGCTTTGAACCCACCGCCGACATGGACGCCGTTCGCGCCTGTGTAGAGAAGTTGCTCTAGGAGCTGCCATGAACTGCCCCCAGCTAAAACTCGAAAACCAGCTGTGCTTTCCGCTGTATGCCGCGTCCAAGGAGATCACGCGCCGCTACGCCCCGTATCTGGAACCGCTTGACCTCACGTACACGCAGTACATTGTGATGCTCGTGCTGTGGGAAGAAAAAAAGTGCAACGTCTCGGAACTCGGCAAAAAGCTGTTCCTCGATTCCGGGACGCTCACCCCGCTTTTGAAAAAGCTCGAGGCCAAGGGCTACATCCAGCGCACCCGCGAACAGAGCGACGAGCGCTGCCTTTCCGTAAGCCTCACCGCCGAAGGCGAATCGCTCAAGCGCAAGGCCGCAAGCGTCCCCAAGTCCATGGCCAGCTGCGTGAACCTCTCCGACACCGAAGCCAAGACTCTTTACACCCTGCTGTACAAGGTTTTGGAAGGGTTTGGGGCTCCTTAAAGAACTTTTACTCAACCAATTTTACTTTATCCGCGATATGGCGTAAAGCGGACATATTTGAACGTGGCGAATTGCATTTTCCGCTTCGGAATCATGGTAGTCCAAGACCGTCTTTGGATATTTTCCAAACAAATAATTTGGCATTTTTGGATATTTTCCAAAGAAATAATTCGAAAAAGGCGATTTTAGCGGTTTTTCGTCATTTTTCATCAAAAAACTCCTTTTTCGCTCTCCATGAACGCGCTATTCGCCTTTTTTCCGAATGAGCCGTTTCGTAGTATGCATTTCCTTTTGCAGAAGGCGCATGCGCTCTTCCAACAGTTCCTTCGAAGGCAACGCATCTTTGATGCGGATGTTGTTGTATGTCGCGACCCCCATCGGCGTGCCCAGCCCACGGAAAGACCACTGTACATCGGTTGAATCCATGTTGGAACAAATCAACAGCCCGATTGTCGGATTGTCTTCGGGCGCCTTCAGCAACTCATCTACCGCGTTCACGTAAAAGTTCAGTTTGCCGACAAACTCCGGCTCGAACGGCTTTGCCTTCAGTTCGCAGGCGACGAAACAGCGCAAGCGGATATGGTAAAACAGCAGGTCGATTTTGCGGCTTCGTCCACCTACAAGAACCTCCTTTTGCCGTCCAATGAAGGCAAAACCCGTACCCATCTCGAGCAAAAGGTCGGTGACATTCTTCGTAAGAGCCTCTTCCAATTCGGCTTCGTCGTAAATTTCGTGACCAACAGTAGCAAAGCCGAAATCGTAGTTCTCTTTCAGCACATCTTGAACCAGTTTGCTCTGCAAATCGGGCAGTTTTTCGGTAAAATTGTTGAC
>NZ_DGUN01000076.1 GCF_002395745.1 Fibrobacter sp. UBA4309
CCTCAAGAAGCAGAAACTCTCCCCCATTCCCGTCCAGACGCTGAACGAAGAAGCGGAAACGACCCGCTATTTCGGCGGTGACCTCAAGGAATTCATCGCCGCGGCCAAGACGCTCGGCGCCAAGGGCATCTTCGTAGAGACGCTCTACCTCGAAGAAGACGAGTTCTTCTACGACAGCGGCATGGACGACGACGAATACCTCGCCCTCTACGGCAACGGCGACTGCTGCTGCGACGGCGAGTGCAAGTGCGGCAAGGGCAAGAAGTCCAAGAAGAAGGACGACGACAGCGATGTCGACGGAGTCTACTTCGAACCCGAAGACCTGGACGGTCTCGACCTCACGCTCCTCAAGCCGGAAATGGCCAAGTACCTCGACCGCATCGGCGAAGCCTGCGGCGTGCGCCTCACGGTGCCGGGCGTCGACCACCTCGAAGTGGAACTGTTCGCCGAATGGTACGACAAGTTCGCCGAACTCGTGGACGAAGCTTCCGAAGCTATCGAAATCGACCCGACCGATACGCTGAGGCAGGCACAGGCCATCTTCGAAGAAGCCGAAGACAAGAGCGTCAAGAAGATTGCCGCCCACCCGCCGAAGGGAAAGAAAGCCAAGAAGTAATCGCCCCCCGCGATTTAGACATTGCGGCCCGTAGATACGGGCCGCTTTTTGTACGTCAAAAACATCCGAGCCAGGCGCCGCGAGCTTTACAAGCGCACAAAAAAAGAGCGACCCACGCGGGCCGCCCTTTTAGAAGTTTTGAAGGAAAAACTTACTTGATCGCGATGCGCTGCATCTTGGATCCCTGCTTCACCAGGTAGACACCGGCGTTCTGGAAGCGGGCCTTAACAGCGTCCTTGATGGAAGCGCCGGCAGCCACGTCAACCTTGCCCATGAACTTGCCCTGCATGTCGAACACCTGGAACGTCTTGCCGGAATTGGTGAGACGGACATCGCCGTTCAGGCCCAGAGGAGGTTCTTCGCCATCCAGGCTGAACTTCACGTAGTCCACGTTGGTGTTGTCGTTGGCAATCGTGATGCGGAGGACGTGTTCACCGGCGGTAAGGGTAGCCTTGCCCGTGGCTTCTTCGTAGGTATTCCAGTCTTCCTGGGTATTGCCTGTGAAAGCGAGAGAAGCAAGAGCCGTGCCATCGAGAGAGAGTTCAACCGTGCCGGAACCGGAACCGTTAGAAACGTAGGCCGAGATATCGTATTCGCCAGCCTTGGTGACGTTCACGGTGTATTCGAGCCACAGGTCCTTAGCAGTGTAGCCGATAGCCTTGCCGGTACCGCCATTCACGATATCAACTGTGGGATAGTCTTCACCGCGGTAGTCGTGGTCGCCATCTTCGCCAGAGGCGCCCTGAGTGCCGGAGTAAGAATCGCCATAGTTGCCTTCGTCAAAGTTTTCGGCTTCAACAGTACCCGGAATCGATGCGGCAGTGCCACCGAACGGCTTGCGGTCGATCGGGGTCGGCGGTTCAGACGGCTGGCCGTTTTCGCTCATGTCGAAGTAGGTATATTCCACGGAACCCGTTGCATTACCACCGGCTTCGGTCATGAGCATCACTTCGGTCACGTTACCGAACTTGAGGGTCATCGTTTCGCCACCCTTAGAACCCTTGAGCTGTTTCTGCTGGCCCGTAAAGAGTTCGTTCCACTTGTCAAAGTGGGCCTGGATGTCGATATGGCCGCACTGACGCGGAGACTGGCGGATGCTGAAAATCTGCAAGAAGGTAGAAGTACCCGTCTTGGAAGGTTCCTGCTGACGCACAAAGGCATGGATGGTGTAAGTGGCTCCGTCAACGGTAATTTCGCCAAACTTGTCGCCCACATACTGTTCATTCGGTTTGCTGTACCAGTCATCCACGATGTAGTATTCCACCTGCGGATTCACCGTCCAGCCATAAATACCGATGTAGCCGTACTGGGCAGAACCTGTCTTGGTGTACTTGTAGTCGGCAGTGTACTGCATGCCCTTGACACTCTTACCCGGGCCATTATCGCCGTAACGGAAACCCACACGAGCCAGGAAGTCCGTGTTATTGCTCCAGTTGGCCTTGAAAGTACCGTTGTCGTAGTAGGTCATGGAGTTGGAACCACCCTGGGACCACTGTTCAAAGCCCCACGAAGTGCCGCCAATGGACCCCGTCTGGTTGCCGTTCACCTGGTGGCCGGAACCCTGTGCAACAGGCATAGCGTCCTTACACGCATCGACGGCGTAGGCAGAAGTAGCAAGGCCGAAAGCAAGCACCAAGCCTGCCTTGACCGCGAAATTCAAAGATGACTTTTTCATATTAACTCCTGTAGAAAAATCCCTTTTACCATAAAATAGCTCTGTTTTTTCAAAGTCAAATATTGGCGGATAAATTGCCGTTGTTGCCGAAAACAACACCAAAAAGGGCAAAAATGGGATTTTTACACAAAAAAAACGCCCCGCAAAACGGGGCGTCGAGAAAAGCTACAAGATTGTACTAGCGGGTAACCGTAATTCTACGGAGCCACTGACCCTGCTTGACCAGGTAGACCTGGGCCTTCGGGAAGCTGGCCTTCAAGGCTGTCGTCACGGACGTGCCCGGGAGAACTTCGAGCTTTCCGAGGTAGCGACCCTGCGGATCGAACACCTGGAAGGTTCCGCTCGGCTGCACATAGTCAAGGTCGTTGACCAAGGCGTATGTACCGCCGGAAGAGCCCGGATTGACACTTGCGCTGGACCTGCCGAAGCTGCCGCTAGACCTGCCGAAGCTACCGCTGGACCTGGCAACACTGCCACTGGACTTGGCCACTTCACTGGAGCTGGATTCCGGAGCAGCGACTTCGAGCGGATGAGCCTTGTCGGTCATCTTGAAGTAGTTAACATCGAACGAGCCCGAGCCACCACCGGCTTCGACAAGCACCTTGGCTTCATACATCTTACCCATCTTCATGCCGAGGGATTCCCACTTCTTGAAGTGAGCCGAGATGTCGATATGGCCACAGGAACGGGCACCCTTACGCTTGCTGAAGTACTGCGGGAAGGTAGCATTCCCCTTGATAGAGGGTGCGTTGTTACGCTGGTTCTGGTAAATTTCGTAGGTAGCACCATCAACCGTGAACTCACCCTTCTTCTGGCCAAGGAGGTTCGGACCCGGCTCGCTGAACCAGTCATCGACGATGTAGTATTCCACCAGCGGATCGACCGTCCAGCCGTAGATACCGATGTAGTTGTAGCCACCGGCGTTGCCACTCTTTTTCCAGTTAAAGTAGGCATCGATGGGGCCGAGATCTTCGTGAGATTTGTCTTCGTTGTACTTGAAGCCGACACGGGCAAGGAAGTCGTTGGTGCCACTCCATTTGGCAGTGAACGTACCGTTGTCGTAAGAGGTCATGGAGTTGTTGCCGCCCTGGTACCAGATTTCGTAATGGTACGGAGAGTTACCGACTTTACCCGTTGCGCTCTGGTTGTCACGGCCATTATCAACCTTGCCGTTGCCTTCGTGGCCCATCTGGTCCTTACAGGCATCGATCGTACCGGAAGTCGTGCCGCTACCACCCTTAGAAGAACTGGACTTGGCAACAGAAGAGCTGGACTTCGCCGTGCTTGAACTCGTCGGAGAAGACTTGGCATTGTCGGTCATATCGAAGTAAGTGTAGTCCACGGAACCTGTAGCGTTACCACCGGCTTCGGTCATGAGCATCACTTCGGTCACGTTACCGAACTTGAGCGAGGCAGAGCCACCGCCCTTGGAGCCGCGGAGCTGCTTCTGCTGTCCAGTAAAGAGTTCGTCCCACTTCTTGAAGTGGGCAGAAATGTCGATGTGGCCACACTGACGCGGAGTTTCGCGGATGCTGAAGAATTGCACGAACGTGGAAGTACCCGACTTGGAGGGTTCCTGCTGACGGAGGAACGCGTGGATGGTGTACTTGGCGCCATCGACGGTGATTTCGCCGAACTTTTCACCCACATACTGTTCGCTCGGCTTGCTGAACCAGTCGTCCACGATGTAGTATTCCGTTTCCGGGTTCTTGGTCCAGCCGTACACACCGATATAGCCGTACTGGGCGTTACCGGTCTTGGTGTACTTGTAATCGACCGCAAAATTCTTCGACTTGTGGTCAATTCCGTTGCCGTTGTACTGGTAGCCCACACGCGTCAGGTAGTCGCTGGAGCCACTCCAGTTTGCCTTGAACGTTCCGTTGCTGTAGTAGGTCATGGAGGCGTTGCCACCTTGGTACCACTGTTCGAAACCCCAAGGGGTTCCGCCAATGGAACCAACCCTGTTACCGCTCACCTGCGAGCCGTTTCCTGTATGCCCCATATTGTCATTACAGGCATCAGCCGCATAGGCAGACACTGCCAATCCGAGCGTTAGAGCAAGGCCAATACCGGCCAAAGAACTTTTTTTCATAGATTACTCCTGTTTAAAATCCCACATTCTAAATTTATCCCATTTTTACCCATTTTCCCCTGTCCAGACCAATCAAGTGTTGTTGTAAACATCAACATCGTTTTTCGCAAAAAAACGCAGCTTTATGTAAATTTCGTGCAAAAAAAACACCCCACTTTCGCGGGGCGACTGCAAGTCTCACGACACAAGGAGTTTTATCTCGGGATTTTCCTTCATGGAACGAGCAGATTTTTTTGGTGTCCCAGAAGAAAAGCGACACTCCAAAACACCGAGGCGCTTAACATCATGAACTCCAAAGGGCCAAGCCCATACATACAAACTACACAAAGTCGCATTGCCAAAGGCAACTTTTTTTCTGTTGCCGTTGTAGGCCTCTACAACAAAAAAGCGTCCCGGACTTTCGGCCGGAACGACTAATTTGTTTTTTTTCGCAGAAAAACGCTATTTTACCAAGACTCTCGCCTTGCCGTATTTTGCGGTAACTGCCTTGTCGACGCTAGTCCCCGCCGGAACGAACAGATGGCCCAGCACGCGTCCCTGCAAGTCGAAAACCGTCAAGTGGCGGTCGACGGCGCTTACGCGGGCCACCAGCGGGAGGACATCCGTAGAGCTGGAAGATTCCTCGACAGCGCTAGAGGTTTCTGCCGCAGAGCTAGAAGAACCGGCGACAGAACTAGAAGATTCCTCGTCAGTCTTGTTGCTAGTAAAGTCTATATATGTATACTCGGCGGAACCCTTGGCATTGCCATCGCCAAAGGCTTCGACCGTAGCCATCACGCTGGACAAATTGCCGAACTTGAGCGTAACTTTCTTAAGGGTTCCCTTGAGGTCCGGGATGCTATCGCTTTGCCCAGCAAAGAGTTCAGCAAACTTGTTTAAATGGGCCGAAACACTCATATGACCACACTCGCGCGGCGTCTCGCGAATGCTAGTAATCTGCATAAAATAGGTATATTCCCTAAAGGCCTCCCCTTCTTCGCGCAACTGGGCATAAATCGCATATTTTGCGCCATCCACCTCGATTTCGCCAAATTTACGCCCGAAAGACGCTTCTTCGATATTGCCGGCCCAGTCGTCTATAATAAAGAACTCGTTAAACGGTTTTGTAGTCCAGCCATGGACACCGACATAGGCGCCTCCGGACTCAACATTCTTCGTATACCTGTAATCCAAGGAAAAATTCTTGGTTTTGACGTTCATGCCATCGCCACCATAGCTGAATCCGACACGGGCCAAGAAATCATAGGTATCATTCCACTCGGCCTTGAACAAGCCGCTATTATAATAGGTCAATTTTTTCCCGTTGGACGTATTCGACCCGTCAAACCACAGTTGGTAACTCAGCGCCGATCCAGGGATAGAACCATCCGTGCTGCCAGTCACAACGTAAGCATCCCCCTTGAGGGGCATATCTCCGGCGGTGCACGCATCGACCGCATAGGCGGAAACCGAAGCCCCCATCAAAAGGGCGAGACACAAATTCATCATTTTGCTATTCATTTTCTACCGTCAGTTTCTTCTAACCTGTATAATATATACCACTAGGCACCCAAGGACAGGCTCCAAGAAGAAATGATGTTGTTCATAAAAACAACAACAAAAAAAGGCGCTTTCCGAGTGGAAAACGCCTTTTTTTTTAAAGCGAGTTGCCGGAATTATTCTTCGGCAGGCGTTTCAGAAGAGGCTTCCGCAGGAGCAGACTTCTCAACGGAATCGTCATCGACTTCGACGCCTTCCACCTTGTCGAACGTCTCCTTCGCCTCGGCGCTGTCGTGTTCGATGTCCTCGACGCTCGGGAGCGCAGTAGCATCTTGCACCATATCGCCTTCACGCAGGCTGATGGCCTTCACGCCCTGGGCATTGCGGCCCGTGAGGCGGATAGAATCCACCTTGATGCGGATAACCTGGCCTTCCTTGGTAGTAATGATTAAGTCATAGTCATCGGCAACGCTGTCGACGAATACGGCCGGGCCGATCTTTTCGGTAACGTTCAGGTTCTTGACACCCTTGCTGCCGCGCTTGGTCACGCGGTAAGAGCCCGGTTCGCTGCGCTTGCCGTAGCCCTTCTCGGTAATGGTAAGCACCTTGTTACCCGACTTGAGCCACAGCAGAGAAATGACTTCGTCACCCTGGGCTAGCCTGATACCGCGAACACCGTGAGTCCCGCGGCCCATCGGGCGGAAGCAGGTAATCGGGAACGTGACCGCCTGGCCATTCCTGGTCGCAAGCATCAGCAAGTCGTTCGGGATAGGCATGTTCTCGGCCACCTGGTCGTCGGCATCGCCTTCCGTTTCGGCGGCATCGTTCACGTCGGCGTCGGCAGAACTGTCTTCGCCTTCGCCAGCGTTCAGGGAGGCCTTGTATTCTTCTTCGGACATGCCCACAAGCAGCACCTTCACCAGTTCGTCGTCTTCGTCGAGGCTGATGGCGTTCACGCCGGCCTTGCGCGGACGGCTGAACAGCTTGAGGTCCATCTTGTTGATAATGCCCTTCTTGGTCGCAAACACGAGGCAGAAGTAACCGCCGAACTTGCGGACAGGCACAATCGCCTGCACCCTTTCACCTTCGGTAAGGCCGACAAAGTTGACAATCGGGCGGCCCTTGCCGTTGCGCGTACCTTCGGGCAAGCGGTAAACCTTGGTCCAGTAGGCACGGCCCTTGTTGGTGAACACGAGCAGGTAGCTGTGCGTGCTCGCCGTGAAAATCTGTTCCACGTTGTCTTCGTCCTTGAGGCCGGCACCGATAATGCCCTTGCCGCCACGGCTCTGCGCCTTGAACGTATCAATAGGCAGACGCTTGATGTAGCCTTCCTTGCTCAAGGTGATCACCTGTTCTTCTTCGGCAATCAAGTCTTCTTCGTCGCTATCGTCGATAGCTTCACCGATAGTGGTGCGGCGGTCGTCGCCGTACTTAGCCACGACGGCATCGAGCCTTTCGAGCATGATGGCGATGCGGCGTTCACGCTTTTCGAGGATATCCTTCAAGTCGGCGACGGTCGCGACAAGCTCGTTGTATTCAGCTTCCAACTTTTCCAAGTTGAGGCCGGTGAGCTGGCCCAAACGCATGTCGACAATGGCCTGCGACTGGATATCGTCCAGGCCAAAGCGGTCCTGCAAGCTCTGCTTTGCAATATCGGTCGTCTTGCTGGCCTTGATAATCTGCACGACCTCGTCGATGTTCTGGGTCGCGATGCGCAGGCCTTCGATAATGTGGAGGCGGGCTTCGGCCTTTTTCAAGTCGAACTGGGTCGAACGCGTAATCACGTCGAGGCGGTGATCGATATAGACCTGCAGGAGTTCCTTCATGGTAAGGACCTTGGGCAGGTTGTTAATCAGCGCCAGGTTGTAGATGCTGAACGTTGTCTGTAATTGAGTGTACTTGTACAGGTTGTTCAGGACAACTTCGCCAACAGCATCTCGACGGAGTTCAATAACGATGCGGATATCGCGGCTAGATTCGTCGCGGATATCGGTAATGCCGTCAACGCGCTTTTCGCGGACCAGGTCTGCAATCTTCTTGCAGAGTTCCGCCTTGTTCACCATATACGGGATTTCGGTAACGATGATGCGCGGTTTGCCCTTGGAGTCCGTCTCGATTTCGGTCTTGGCACGTACACGCACGCGACCATGGCCGGTGAGATAAGCGTCGCGGATACCGGCACGGCCACAAATAACGGCACCCGTCGGGAAGTCCGGGCCCTTGATAAATTCCATCAGGTCTTCGTCCGGGAGTTCCGGATTGTTCGCCAAGGCATGGATGGCCGCTCCGACTTCGCGCAAGTTATGCGGAGCCATGTTGGTCGCCATACCCACTGCGATACCGGATGTTCCGTTCACAATCATGTTCGGGAGCGCAGACGGGAGCACCAACGGCTCTTCGAGCGATTCGTCGTAGTTCGGGCCCATGTCGACGGTATCCTTTTCCAGGTCTTCGAGCATGAGCGCGCCAAGGTTGTTCATCTTGGCTTCGGTGTAACGCATGGCGGCAGGGCTATCGCCGTCGATGGAACCGAAGTTTCCCTGACCGAATACCAGCGGGTAGCGCAGCGAGAAATCCTGAGCCATACGGGCGAGCGTTTCGTACACGGCGGAGTCGCCATGCGGGTGGTACTTACCGATGACATCACCCACGATGCGGGCGGACTTGACCGTTCCCTTGTTCGGGACCACACCCAGTTTGTGCATGCTGTACATCACGCGGCGGTGGACGGGCTTGAAACCGTCTCGCGCATCGGGCAAGGCACGAGCAACAATGACGCTCATGGAATAGCGGAGATAGCAATCCTGCATGTCCTGTTCAATCAGGCTCTTGAACTGCGATCCAGGGACCATTTCTTCTGACATTATTATTCCTCAGTTAGTGGTTAGTGGTTAGTGATTAGTGGTTAGGACATCCTAGCCGCAAGCACCTCCCGCTAACATTTCATTTATTACTTCTAAACCTTTTTCGTCGGTCTGGTCGATGCGGTGGGGCGTTATCGTAGCGAACCCCTGGTCAAGCAGGTAGTCGTCACTGTCCACGGGCTGTTTGTCCCACAACTTGTCGCCATCCAGTTGCCACATTCCACCTTCGTGGGAATAGTGGTCCGTAAACATGCCGAGAGCCATCTTCGTCGCCTTGAAACCCTTGAAAGATTCGGCAGTGGCCTTCGGGAAATTCACGTTCCAGAATACGCCTGCGGGAATTTGGCGGAACCAGCCGTCTTTTACCGCCTTTACCGCAAAATCAATCGCCGTCTGCAAAAGGGCATCCCCTGTCCCGCGCAACGAAAGGGCGATGCCGGGAACGCCCCAGAGGGCCGCTTCGCGCGCACCGGCGACCGTTCCGGAATAAAGGGAAGAAACCCCCGAATTCTCGCCGACATTGACGCCCGAAAAACACACGTCAAATGTCCCCGGACCACCCCCCTCGGTAGAAAGCCCGTGCGCGGCATAATGCCCCAGGGCAAACTTGACGCAATCGGCAGGCGTCCCGTCCATCGAGAATACGCTATAACCGTCCGCACAAGGAATTTTTTCGACATGGAGGCCGCGACGGACCGTAAATGCGTGCGAAATGCCGCTCTGTTCCGTTTTCGGGGCAAACACGAAAACCTCCCCAAAGGGAGAAAGGGCGCCAGCCAAGGCGTGCATATTCGCGCTACCCACCCCATCGTCGTTAGCGACAAGGATGCGCGGTTTTCGTGCGTCTTGCATTCTAGTTACAAGATAGTATTTTCGAAAGAAAAAAATGCTGTCGCGGCCCCTGCAATAGCTATCTTTGAAGCATGTATACCGAACCGAAATTCCTTTCCATGAAGGAAACGTCCAAGGCCAAGCGCATGGCGGAGCTTTTGCGCGTAATCATATTGCAGTTGGGCGACGACGTGCCTCGCGCCAGGCACGAATTCGAGACGTACGCCGAATGGATGAAGCTCCCCGAAAGCGAACGGCTTACCGGTAAGAACCAGGCGCAGATGATCGACCTGTACAAGACTTTCCGCACGCGGGCGGGCCTCGGGTTCGAACGCGACATCTACCTGGAGCAGGAACCGGGGGACCGCGAAACCGCCAACGAAAAACCGATACAGTTCGCCGTACTCGTGCACAACCTGCGCAGCGCATTCAATGTAGGTTCCATCATCCGCAGCACGGACTGCTTCGGGCTCGAAGGAGTCCACCTGAGCGGCTACAGCTGCGGGCCCGACCACGTGACCGTCAAGAGCGCCGCCCGCGGCTGCCAGGAATGGATTCCCATCAAGCGCTGGGACAGCCCCTTCGACTGCGTCAAGTGGCACAAGGATAACGGCTACGAGATTATCGCGCTCGAGACCGGCGAAGACATCCCGAGCATCAACGACGTCACCTGGCCCGAAAAAGGCCTGATCATCCTCGGCAACGAAGAATTGGGAATCGCCCCCGAACTCATGGCGGAGGCGACTATGAAAGTGACCATTCCCATGGCGGGCCGCAAGGCGAGCATGAATGTCGCCGGGGCGTTCGCCATTATGGCGTTCTGCTTAAGGAGCAGGTGCGGTGGCAGGCGCTAGAGCCTTTACCGCATCCGTCAAACGATTGATGGCCTGGATAAGTTCGTCCATCTTGGCTTCGCTTACGCCACCCTGCACGACGGTCGCGGCATTGGCGGCAGTTGCGGCAGCAGCCTCGGCAACGGGCTTTGCGGATTCCTTCACAGGGAGCTTGCCAAACCAGATATCCGGCCAGCGGTCGTTACCCGTGTGGTAGGTAATGCGGGTCGCGGTTTCCACCGGTTCGCCAATCTTCCAGATGTAGAGTTCGTAGTCAAAGAGGTCGTGATCGTGGCCCTTGTCGGTTGCGCCCCAAACGAGCCACTTGCCGTCGGGAGAAAGGCGCGGGAAGTATTCGTGACTGCGGCGGCCGGGCAGGTCCATCAACTTCACGTTCTTCGGGATGCCAAAAAAGCCAACCTTTTCCACCTGCTTGCCATCCTTGGCAGAGAACCACAGGATTTCGCTCGGGGCGGCCGTGCCGCCGTTACCCGTCGGGTTCACGCGGTAAAGCTTGCTGCCGTCAAAATTCCAGTCAATCTGGCAACCGTCGCCGGACTTGGTCCAGGAATTCTTGGTCAAGTCCCACACGCCCGTTTCGCGCATGGAGCCGCGGAGCGTAATCGCCAAATGCTTGCCGTCGGGGCTCATGTTCGGTTCCTGCAGAATCACGCCCGCCTTGTTAAAAGCTTTTTCGCCATCAAGCACGAGCGTTTCCTTCTTGCTTGCGAGGTCCATCGTAAAGACCTTCCCCGCGCGGCTGAACACGATGGACTTGCCGTCGGGCCTCCAGGTGCCCCACGTGGCGTTGTCCACCACCTTGCGGGCATTTTCGCCCGAGATGTCAACCATCCACAAGTCCCACTTTTCGGGGTAGTTCGCGTCGTTTTCGGGAACCCAACCGCCCTTGCTGCGGTTGAACATCACCGTAGATCCATCCGGAGAAATCCTCGGGAACCAGTCCACGTTGTCGCCCTTGGTAAGCGCACGCGCGTTCGTACCGTCGGCATTCATAATCCAGATATCGTGACGGGAGCTTGCACGGCTCGTGGCCCAGACAATCGCACCCTCGAGCTTGCCCTTGAGGGCGGAAAGAGCCTTCTGCTCGTCGGCAGTCGGGTCCACAGCGGCACCCGTCGGGGCGCCCTGTTGTGCATAAGCGGATACCGCGGCGAGTGCGGCACAGATAGAAAACTTCACAAACGTATTCATACCCTAAAAATACGAAAAAAAAAGCGGGAACCAAACAGGCTCCCGCATTTTTCTGTAGAATCAAGAATTTAACGCACTATTGTAAGTGAATTTTCCGCATTACTGTTGAATTTGCCGTCTGAACCCGGACAACATAGGCTCCGTCGGGGATTCCCTGCAGGCCGAACGCCCTGTTGTCGTCTAGGTGACCGTTCCAGAGGGTCTTGACCACGGAACCCGTCAAGTTGAACACATCGATGCGGGCGCGGCCAGCAAAATTCACCTGGAGCATGCGGTTGCTCATTGAAAGTGCAGGTGCAGCAGCGGCCTTGGCAACCAAGACCTGGGTACTGCTGGACTGCGTTACCGTAGAGCTGGAACTCTGCGGCCCAGGGCCGGCCTGTGCAGCGGCAAGGTTCGGCATGTTGCCCGAAACCAGGAGTCCGTTCAAAAGCTTGAGCGACTGGTTGAAGTAGTTCTCGTCACCCAGTTTCACCGCTTCGGCCCAGTATTCGTCGAGCTTGGACTGGTACTTGGCGTCCGAAATGAGAGCCGTCATCATCGAGGTCACAAAAGTGCTGTTGTGGTCGTTGCCGAGAGAACCCGAGGAACGCGATATGGGACCCTTCATATCCGCAGCCGAAATCTTGGACACAAACTCGGCCATCTTCTTGTCAATAGCAAGGGCACGCTGGTCGCCATGCCAGCAAACGGCCTTAGCGTTACGCCACGGAGCTCGGGGAGCGTCATAATGGAATTCATCATTCTCGCTCGTCCACGAATTGCCGTTTTTATTCATCCAGTCGTCGATAAGGCCCGTCGAAACTTCGCCCGAACTGATTTCGTAAAGATTCATGTTCGCTTCGTAGGCAGTCTTGCTCCAAAACTCGGCGTTTTCCGTATCGACGGCAGCGAAAAGCGGCATGTAGGCAGGGTCGAAATAACCCGGATTTTTACGATTTTTGCCGGCATCGCCCCACTTGTCGCCCGGCAAGTGCAAACCGTTCGATTCGAACTCATGTTGTTTCATGGCCTGGATGAGCTTCTTGGCATCTTCCTTGTACTTCTCATCGCCAAACTGGTAGTACGCCATAATCAATGCCGCAGCGGCATCGATATCGCCATCGAGGGCGGCACCCTGGTCCTGCTTGTTCGAAAGGTTCGTCACCTTCCAGACCATCAGGTTATTCTCGTTCATCATCTTCTTGTAGAAGTTCCAGATCTTGTCGAACTGGCTCTGGTAGCTGGTCGTCTTGTCGCTGAAATACACCATCAGGAGCATGCCGTAACCGACACCCTCCGAGAAATATTCGTCGGAACCGGGATTGGAACGCACACCGGCCACATCGCCCGACTCGTTGTACATTGCCTGCATCCAGTATGCAAACTGCTTTTTCAGATCCTCGGAAGCCTTGGCCTTGTCGCTCAGAAGCGTCGCGTTTCCGCCGTAATCGGACATCTGAGGGAACGGGAAGTTTACCGTGCCCTGGGCGAACACGGACATGGCCGACAATGCGGCAAATATCGAGAGTTTTGCAATTGCTTTCATACCCTAATAATACGAAAAAAAAGCCCTCTTTCAAAGTGATTTACATCAAATATGCGTTTTTTTGCGTTTTTAAGCCAATTCCGGTGTTTATCGCTGTAAACGGAAAACGATGCGCGCTAGGTAAAACATCGCCCTGTTTAACCTATTTTCATAACAAAGAGGATGTTTCGATGAAAACCATGACTTTCACAGCTTTTGTTTCCGCGATGGCGCTTGGTGCCTCCCTCGCGGTGGCCCAAACCATCACCCCCACCCGCGTGGGGCCCGTTAGCCAGTACGGTCAGCTGATGACCGGCAAGAACTCGCAAGGCAAGGGGCAAATTTACGGCAGCTGCGAAGGCGTAAAGGACGGCGCCGAGGTGCAGGTGCGCGGCATGAGCCTCTACTGGAGCCTGATGGACGAAGCTCTTGAGTTCTGGAGCGAAGAAGGCGTCACCAGCATGGTGAACGACATGAAAATCCAGATCGTTCGTGCCGCCATGGCAACCGGCAAGGAAGACTGGACCAAGGGCAAGTATATCGGCTACGAGGTTCAACCCGAAGCCCAGACGAACTTCATGAAGGCTGTCGTGGAAGCCGCCATCAAGCAGGACATATACGTCATTATCGACTGGCATTCGCACGAGGCAAACACCCAGACGCAAAACGCCGTCAAGTTCTTCGGCGAGATGGCCCAGAAATACGGCAATTATGACAACGTGATTTTCGAGGTATTCAATGAACCCCAAAAAGTCGAATGGAATGTCATCAAGAATTACGCCGACGCCGTAGTGGCCGAAATCCGCAAGTACTCCGACAATCTGATTCTCGTGGGCACGCCGGAATGGGACCAGTACCCGAACAGGGCTATCGGTGGCGAAATCAACGACCCGAAAAAGAACACGGCGTACACGTTCCACTACTATTCCGGAACGCACTGCATCTCGGGCATGCACCCGGGAAACCAGTACTGGACCTGCGAAGGTGAGCACGCCATCGAAGCGATGAATGCTGGCCTCTCCGTATTCGTCAGCGAATGGGGCACCACGACCGCCGATGGAAAGGGCGGAATCGCGGGCGACAACGACGGCTGGCAGAACTGGATGAACGAGAACAAGCTCTCCTGGGCAAACTGGTCGGCTTCCAAGATTCCCGAAGGTTCCGCGGCATTCTCTAGTGGCGCGACCAAGACTTCGCTGCAGTACAGCAACTCCGGCAACCAGGTCAAGGGTTACCTTTCCTCGAACCCCGCCAGCTACACCAAGTGCCCCACCGGCGAGCAGGGTCAAGGCCAGCAAGGTCAGCAGGGCCAAGGCCAGCAGGGAACCGCATCGCTCCTCGCGACGCCTGAATTCGGGCTGAGCATTTCGTTCGCCGGAAAGACGCTCCGCGTTTCCGCACCGCAGGCAGCGACCGTCGAGATTTTCAACACCCTCGGCAACAAGCTTCTCGCCGTCGATCACGTCCGCGGGGACCTCTCGCTCGCCATGCTTCCGGTCGGCCGCTACATGGTCCGCGTCCGCAGCGGGTCCGCTAGCACGATGCGCGCCATCGCCATCAAGTAAGAATTCACACAAGAGAGAGAAAAGGCTCGATCCTTCGGGACCGGGCTTTTTTTATTTTTCTCGCATGATGATCACCGTTCAGGACTTTTCGGGCGTCTATGCCGAGCAGCCCTTCATGCAGGGGCTGCGGAAAAGCGCGGACCAAAGCTCCGCGGGTACGGACGCTCAAATCCGGTGGATGGACTGCACCGGGATTCCCAGTACAGACTGCTACTGCGATGACGATGCCGTTGCCGCCATCCGCAAGCAAATCGCCGATGCGGGCATCACGGATGCGCACGGAATCCATTTTTTTGACAACGGGAATTTTCACTACATGAGCAAAATCTGGACGGACATGGTCCAGGAGCCCTTCGACCTCGTGGTTTTCGACCACCACCCCGACATGCAGGTTCCTAGATTCGGGAACATCCTCAGTTGCGGTGGATGGGTACTCGAAGTCATGAAAAGCAATCCGTTCTTGCAGGGCGTTACGATTATCGGAGTCACCGACCACCTCGTAGACGAAATCCGCGCAGAACTTTCGCAGACGTGCGATGCCAAAATTTTAGACAAAGTAACATTCATCAAAGAAAGCGAACTTTACCAGATTCCGGGTCAAGCCCGGAATGACGCCATCGCAAGCACCGTTCAAACGTCATGGCGGCCCTGGAGCCGCCATCTAGAATCCGCATCACTCTACATTTCCATCGACAAGGACGCCCTCTCCCCCGCCTATGCGGCTACGAACTGGGACCAGGGCTCGCTGGACGTAGCAGCACTCAAAGAAATCATCGCCGGCCTCGCCGCAAGCCACAAAATCATCGGTGTAGACATCTGCGGGGAGCGCGCCCGCGACTTTGCAGGCGACGAGTACCACACCGTGCAAGAAGCGGACGCCCTAAACGACCGCACTAACCGCGAATTGACGGAATTTCTGCAGAATCTCTGACTGCTCTTGAAATTTTCCAGCCAATAACCTATATTTGCCGCGTTAGAATTCTGCGATGTTGCAGGATTTTTCCGGAAGTCTTTGTCTAACCTTCCTTAAAAAACAAAATGAAAAGCTATATCCAGCGTGAATGGCAGGACTTGGTTATCCTGCTGCGCAACATTCCCTCCCTCGCCGTCAGTTTCTTTATCCTCTCCGTCGTGTGCATGAACTTGCTCGCGAACAAGGAACTGGT
>NZ_DGUN01000074.1:0-20692 GCF_002395745.1 Fibrobacter sp. UBA4309
TCGCTTTTCTTTTGACCCCTGCGCGCTTCGAATAGTTTGTATGCAATCTCGATTCGCGGGGAAAGCTCGACCGGGTAGAGCCCCTTGTCGGAATCGGGCATTGTCTTGGGGAGAATCATCGTGTTGCCGAGATCCAGGTCGCATTCCATCGCGCCGTCGAGGGCATCCTTCGCTTGCCTGAGGGCTTCCTCCTGCGTGTCGCCGAACGCGTTCACGTTGGGCAAATCGGGGAACGAAACCACGAAACCCATGTCCTTGTCTTTCTCAATTTTCGCTGCGTAATTCATGGATGCCTCTACTGGTCAAATTGTTTCAAGATGCGCTTGAGATAGACGCCTTCTATCTCGTGCTTGTTTCGTTGTATGGGAACGGGTCGCTTGCCTTGCTTCACGAATATGTGGTGGTCACCGCTGATTCGCCCTAGTTCCCAACCTCTTTTCTTTGCGTAGTTGCAGATTTCTTTAAACTTCATAGGTTAAAATACAATATATTTGTTTAATTGTCAATATAAAGATTTATAGAAATATGGCGAGCAACTCTATTTTCACCCCTTTTTCACCAATATTTGGATATCAAGCAGCTTTTCCCAGTCTGCTTTGGTTCGCTTTTCGCGGGGGATACTCCAGAAGTTTTTCCAGATTTCGTTGTTTAGGGAATCGATTTCGGCGGCTTCGGCGTCGGTGACGGTGCCATTGGCAGTACTGTACATTCTGTGCTCCTTTCTGCGTACAAGCTTTTTAAACGCAGATGTTTTATCTAAAACTACACTTTTGTGCACTACTTGTCAAGAGGTGAAAATGGTTTTTTTCAAATGCACCGAAAGTCAATATTTTTTTCGCAGTGTCACTTTACTGACAGCATAAAAACTTATATTCTCGAAGAGCGGTTTATACACACAAGCGATATTGTTTTTATGCCAGGTCTTTTTACGGAAGCGACGCGCGTTCAACTGACTGCGATTCAGCATTTGGCTCGCATCGGCTATACGTATTTGGGCAAAATTTCGGAGTCCGACGCATCTAGTAAAACATCGTCAATTCCTTATGACCCGGAAACAAATATTCTTGTGGACATTTTCGCGGAGCAGTTCAAGAAGTTGAATCCGACTGCGACTGTCTCTGCGCAAAGCATTCTTTCGGACATTCAGAAGGAATTGGATGACGACGATTTGGGCCAGCAGTTCTACAAGCGCTTGACCAGCTATTCTCCGCTTCGCTTGGTGGATTTTGAACGCCCGGAAAACAACACTTACCATTGCACGGCGGAATTCACTTGCCGCAATGGTGACGAAAATTTCCGCCCCGATATTACGTTGTTCATCAACGGGCTCCCACTCGTGTTTATCGAGGTCAAGAAGCCGAACAACGTAGGCGGCATGGTGGCCGAAAGCAAGCGGATGAACGACGAGCGGTTCCCGAAGAAAAAGTTCCGTCGCTTTATCAACATCACGCAGTTGATGATTTTCTCCAACAACATGGAGTACGATGCCAAGGGCGGTGTTGTTCCGATTGAAGGCGTGTTCTATTGCACGGCGGCGAAAAACGAAGCGCGTTTCAACTGCTTTAGGGAAGAAAACCCCAAGCGTGCGGCGATTGCTCCGTTCCACGCCAATTATCCTTATCTGCCGATTCCTGCGGATCTCGAAAAGAGAGTCCTGATGGATTTCAATGTTCCGGTCTTGAAAGAGAATCCGGAATACAAGACGAATTTAGACATCAACACGCCCACGAACCGCGTGCTTACTTCTATGGTGAGCCCGGAGCGTTTGCTCTTTTTGCTCAAGTATGGCATTGCTTACTTGCATGTTGAAAAGGAGAAGGATGGCCAAATTGAGAGCCGCCACGAAAAGCACATCATGCGTTACCAGCAATTTTTTGCGGCCATGATTATCCGTGAAAAACTGGCAGCGGGTGCAACGTCTGGCATTGTGTGGCATACGCAGGGCTCGGGCAAGACGGCGCTTTCTTTCCACTTGAGCAAAGTCCTCAAGGATTATTACGCCAAGCAGAACAAGGTTGCCAAATTCTACTTTATTGTAGATCGTCTGGATTTGCTGGAGCAGGCGACCGAAGAATTGAGCAATCGTGGCCTCAAGGTGACAACGGCAAATTCCCGCACGGAACTCATGGAACAGTTCCGCACGCAGCAGGCCTTGCAGGGCAGCGCCGGTGTTGATGAAATTACCGTGGTGAACATCCAGAAGTTTGAAAATGACACCGAGAAAGTGGAAATCCCGAATTACGCCACGAATTTGCAACGCGTGTTCATTATGGACGAAGCGCATCGCGGCTACAAACCGGGCGGATGTTTCCTTTCGAACCTTTTCAATGCCGACAAGAACGCCATCAAGATTGCACTTACCGGCACACCGCTCATCGGGAGTGAAAAGGCGAGCTGCAAGGTCTTTGGCGATTACTTCCACACGTATTATTACGACCGTTCCATTCAAGACGGCTACACGCTAAAGATTATCCGCGAAGATATCGAAACCAGTTACCGCAAAAAGCTGAACGATGCTTACGAAAGCGTGCAGAAACTGGTGGAGAAGGGTTCTGTCTCGAAGGACATGATTATTCGGCACCCCACATACGTGAAGGCGTTGCTCCGCTACATCATCAACGATTTGGTGAAGTTCCGTGCCATGCAGGGCGACAACGACCTTGGCGGCATGATTATTGCTGAATCTTCGGAACAGGCACGAAACTTGTACAAGTTCTTCAACGAGATTCAGGACGAACTCAATGAAAACCGCATCCAGAAAATCAACTTGAAAGCGGGCCTGATTCTTTTCGATAGCGATGACAAGGAAACCCGCAAGCAGATTATCAACGATTTCAAGAAGAACTACACGATTGATATTCTGATTGTTTACAACATGTTGCTGACGGGCTTTGATGCACCGCGTCTTAAGCGATTGTATTTCGGTCGAAAAATCGAAGATCATAATTTGTTGCAGGCAATTACTCGTGTGAATCGCCCGTACAAGAACATGAAACGCGGATTCTTGATTGACTTTGCCGACATCAAGAAGAATTTCGACGAGACCAATGCCGCGTATTTGCAGGAACTGAACCGCTATAATGATGCCGATACTGACCCGGACGATAACTTGCCCGATATGTACAATCAGGTCATGGAAGACAAGGACGCCCTTATCAACCACATGAAGGTGGCACGTCAGGCTCTGTTCAGTTATACTACCGACAACGCGGAAGTTTTCTCTACAGAAATTTCTAGCCTTGAAGACAAGAAGGTTCTGATTGAACTGCGCAAGGCCTTGGAACTCGCCAAGGATGCGATGAACCTTGTGCGCACTTTCGGTGACGAGGCCCTTAAAAAGGACTTTGAAAAGCTGAACATCGAAAAGTTGCCGCTCATGCTTTCGGAAGTGAACCACCGCATTGCGATGATTAACCAGAAAGAGGCGTGGACCAACAGCGAGGCGACGCAGTTTGCCGTGAACGAAGCCATGATGAACATTGAGTTCAACTTTAGCTGCATTGGCACTGAAGAACTGAAAATCATCGACAACGGCACGGAACTGCGTGAAAAATACAAACGCGCACTCCGCGGGTTCCTGGACAACTTCGACCACGAAGACCCCGTATTTGTTGAATTGGAACAGGAGTTCAAGCGCATCTTTGACAAGCACGGCTTTACCCCGGAAAACCTTGCCGTTTATAACGAGCAGAACCAGGCGATGAACGACATCCTCAAACGCCTCGAAGAACTCCGCAAGGCGAACGACGCCCTTTTGCGCAAGTACAACGGCGACACGAAATTTGCCTACGTTCACAAGCGCATCCGCGAAGAGAACAAGGCACGCGAACCCAAGCATCAGGCTCCGATTATCTCAAAGTTCGACGAAGAAATTGTGCAGGCTCTTTTGACGATTAAGGGAACGATTGACGCAAAAGTTTTCGACCGCAACGACATCCTTAAACAGGACGCCTACTTTGGCAAGACCGTGATGAAAGAGATTGCGGACGGACTCGCGCACTTCCCGCAAATCAAGCCCGAAATGCCCGATTATCTGTTTATCCAACAGCGCATCGCCAAGCAGTACATGAATCAGTATAACGCCTACTACGGAAATTAAATGAACATCAAAGACAAGACCATTGCCCTTATCGACTCTCTCAAGGCCACTTGCCAGACATACGGCATGGGCAATGACGGCAACGAATACAAGATTATCACCCAGGTGTTTTTGTACAAGTTTATGGCCGACAAGTTCGGCTTTGAACTCAAGAAAATCAACGACCCTTGCCTGAAGGCCCTCAAAAAATCCGACAAGTGGGAAGAGGAATACGCGAAACTCTCCAAGGCCGACCGCGAAAAGGTGAGCCTCTTCTTGCCGCCCGAAGTCCCGGTGTTCAAGCCCGACTACCTGATTGCAAACCTCTGGAACAAGCAGGCCAAGGGCGATTTCGACGTCATCTTTGACGAGACCATGGTCGCCATCGCGAAGGACAACCTGGACGTATTCTACACCAAGACCGCGCAAGAAACGAAAATCCCCATCTTCGAAAAGCTCACCATCTTCGTGACCGACGACGCCCAGCGTGCAAATTTCGCCCGCGCCCTTGTCGATAAACTCGTGAACTTCAGCTTCGAAGACGCCTTCGCTGAACACTACGACTTTTTCTCGGACATCTTTGAATACCTGCTCAAGGACTACAACACCGCAGGCGGCGGCAAGTACGCCGAATATTACACCCCCAAGGCCATCGCGAAAATCATGGCCCGCCTCTTGGTGGGCGACAACGCCGACCTGCACAACGTAGAATGCTACGACCCCAGCGCAGGCACCGGCACCTTGCTCATGGCGCTCAGCCACCAGATTGGCGAAGACCGCTGCACCATCTTTGCGCAAGACATCTCGCAGCGCAGTAACAAAATGCTCAAGCTGAACCTGCTCTTGAACGGACTCGTTTCGAGCCTGGATCACGCCGTGCAGGGCGACACCCTCCTAGAACCCTACCACAAGAGCGACGACGGCAAGAGCCTCAAGCAGTTCGATTACGTTGTGAGCAATCCGCCCTTCAAGATGGACTTTAGCGACACCCGCGACGACATCGAAAAGAAATGGAATGCCCGTTTTTGGGCAGGCGTGCCGAAAGTCCCGAACAAGAAAAAGGAGAGCATGGCCATCTACACCTGCTTTATCCAGCACGTGGTAAACAGCATCAAGGCAGGCGGCAAGGGCGCCATCGTTATCCCCACCGGGTTCATCACCGCGAAATCCGGCATCGAGCACAAAATCCTCGAACGCATCGTTGACGAACACATTGTCTATGGCGTGGTCAGCATGCCGAGCAACGTATTCGCGAACACCGGCACCAACGTGAGCGTGCTCTTCTTCGACAAGACCCGCAAAAAGACCGACAACGACAAAGTCACCCTCGTTGACGCAAGCAAACTCGGCAAGGAATACAAGGACGCGAACGGCCTCAAGAAAGTCCGCCTCGAAGACGACGAAATCGAGAAAATCGTGACCACCTTCCGCAAGGCCAAAGCCGTCGAAGACTTCAGCGTAGTCGTGACCTACAGCGAAGTCAAGGAAAAAGGCTATAGCCTGAGCGCCGGCCAGTATTTCGACATCAAGATAGACTACGTAGATATCACCGCCGACGAATTCAACGCCCAGATGAAAGCCGACACCGAAGAACTCGCCGCCATGTTCGCCGAAAGCCACAAACTCGAGAAGGAAATCCAGAAACAACTGAGCAACCTGAAATTCAATTAAAACGATGTCATCCTGGAGCGCAGCGATAGGATTTAGAAAAGGAGTATTATGGAAATAGCAACTCTTTGCATTAGTTTATTGTCGTTCTTTGCGGCATTGGCCGCAGTTATAGTTCCTATTGTCATTTTCAAGAAGCAACGAAAATATGATGAAGAGGCAGAGCAAAGAAGCATAGAGCGAGAGCGTCAAGCAGAACAACGGCGAAAGAAAGAGATTCGTCAGGATGCTCAAGATAGGTTGAAAGCCAAAAGAGTCGCTAATGAATCTCCTTTAGCGAGACTTGCAGGTGTTACTGAAGAACTTGAAGAAACAACATATTTAGAGATGCGGTCAAAAAGAAGGTAGTATGGCAATGTCATTCCTGGCTTGACCGGGAATCTCCTTTAGAAACAGTGTCATTCTGAGCGGAGTACAGGCGTAGTCGAAGAATTTGAAAAAATTTGAATATGGAAATGACGAAATATAAATTTGTTGATTTATTAGACAATGAAAAGGGTATCATGCGAGGCCCTTTTGGTGGTGATGTAAAAAAAGAATTTTTTATACCGAAATCAGCTTATGCTTTTAAGGTTTATGAACAAGGTGTAGTATACAATAAAGACCCAAACATCGGAAATTATTACATATCAAAAGAAAGATACGAAAAATTAAAACGTTTTGCCGTGCGCCCCGGAGATATTCTTATTTCGGGCGCAGGAACATTAGGTGAATTATTTGAATTACCCAATGGGATAGAAGAAGGTATTATTAATCAAGCTTTAATTCGCATTCGTATTAATGAAAGTTTCGTAGATAAAGAATATTTCAAATTTTATTTTAGTTGGTATGTCAAAGAGGTTGCTTGCAAACACGTAGGGGCATCAGTTATTCCCAATTTACCACCCTTAGAAGATTTGAAAAAGATAGATGTATGTATTCCGTCTATTACTGACCAAAAGAAAATAGCCTCTGTTCTTTCCGCATTAGACGACAAAATTGCCCTGAACAAAAAGATGAACCAGAAACTCGAAGCAATGGCAAAACGCCTATACGACTACTGGTTCGTCCAATACGACTTCCCCGACAAAAACGGCCATCCCTACAAAACCACCGGCGGCCCCATGACCTACAACGAAGTCCTCAAAAGAGAAATACCAGAGGGATGGGAAGTGAAAAAGGTCTCTGATTACGCTGATCTTATAACAAAGGGTACAACTCCATCGACTCTTGGTTTTGATTTTCAGGATACAGGAATAAACTTTGTAAAAGTTGAATGCATTGAAAATGGTCAAATTCTTCAAGAAAATTTAATGCATATTTCAGAAGAAGCAAATGTCGCCATGAAACGATCTCAACTTCGGAGTAATGATATTCTTGTAACAATTGCTGGACGATTAGGCAGTGCAGCAATTGTCTCCGAGCATATATTACCTGCAAATACAAATCAAGCAGTCGCTTTAATTCGTATGAAAAAGGAATATGGACATCTTGTAAATTACATTTATAGAGTGATTTCATCATCTTCTATGCAAAAAAGATTACAGGGTTCAAACGCTCAATCCATTCAGAAAAATCTGACATTACCTATTTTAGGTGATATAGAATTTGTGCAAGATTCTAATTGCGAAATAATAAAGAGATTCAATGAAATAACAAAACCGATATTTCTTAGGCAACAGGAAAATATTCAAGAAATCACTCGCCTCACCGCCCTCCGCGACAAACTCCTCCCGCTCCTCATGAACGGCCAAGTAGTGGTGGGGTGAATCTATGGCTAGAGGAAAATCTGTAACAAAACAACTTTTGGATGCTTCTGTTGCGGCGTTATTTGCTGGGATAGAAATCCACAATAAGCCGCATATTGCCTATCGTTATTCTTCGTGTGTAATTCTTATTATAAATGCATGGGAACTTGCTTTAAAAGCATTTGTGTATAAATATATCGACAAAAAGAAAATTTTTGAAGGGACAAAAGGATATACGATTTCTTTTACGAAAGCTGCTGATCTTGTCCGCATACATCTGAACACTATCAAGTCGAATTCATTTGAAGCGGTTTTTAATAATTTAATGTTGCTTAATGAATACCGATGTAAAGATATTCACTTTGTTGGACAGAAATTAGACGCCTTGATGTTTATGCTAATTAGTAAGGCCGTTTTAAACTATGATAATTTCATAAAAACTCATTTCAATAAAGATATTACAAAAGACGACAATTTAATCATCTTGCCGATAGGATTAAAACTCCCATTGAACCCTATTGAGTATCTTAAACAAGAATACAAATTGGCTCAAGATGATTTTGTTAGCCATGTAATTCAAAATATAAAAGAACTGAATGCCGCAAATATTCAGGAATCCATTGTTGTAGGATTTGACATTTTTACAGCAAGTGTTAAGAAAGCGACTAATGCAGATATTGTTGCCGCAATCGACTCTGGAGCGGCTGTAAAAATAACAAAGAATGTTCGGGTGACAAATGATCCCAACGCTCCAGTAATGCGGATAGAACCTGATATTCCTCCATTGACAAATGCGGATTTACGAATGAAATTAAAGGAATGTAATCCTGAAATTAAATTTGGAACACAATTCAATAGTATCATTCGTGAACTCAAAAAAAATCCGGCTTTATGTAGAGAGCGATTATTGAATCCTAAAAAAAAGGATAGCACAAAAACTTGGTTTTATACAGAGGACGCTGTTGATTTTGTTTTAGAAAAATACAAGGTTTAATATGGCAGAAATAGTTAGTGTAAAAAAATTACTTTCTCGCAAAAGTCTTACCATTCCATCTTATCAGCGTCCGTATAAATGGACTGCGCAAAATGTAGATGATCTTTTATGTGATATCCAAAATGCGATAAAAGAATCGAAGAGTTATAGTGACTACAAATATAGAGTAGGTACGGTTATTTTAAATGATAACGCTATTGTTGATGGTCAGCAAAGAATAATAACTTTATCGCTAATAAGCCTGTATTTAGATGAAAACTTTTCTAATTCAATTATAGAAATGGATTTTCGTGATAAGTCTTCCATGACGAATATCCATACTAATTATCAGTTTATTAAGGAATGGTTTGTTGGAAAAAACGATGAAGAAAAGTCTGATTTTAGAAGATCATTAGATGAGGTGTTAGAAGTTGTTGTTATTGAAGTGAAGAATATCTCAGATGCTTTTCAGGTTTTTGATTCTCAGAATTATCGAGGAAAAACGCTTGATCCCCATGATTTATTAAAGGCGTATCATTTAAGAGAAATGAAACGTTCATTGGAGAAAAAGTTAAAAAGTATAGAAGAAATGAAGCCTGTAGTAACCAAATGGGAGAGTTATTCTCCTAAAGATATAAGATTCCTTTTTAATCGAGTGCTATTTCCTATACAAAATTGGTCTCGTATGAAGAAAACTGTGAATTTTACGTCAAAAGAGATAGGCTCGTTTAAAGGGGTCTCAGAAGATGCTCCTTATTTATATGCCAAATATGTTCGTGCTGCTATGCCGAATTTCCAGTTGACGGAACCATTTGTAGCGGGACAGAGATTTTTTGAAATGGTTGATTACTATACAGATTTATTAAAAAACGTAAAGCAACAAGTGAATAATTATGAAAAATTTGAATTGATTGCAAAATGGCTAGATCCTGATAAGGAAATTGAAAACATAGATAAAAAATCGTCGGGATATAAATATGCATGCAATCTTTTCTATTGTGCTCTTTTATGCTATTACGATAAGTTTGGGGATTTACAGGAAAGAATAGTCCGAAAAATTTTTTCCTGGGCTTTTATGCTAAGGGCAAATATGGAACATCTCGGATATGATACTGTAAACAAATATGCTATTGGAGGTGAGGATAACGATCGGTATACCAACCATGTGGCTCTTTTTTCTGAAATAAATAACGCCAGCCAAGATAGGGATATCGCTAAAATAAAAATAGAGATAAATGAGACCGATAGTAATCGGTTATGCTCAAGTTGGTCGAAATTATATAATGATATTAATATCTTGAATGATAGCCTGAGGTAAAGATGTCTAATTACGAAAAAATAGAGCCCATATGTATTTGCAATTTGTTTGATGGTACATCAAAATATGAAATACCTTTGTATCAGCGAGCATATGCTTGGGAAGACGATCAAATAAGGGACTTAATTGAAGATATAGATGATGTTGACGAAAATCAAGATGGTCTTAGATATTGTCTTGGTTCATTGATTGTATCTGAGAAAGATTCGATTTATGAAGTTATTGATGGACAGCAACGATTAACGACACTCTATTTGTTGTTGAATATCCTTCAAATGCCCGTGAGCAAAACTTTGTCCTTTGCAAATAGAGATAAGTCGTCAAAGGCATTGTTGGAAATAGACCTTATTCTTAACGATTTCAAGAAACTGTGTGACGATTCCTGTTATCAAAATGAAATTTTGAATGGTATAAAATTGATAAACAAGTATTTGCCATGCGAAAAAAGGGAATCTTTCATTAAAAAATTATCTCATGTTTATGTTTATCGGATTCCTGTTCCTAAACATACTGATTTGAATCATTATTTTGAAATAATGAATACAAGAGGGGAGCAGCTGGAACAAACCGACGTGTTGAAAGCTCGCTTGATGGGATATTTGTCTAATGATGAAAAACGGTGTGCTGTTTTTGCAAAAATATGGGATGCTTGCAGTGACATGACGGGTTATGTGCAAATGCATTTTACCCCTAAAGAAAGAAATAGACTATTTGGCGGTGGATGGGATGATCGACCGAATCCATCATATAAAAAAGGAGGCTATAAATCTTTTGTTGAAGATGGAGAATATGTTCATGAGAAGACTATTAAAGATATTGTAAAGGATGATTTTCGAATTGAAAAGAATGATGGTTCCTTAGAAGATGATAAAAATGTTCGATTTGAAAGCGTGATTGAATTTAAACATTTTCTATTACATGTGTTAAAAGTTTATGTTGCGACCTATATGTACGATGATCCTGACAACCTTGTTGCAAGGCTGATTGATGACAAAAAGTTAATTGAAAATTTTGAGAATGTTGAACAAAAAGGATATTTGGAAAGACGAAAAATATCTACAAATAAGTCTGATTTTGCATTTTCATTTGTGATTTGTTTGTTGAGATGCCGTTTTCTCTTTGATAAGTATATTATCAAGAGAGAATTTGTTGACGAAGATAAAATTGGTGCTTGGAGTTTAAGAGAGTTGAAGGTTTCTGGCCAGCAATCAAAAAAGAAACCATACTATGTGAATACATGGATCCAAAAAAAGCATGATCGTGACAAGGATAGATCGAGGCGTTGTTTGATGCTTCAAGCCGCACTTCGTGTTTCCTATACATCTCCTAAAATCATGCACTGGATAACAGATCTTTTGATATGGCTTATTCAGGATGATTATACAAATATTGATTCGTGTTTGAATGAATATGAGACTTATATTGAATCTTTGATTCAATCAGCGGTAAAGTCGGATTTCTTAGAGAAATCTGATGAAGAAAAGTTTAATATGGGTCTGAAAACGCCGCATATTGTATTTAACTATTTAGATTACCAAATCTGGAAAAATAACAGAAGAAAATTTGACAAGTTTGTGTTTGAATTCAGAAATTCTGTTGAACACTGGTATCCTCAAAATCCATCAAAAGGAACTTTCCCAAAATGGAAACATGAAGACGGCGTTGATCAATTTGGTAATCTTTGCCTTGTTCCAAGTAATATTAACTCATCGTTTTCTAACTTGGATCCAGAAGCTAAGAAGAAAACATTCAAAGAGGAAGTTGCTAAGGGTAGCTTGAAATTACGTGAAATGGCAAAGTTGACAGAAGATGCAGAGAATGCTTCTCTGAAATGGAAAAATGAAGCATGTGCAAAGCATGGTGCAAAGATGATGAAAATACTTGAGCATGCTTGTGGTTGTTGTTAAGGATTCTCTAGCAAATAGGTCGATTTAATATCAGATTGGGCAATGGACTGATTACTCAAATCAATTATCTCTATTTGCTCCAGCAAAGCAGATTCATTTTGGTAGACATCACGGTCACATTGCGATGCATCAGGACGCAATAAACGGTGGTATGACGATATCGCAATTTTAGCTATGTCTTCATAATCAAAAAGTTTTAATTGGCAAGGATTTAATGTTGCCTTGATTAGAAGCGGAGAACCTATATTTTGGATTTTCTTTGCAATAGAAGGGAAACCTTTTAAAGGCATATAAACTTGTTCCCCACCATAATATCGCAATAATGGCTCTGCACCACTGTCAAAAAGGGCTGTAGTGGTTAGGTTAAAAAATATCCGATAATCTCGGCAAGAAATCATATTCTTGTTAAAGTAGGCATTCCACGCATTTTTGATTGTGTCTAGTTCTTCAGGTGTAAACAATTTCCCATAACGGGATAAAAAAGTTTCCCTGATTTCTTGACCAGTTCTTGATTTCAGACCGCCTTTTAGAATATCGTCTTTATCGGCTCTAGTGTAGTGGTAGCCAATGATTTTACAGTCTTTGGAGAAATCTGTTATTCTATCAATCAAATCTTGAAAGACTGGATTTTCAACCAATTCATCTTCAAATTCTGTGTTCAACAGTAATTCTGTATGTTTTTCCATCTCTTCAAAGAAAAAAGAGGGAAAGCCGGCTAAAGTGCAGAGATTTAGAATTTTCATAGAAAACTCTTGATGAATGACAGAATTGAAGAGAAATTCCCAAAGTCGGACAAAAGTGATGAATCTTTTGATTTGGTTACGGCATCGTGAACTTCTTGCAACATCTTTAGCGCTTTAGCCCTGTCAATCTCAACAGCATCCTTCGTCTTTTCGTCTTCTTTTCTAACGAAAATGATATCCTTGTTTTTCTTGAAGGATTCCTTTGCTCGTTTGACATATTCGTTATCAACAATCTTTAGGCAAAGACGGTCGTAATCAAAATTTTCCGTGCTGTTCTTTTTGATGAATTCCACATCTTTAACTGTAGCGCGAGAAGAATTGATTCTCTTGAATAGCGAAGGTGCTGCCTTCATTTCCTTAATGGTAATTCCGGCTTCTTCAGCAAGGCGAATGATAAGGGATGTTCCCTTGGGGCCTTCGCCAGAATAACCCGAAGTCAATCCGCTTTTGATAAAGACAACGAGGTCCCGGTTTTCAAAGCATAGCATTAAGGCGTGATATTTTTGGCAAGTTAAAATGGTCATGTCCGTAATTTTGCGATTGCCATAAAGACGCTTCATAAAATCGTCAATGCAATACTGGGTCGCCCTTGTCGAACCTTCGTACTTGATATCGATGCTGTGTATGCCGAGTGGGTCGTTATCAAGAATCATTGTATGTTTTACCTTCTCATCTCCTGAATTAACAGCCCAATATTCGATCCCATATCATTCTTTAACGCGTCAACGCTCTCCGTGAACATTTTTTCGTTTGCAATAGCCGTGTCGATAGCCTGCATAAACGGTTGCGTTTTAAGTTTGGACTTATTGTAGCCATCGAATTCCTGTTTCAAAAGGCTTTCGATGTGGTCCAAGAATTCCGGCGGGGTCATAGTTGAAAATTTTGCCGCTAGGTCATCTTTCATCGTAGCGAAATTGCTGCTGTGCATCAAGAGCCACAGTTCAAATCCCGGATTGCTGATATAGAATTGAACATTGTTTGTCGCGCAGGTGCTCTTCACATAATCGAATTGAGAACTGGTAAAGCTCATGGGGTCGCGGTCAACGACCAGGCAAATCTTGTCTATGTCTGGAGCATACGGGATGGACTGCTCGTTTAGGGCTTCGCCAATATTCTTGATGATGAGTTCGCAAATTCGCGGCTTTTCCTTGGCGAGAAATTCCGTCACTTTCGTTACGGTCGCTTCTTTGTCTTCAACAAAATCATCTGGAGTAACTTTTAGGACATTGCGATAAATCCTATCTAGCAAGTTGCTGATTTCGGGAATCAGTTCCTTGTGTTTGCTCAGGTATTCGCTATAATACAGGCAGTCGATCATAGCGTTCAGCAATGTGCTATACGAGATTTTGCTTGATGTTGATTCCTCAAGGTTCAACAGTAGCCTGTCAAGAATCTTTTTCGGATTGCTCCACCCATTTTCCCCATAACTCCGCATCAGGGGGAGAATCTTGATAATGGGAGGAATGCCCAGTTGCTTCTTGTTTTCTTCTACGGCTTCAAAATATTGAGGCTCCGTCTCTGTCCCTTCTGTCAAAAGGATATACTTGATGTTGACTTCCCGCTGTGGAAGTTCTTCCCTTTTTCTTTTTCCGAAGGTTCTGGACTCTCTCATCAAGCCTCCTCAATCGGGAAAATCGAGGTAAACAGCGGCACGCCGCCATAACGGCCTTCGAGGTAGGCTTTGTCTATTTTCTTGTCGAAGCGTTCGTTGTATTCTTCCAGCGAGTAGATGTTGCTTGCTCCGCTCTGGTCCTTGTCAACAAACCAGATTTCGTCACGACGCAACAAATCAAAGTCCATCAGACGTGATTCGTGGGTAGTCACAATCAATTGGACGTTGCGGTTCTTGGAATATTCAAAGAACGCCTTCACGAACTGATACGAAAGGCACGGATGCAGACAACGGTCCAGTTCATCGATAACGTAAGTCTTGCTGGATTTGGAAAGCAATATTTCGAGAAGGTCGAAAAGACGCGCGGTGCCGTCGGATTCTTCGGCCATCTTGAATAAGGTCGCGTTCTGGAAGTTGTGCTTGAACTGGATGGAAAAAACTTTATCATCCTTTCCTTTTTCCATTCTTACTATAAAAATTTCATTTCTATTTCTGATAAAAATATCGTTTTTAGGAGTATTATTGATTTCCATTTGTTTAGCGATATCTTGTAATATGGTGGGATGAATAATTGAATCTATATCTTCCCTTTTCGCTTTAACTGGCTGTACATTTTCTATTCCAGTTCCAAATGCTTTTAATAGTTTTGAAGCTTGACGAAGGGCTTCTTCGTTTGCCAAGAAGGATGAGGTGGAAAGCGGAGTGGCTGGAAAAGAAATATCTATATTTCTTGCAATCCAGTTGAAAATAGTTTGTAAAACTTCTGCTTCAGGATTAGTTTTGTAAAAACCCGCCATGGTGCGGTTGATGAAATTTAAGAACAATGCGTTACTACCTGCAAAACTAGACCCCAAAACGCTCAGCATCTGGTTTTTCGCAAGTGGTCCTCCAAAAACGTAATTATGCTGGGCATCTTCTTTTTTGAAGAGGTATTCTTCTTTAGTTGAAGATAACTTACAGAGCCATTCGGAAACGAAAGTACCGGTGCTTAGGACAACTTCGAAGCCGTATGCATAAACATCGTTGTTAACGATGAATTCAGCTTCGAAATAACTCGGTTTCTCCTTGTTGCTCGGGTCAGTCTTGCAGTAAAGATTGGCATCTTGCGGCAAGACGGCGCCATTCAAGGTGCAATTCCTGAAAAAGGCTATTGCTTTGATTAGGTTGGACTTTCCTGCGGCATTTGCACCGTAAATTGCGGCAAACTTGAGCAAGTTCTGCTTATCGGTCTTGAGAATGTGGTCTTCTTTGCTACGGACTTTCCCGGGAATCATCGAAAATTCCTGGCTAGAAGTATCGTGAGTTGCACGATCTTCCGAATCGAAAGAGAGGAAATTCTTGACATTAAAACGTATCAGCATACTTTCCGTCCGTGATTTATTGTGAAATTTTCTCTTTTACATCAATTAATTTAACAAAATTGTTGATAAAAAGCAAATACATAAGTGAAAAAATCACTTTTGAAAGAAAATTTTATTATATTTACGATACAAAATGGGAACGCAATTGCAGTTGCGTTCCCGAGAGGTTCGAACAAAGCCGACCTATGATGGGTTGAATTGGTTACCCAACCCAAATATAGATTGGTTTCCTTCCGAAAGTTGTTGATGGGGCCTTTGTTCGGGGTTCCATTTAACCTTAGCTAAGGAGAGAAACGATATGTTGTCCCCCATTTCGCCTTTAGAAAGGCCTTCGCCTGCGAAATATGGATTCATCTTTGTTCGGTTCCGTCGCGTAAAAAACTCAAATCGAGTCTTGGATGCGTGGGATTATGGTCACAAGGCATGGAAAATCCCTGTTCGTAAGAAGCACTAAAAACGAAGCCGAACTAGTAATGCTGGTTCGGCTTTCCTTATCTCCACACGATTTCTTCTTCGCCTTTTTTATAGACTTCCGCAAGATTTATCTCATCGAGTCTTTTAATGTATAAATTGCGTCGATTTTGTTGCGAAATTCCATTCTTATAGGGCTTGGACGTTCCGACTGCTTGTTGAGGGGCGTTTAGGAATCTTGCAACTTGACTTTTAGACACGCCAGAAAGAATCTCGATTTCGCGGACGGTAAAACCCTGTTCATGCAGGCGATGTAGATTGCCGGTGGTGCCGCCTGTGAGCAATTCATAGACGCGACCTAAATAGTCGCCCTCGATTGTTTCATCGCAGAAGCAGACTGCGTTTCGCAGAATTTTTTTCATTTCACTCGGACAAGGCATTTTCTTTTGCAAGTCGAGAATCTTGCGAAACAGGCGGGTGTTACGATAGCCGATTTTGTATTTGCTTAGGAAACTGTTCAAAATAGACTCCGCGATTTCTTGCAGGTCTTCTTGCGTGTATCTGTTGAAATCGACAATTAAATCGAAACGGCGGGAAAGGGCCTTGTCAAAGTGCTTGAAAAGGTTCGTCGTGGCGATGATGGTAATCTGTTCGTTCAGGTTGTCGAACCCCTTGAGAATTGCCGATGTGGCTCGGCCCATTTCGCGAAGGTCGTGAGAGTTGGTTCTGTCGAGGGCGATGGCATCTATCTCGTCGAACAGGACGAGAATCTTTTCGGGGTGCGCGAAGTGGTTCAACTCGTCAAACAGTGCGGCGATGTTCTTTTGTGTCTGGCCGAGCTTGCTGTCGATGATGGTGTCAAAATCGACGCAGAATAGGTCGCGCTCCAGAATGCGGGCGATTTGCCGTACGGATTCGGTTTTGCCCGTCCCGGGTGCGCCCTGGAACAGGAACTTGTTGATTCCCATGTTCCGCTGGATGGCGTTGATGATTCCGATAACGTCCTTTTCAATGGGCGTGGGGAGCGGCAGCGAATCGTGCGAAGGGGCGATCTTGCGGAAAAAAGTCATCTGGTCTTCGTGCATTTGCGGCACAAAGGCGTTCGCGCTGGACATAAGGGCCATGATGTATTCCGAAAGCTGAAAATCGCCGCTAGCGTCAAAATCCCGGGCAATTTCGTACGCCTCCTCGCGGAATGCGGGGTCGTTTTTCTCGGCGTAATAGCGAATCAGATTGATGACATTCTTCTTTTTCATGGACTTGACCTACCTTGTTCCTTAATATAAATAATCTTGGGACAAAAATCAAGTATTTTGGGACAAAATGTGAGATTTTAGTAAAAAAATGTGTTGCCGGAAGCGATCAAATTATTTATATTACTATTAAGCCGAGGGAGCTTGTTAGGGCTCCTGATGATGAAGTATAGAAATTGATGATGGCAATGAATGTGTCCCTTTTTAATTAAACGGACGCATGGACAAAAGGGTTCCCCGGAGCCCGAGAAGAAGACGAACTCAGAAGACATAGCCGGCTTAAAAAATGCAAATGCAATATGTGCATTTGTAAAAGTCATATTTAATTTTAAAGGAGATGTCTTATGAAAAGCAAAATCTTGAATAAAATAATGTTCGTAAAAACAGGATGGAGTGATTTGTACGAGGGCGGATATGTTCTCGGAAACCACACATATCTAAAACAAATCGCTAATATTGGACACGAAATCTATAACTTTAAAAGAACAAGAAATGGTTTCTGCGCATATATTCCTCCGTCAGCAGGAAGTTGCCCCCAGCTTTCGGGCCGCGATGCGGAGGATTGGTTTGTGGTCTTCTTGGCCCGTGAAAATGGGAATGGTCAATTGTGCGTTGTTGGGTACTATGAAAATGCGCGAATTTATGATAAACTTCAAATTCGCCCAGAGTACGAATATGAACAGTTCGATACTGATAATGATGGTGAAAAATTTCAGTATTGCATTGAAAGTAAGAACGCTTTTCGAATGCCTTTGGAAAGGCGTAGAGATTGGGTGATTCGGAAAGATCTTTGTAAACACATCAGCAGTACGCCATTAGTATATGTTAAAGGTCCGAAGTCTAAAGATGAACCATGGCGAAAGGATTTTGTTGATATTGCAGAACGCCTTTTAAATGATGATGATTCTTACGTGCGTCCTTTTCCAAATGTTGATGCCGCGACGCGTTGTAGAATTGAAATTGCCGCAGTTAATAAGGTTTGCGAATATTATGAGGAACGAGGCTTCCATATTGTAGATCGTCAAAAGGATAATTGTGGTTATGACTTGCTTGTCACAAAAGGTGGAAAAGAATTCCATGTTGAAGTGAAGGGATCCTCGAGCAACCAATTTCGTTTATACCTCACATTAAACGAATACAATCATATGAACGCGACGCCCAAATGGAGATTGGCGGCTGTAAAAAATGTTCTTGATAAGGATTGCGAATTGAAAATCTTTAACAAGGATGATTTTGAGGAAATGTTTGATGTAAGGCCTATTGAATGGGTGGCTGAAGAAAAAATCGAACATGAATAGAGAATACATCCCCCAAAAATCATCACGGTCATTGAAACCATTTTGTCGACGTTGGCAAAATGGTCTCTTTATTTCTTCCTCATCTTCCCGCCGGCAATTACCACCAGCAACGCGCCAGCAGCTACGCCGCCGACCTTCTTGAGGTCGCTCCAGAATTGTCGCCGTTTTACCTTGCATTGTTCGCAAAGTTTTTCGGAGTCTTCGGTCTTGTCGCAGCCGCACTTCTTGCATTTGTTCCAGAGTTTTTGGGTCATAGGCCTTTCCTCTTCTGCCGGATTTTCTGCTTGTGCATCGCTTTGAGTCTAGCCCTGTCCTTATTGAGGGTGGCGAGGGTTTGGGCGGTGCTTTCAACTTCCTGGGTGTTCATTCGTGTCGGCAGGTTTTTGTAGAACATCTTGAAATCCCTGTCGCATATTGTGCCTTCGGGGATTCTGTCGCCGAGTTTCGCGTTGTTCCCGAATATCACTAGGTCGATGAACTTGTCCTTAAGTGTTGGGAACTTTTCGCACAGGACTTGTATATGCCCGTAATTCTGGTGATGGGGATTAGTCATTGTGAATCTTTTCTTGCCGCGATTCAAGATGACTTGCCACTGTTTGTCGTAGGCGCTCCCCACGATGAGCCCGATGCGTGTCTTTTTCTCTATGACGAGAACGCCTTTCTCTGTTACGGCGATAATGTCGATTTGCTGTACGCCATGGCTCCCTTCCACATAGACATCCCTGAAGACGGTTCCCTTGCTGATGGCGCGGATTCTGTTTGCCGTGTGCTTCTCGCCGATGTGCCCCACAATCTGGTTCTGGAAGAACCACATGCAAAAGACAATAGCGGCTAGAATTACTATAAATGTTATCATATAGTAGAATATATACTGTTTGCGTTAGGAATAGTTCGCTTTGTAAAATTTCCTTAGGCCCGTTGCGCAAGCGCCAAATGCTAGGCTCAGTCATAGCCATGCAAGCATGGCTGCGACGCTCGCCTTACGCATTTGTGCCAACTTTTTGAATATTGGGTACATTAATGCAGCACGTGTTTCTCTGCTTAATGGAGAAATGCGTCTTTTTTTATTCTGGGATTCTGGGATAAGGGGACGCCTCTAACATTAACCGCCCGCAAAATGCGGCAAAATGGAGGCTATGTGAGAACTGTGAAAATCAATAAAGACGAAAAGCACGACCTTGAGTTCAAACAGAACTGGCGTGATGAATATCTCAAGTGGATTTGCGCGTTTGCCAATACGCATGGTGGCTCGCTTTATATAGGTGTAAAGGATAATGGCGATTTTTGCGGAGTGAAGGATTACCGCAAGCTTTCGGAGGATATTCCGAACAAGATTTTGCAAGCCATGGGCTTGATTTGCGAAGTGAACCTTCTTGACGAAGGTGGAAAGAAGTATTTTCGAATCGATGTGGAGAAATATCCGTTCCCGGTCAGTTATCACGGAAAATATTATAAGCGGAGCGGTTCAACGACGCAAGAGGTTGTGGGCAATGAATTGGACAAGATGATTCTTGCCGTGCAGGGGCGCACGTGGGATAGTGTTCCTGTGCCGCATGTGGATGTTGCAGACTTGGATAATGATTCTATCAAGCTTTTCAAGAAAATGGCGCTTGACCATAATCGTCTTGATAGCAAGGCGCTGGATGTTCCAACGGATGTTCTCTTGAGAAACTTGCGGTTGTTCGAGAATGATTACTTGACGAGGGCGGCTGTCATGTGCTTTCACCCGGATCCCGAAAAGTGGGTCATGTGCGCTTATATAAAAATTGGGTTCTTCGCCGATAACGATGCGGACATTATTTATCAGGATGAGGTTCACGGTTCGCTTGTGATGCAGGTTGAAAAGACGATGGATCTCATCTATACGAAGTACATGAAGGCTCTCATCAGTTACGACGGCATTCACCGCAAAGAAACATTCTTTTTCCCGAAGGAGGCATTCCGCGAGTTGCTTTTGAATGCTGTGATTCATCGTGATTATACTAGGCCCACGCCGATTCAGATTCGCGTTTATGCTCACAAGATTCGCATTTGGAATATCGGAAAGATGCCCGTTGATGTTCCTGTCGAAAAATTGTTCAAGCCGCATTCTTCCGAACCGCGCAACCCTAATATTGCAAACGTGTTCTTTAAGGCGGGCTATGTCGAAAGTTGGGGTCGCGGCTACAAGAACATCACCGACGTCTGCAAGCTTCGCAAGGCAAAATTGCCTATTCCCGAAGAGAATTCTGGCGGTCTGGTGGTGGAATGCCCGGCGAGCAGGCAATATCTTGATGCCGAAAGGAAACAGGGGAAAATCATTCCACATGAAGATGCTGTAAACCCGACAATAAACCCGACAAT
>NZ_DGUN01000074.1:20749-51950 GCF_002395745.1 Fibrobacter sp. UBA4309
ACCCGACAATAAACCCGACAATAAAACTTACGGATACGCAGCGAACCATACTTGCGGAATTATCCAAAAATCCGAGAATTACACAAATGGAATTGGCGTCGATCCTTAAGATACAGCGTTCCTCTGTAAGCGAGAGTATGTCAAAATTACAACGATTGGGCGTGTTGAAGCGTATTGGTGGTAATAAAACTGGTTATTGGGAAGTTATTTTTTAAGAGTATCACCACAAGGAGTTCCCCATGAAAAATCGTTTTGCACTCACGCTTATGGCAACGCTCATCTGCAGTACGCTTGCCATGGCGCAGCTCCAAAAACTCCCCGCTCCGGCAAAGACTGGCGGCAAGCCTGTGATGGAGGCTCTCTGGAGCAGGGCTTCCGGCACGGAGTTCAGCGACAAGATGCTCAGTGACCAGGATCTTTCGAATTTGCTTTTTGCGGCTATCGGCGTGAACCGCCCTGCCGACGGCAAGCTCACGTCGCCGACTGCCCGCAATTTCCAGGAAATCCGCGTGTTCGTGTTCACAAGCAAGGGCGTCTCGGAATACCTGAACAAGGAAAACGCCCTGAAGCAGGTGGCGAAGGGTGACCACAGGGCGCTCGTTGCCGACCGTCAGGATTGGGCGAAGGCGGCCCCGGTCAGCATCCTCATCGTTGCAGACGAGACCAAGTTCGGTAGCAGCGACGCCCGCGCGAAGGTGACGATGGGAACCGACGCGGGAATCGTGAGCGAGAATATTAATTTGTTCTGTGCCGGCATGGGCCTGGTGACCCGCCCGCGCATGACGATGGACGTTCCCGCCATCAAGAAGCTTCTCAAGCTTTCTGACTCGCAGGTGCCCTTGCTGAACAACCCCGTGGGCTACGCGAAGTAGTTGAAGCGGGTTAACAATAGGGTTGACAATAGGGTTAATGAAAATTTTTCAATTACTCAGCAAGTTGCTGAAAAATTGGCTATCAGAAAATCCTATAACAATCGCCCGTCGCAAAAAGTTGTATCTTTTCGGTGTACAAGGTGGCACTATGAAAAGACTTATCGCACTTATGCTTTGCATTATGGCCGTGGCGACGTTCGCGGCCGAGGACATCAAGATTGTCAAGGTGAACGACGCCAACTTCGAGAAAGAGGTTCTGCAGTCCAAGAAGCCGGTCATCCTGGATATCACTTCTACGAGCTGCCCGCCGTGCCTCATCATGATCCCGACACTCATCGGCATCGCGAAGAATTACCCCGACATCAAGATTGCGACGGTGGGCATCGACGAACCGGGCATCGACAAGATCAAGGCGAGCCTGCCTATCCAGGCGTTCCCGACGTTCTTTATGGTGCGCGACGGCAAGATTGTAAACCAGCTGGTGGGTGCTGTCAAGGAAGAGGAACTGCTGGCGGCCCTGCAGTACACGCCTTCCAAGAAGCCCGCAGCCAAGCCGAAGAAAATCAAGAACGCGAAGCGCAATATGGTGTGCAAGACTCCGGGGCAGTTCAACGGGCTCAAGAACCTGGTGACCATTTCGTTCGTGTTCGGCGATTACGAAATCGAAAACGTTGACATTGTGACCGACGTGTTCGTGCCGCCCGAGCTGAACGACCGGCGCGACCAGATGATGGATCACGTTCGCTCAAGCGGAAAGGGCGAGGTGGAGCCCACCATGACGGGCTTCCGCATCCATATCGACAACAACTGCCGATTCATGAAGGCGATGGACATGAAGCGCACGTCCACTTACGGCGAGATGCGTGCGGGTCTCGAACTGCAGGGCTTTAACTGCCAGTAGTCCGGCGCGTTTTCTGTTAGCGAAAAACGTTCGCGGGGCGCGAAAATAATATACATTACGGGTATGGATACTACATCGGGTACATACCGCCGCATTTTTGTGCTGGGCTCCGGCTTCAGCAAGTCTTTCTGCCCGCAGATGCCCACGCTCCGCGACCTGAACGAGCGCATTCCCTTCGGCATTCCGGACGAGTTCCCGCACCTGCGCGACTATTGCAGGCAGTTTCTGGAACTTTGCAACAATCAGCCCGACTATCTGAATATCGAAACGCTTTCGACGTCGATCCTTTCGGCGCAGATTTTTCCGGGGGTGCGCGAGAGCCTGTACCATTCGAGCTTGCGTTTTGAACTGTTGCGCTTTATCGCCAACGAGATTCGCCACGATAAGGGAATGGACGCGGACAGCGCCGCGGTGCTCCGCAAGTTCCTTTCGGGTTGCGAAAACTGCCCGGGCGAGGGCGTGCGCGATACGCTACTGCTATCGTTCAACTACGATACGCTTATCGAAGACGTGATTACTGCCGACCCCGAGATGTCGGCTCGCGTGGCGGTGGATTACGGCGTTCGCATTGACCCTGCGGACCGGAGTGCGGTTCGTGCCCCGCGGACGCTCACGGTGGACCTTATCAAACTTCACGGTTCGCTCAACTGGTACCCGGTCAAGGGTGCCTCGGACCCGCTCGACCTCAAGAACGTGTGCCAGGTGGAACCCTGCGACCGGAGTTTCCCCATCTACCGCGAAGACACGCCCATCTACATCCCGATGGCGCATGCGAAGGAATCCTTTTTGCGCGGAAGCCTCTTCAACCTGCTCTGGAGCAAGGCGGATTACTACCTCAAGAATGCGCAGGAGATTTATTTCCTGGGTTACGGATTCCCGAAGACGGACATGAACAACCTGGAATTTCTGCTCCGTCACCGCGACCGCTTCAAGAAGGTTGTCGTATTCGAACGCGAGGGGTGCGCCGTACTGGAACGTCTCCGGAAACTGCTCGGCAGTTTGGTCGAAAGCCGCGATGCGAAGGAATACCTGGCGAATTTCTAGAAAAATCCGGTAACATTTTTGCCTTCCTCCGGTGTTCTATATAAGAAAACGGAGGTTTTGTCATGAAGGTCCTGATTTTGAATGCGAGTCCGCGCAGGTACGGTACGATTTCGCAGGCCGTGGAACGTTTTGCCGAGGGGGTGCAGAATTCCTGCGGTTACGATTTTTCCGAAGATGTGCAGGTGGAAAACATCAACGTGAACGACCTGAAGTTCGCCCACTGTACGGGCTGCATGCAATGCCGTAAATGCGGCACGTGCTGCCTGCCGCGAGACGATGCGCACCGCGTGGCCGAGAAGATCGAGGCCTGCGACGTATTGGTGGTGGCTGCTCCCGTATACTGGGGAAACATCCCCGGGACGCTCAAGACGCTTTTCGACCGCATGGTGTACGCGCTCATGACCGAATCCAGGCGCGGAATCCCGCAGCCACTCCACAAGGGCAAAGCCGCCTACATCATTACCAGTTGCTCCACGCCCTTCCCGTTCAACTTTTTTTGCGGGCAGACTTCCGGCGTGGTTAAGGCGCTCAAGGAAATCCTGGGTACCGCGGGCTTCAAGATTCGTGGCAAGGTGGTGGTTCCGGGAACCAAGGCTAAAGAGGGTCTTCCGATTCGTACGGGAAAATTTGCCTACAGATTGGGCTTTTCCGTTTAAAATTCGCCATTTTGGGTCGGAGTGGGATTTTTCTAAATTTGTAGTGACACTTTTGAAACCCTCTGGTGTTACACAGGTATGAAAGGCAAGAATCAGGCAGATCGAATGGAACTGGAAGGGCTGTACGGAAAGTACGCCCCGATGGTCTATCGCCGCTGCTATTCCATGCTCAAGGACGATGCCGAGGCGCAGGATATGGTCCAGGAGGTCTTTTTGCGCATATACGAGCGCATGGATTCACTGGATTTGTCCCAGCCGAGCAGCCTGTTGTGGAATACGGCGACCAGGCTCTGCCTGAATCACATCCGCGACAAGCACCGACACGGTGTGGACGTGGATTCTAGCGAACTGCTGTTGACCATTGCATGTGCGGATGACGAACAGGAATCTTACGAGGCGAAGAACATCCTGGCGAAGCTGTTTTCGCGGGAGCCGGAATCTAGCCGCACGATCGCGATGCTCCACTATGTGGACGGCATGACCCTCGAAGAAACCGCACGAGAAGTAAACTTGTCAGTGAGCGGCGTCCGCAAGCGTTTGCGCGGATTGCAGGCGAAACTCAAGAACCTGGAGGTGAAGTGATGATCCCCGACTGGAAACTGGAACGCTATTTGACGGGCGACCTGCCCGATAGCGAAATGCGGGAAATCCGCGAAATGGAAACGACGGACGAAATCTTCGCCGGTCGCGTCAAGATGATGCGCGAAGACAACCGCGCCATCCTCAAGAAAATGCCCTTCGAACGCCTTTCCGAACGTCTCGATGCCATGCCGGCGCGTTCCGGGAACGGCTCGAATAGGGTGGGCAATGGTGTCAGCTTTACGCTGGTGAAGTTCGCGACGGCTGCGGCGCTAGTACTTGCGGTCGTGTCGGTTGTTCTCTTCAGCCAGCGCGAGATTGTGCCGGAGCAGTCCGGCGCGCAGGTCATGGATGTCGCGATGGTCGACGCTGTACCTGCCGGAGATGAATCTGGCGATACCCGTATCAAGGGCCTGGAAGCCCGTATCGAAGTCTGGAAAAAGACGGCCGACAGTGCCGTGCAGATGTCGAACCTGGACGAAGTCCGCGAAGGCGACGAAATCCAGCTGCGCTATTCTGTCCCTGAAAAATGCTTCGGCATGCTCCTCAGCATGGACGGCAACGGTACCGTGACGATGCACATGGGCGAAGGCAACAAGGCGATTGCCCTGGAACCCGGCAAGATGACGACGCTCCCGTTTGCCTACAAGTTGGATAACGCCCCGAAATTCGAGGCTTTCTACCTGCTTACTTCCCGCGACACTTTCTCTGTCGATATAAACGACATCGATGCTGTTTTCAAGAACAAGAATGTCCGCAAGGAACATGTTACGCTGCGCAAGGTCGGGGGTAAGTAATGAAGGATTTTATCATGAAATTGGATTCGGCGATTGTGATCCCGTCTATATTGTTGGTTTTTATTATTGTCCTTTCGGCCGTGTCGGGAGCCCAGGCTTCGCAAGGTAGCGACCAGGCTGTTATCAACCGCTATATCGTGGCAGTCAGCGCCAACAACGGCGGCAAGGGCCGTCCTGTGCTCCGCTATGCGGAAAGTGACGCGAAGTCCTTTGTGAACGTGCTCAAGGACATGGGTGGCGTGCAACCGCAGAACATCGTTTTTGTCAAGGCTCCGAGTGTCGCGAAGCTCCGTCAGGAGCTGGACGGTTTGGACAAGAAGATTTCGCAGGGCAAGAACAACGGTGGCCGTAACGAGGTGTTGGTATACTACAGCGGCCATGCCGATGACAAGGGTCTCCGCCTTGGCGAAGAAGTTTATAGCTGGAAGGAATTCCGTAAGCGCATCGATGCCCTCAATGGCGACGTGAAGATTGCCGTGATAGACGCGTGCGGTTCCGGTGCGATTACGCGTGTCAAGGGTGGTGTCGCGGTGCCGGCGTTCATGGTGGACAAGAGCAGCGACATGAAGGGCTATGCCTTTATCACCAGCAGTACGCAGGACGAATCGAGCCAGGAAAGCGACAAGTTGAGAGGCTCCTTCTTTACGCATTCGCTGGTGAGCGGCCTACGTGGCGCAGGCGATGCGAGCGGCGATGGCAAGGTGACCCTTTCCGAAGCCTACCAGTTCGCTTTCAACGAGACTTTGCAGAAAACGGAAACCACTTTGGGCGGCGCCCAGCACCCGAGCCGCGACATGAACCTTGCCGGAACGGGCGACGTGGTGATGACGGATTTGCGCAGCACTAGCGCCGGGCTTGACCTGGACGAAGACGTAGACGGTCGCCTGTTCATCCGCGACGAGAACGGCGCCCTGGTGGCCGAGCTCTACAAGAAATCCGGACGCGCCATGAGCCTCGGGTTCCCTGCCGGCAAGTACAGCGTACGCATGGAACGTCCCGCCGAGTACAAGGAAGCTTCCGTGACGTTGCAGGACAACTACCGCGCACGTCTTTCGCAGAAGCAGTTCGCCGCGGTGTCCGCCGAAAAGACGACCCTCCGTGGCGGCTATGAATTCAAGAGCGAAAGGACATGCGCCGCCGGCGATACGAACCAGTGCTCGCTCGATTCCCTTGACCGCAACGGGACTTCGCGCACCACGTTCAACCTCTATGACCATGACAGGAAGCCGCGCAAGGGCGTGCAGATTGGCCTCCTTGCCACGCGTTCTGAAGACTATTTTATCGGTTCGCAGTTGAGCCTCTTCGTGAACAGCGCGAACAAGGATATGCGCGGCCTGCAGGTGACGGGTATCTTGAACTTGGCCGAGAATGTGGACGGAGCCCAGATTTCGGGAACCGTAAACTACGCCGAAAGTTTCCAGGGACTCCAATTGGGCTTTGTCAACTGGGTCAACGAAAAGTCTGACGGTGTCCAGATTGGCTATATCAACGGCGCTCTCGATACGTTGGGTTCCGTGCAGGTGGGTCTTGTGGATCTTGCCCAGCAGGCCAACGTTCAGGTGGGCTTTGTTGATCTTGCCAAGCAGGCAGACGTACAGGTTGGTTTTGTAGATGTCGCGGGCACCTCCGACGTACAGGTTGGCTTCGTGGATGTCGCGGGCAAATCCGACGTGCAGGTGGGCTTCACGAACGTCTCTTACAAGCAAGGCGGTACGCAGGTCGGTTACGTGAATACGGCGACGCATTCTAAGGGCCGCCAGGTAGGCTTCGTGAACGTCTGTCTTGAATGCGAGAAGACCCCGATTGGTTTTGTGAGCATCGTGGGTAACGGTGTATGGTCTGCCACGAGTTACGCTAACGAGATGGGTGCGCTCGGAATCTCTCTCCACTTGGGCACGGCCTACTTCTACACGGCCTTCGAAGGCGCTCGCCTGTTCGAAAAGGGTTCGAACTTCAGGCACTTCAGCGATACCTGGGAAAGCGGTGTTGGCTTTGGAACGCAGTTCGGTTCGTACGGCAGCCACTTCGAACTCGAATACATGCACTTCAATACTTACGACAGGTTCCGCATGAACGATGTTGACGCCGGGTTCCATCATCGCGTGCGCCTCGGATACTTGTACAGCCTGCTTCCGGGAATCGGTCTCGGCGTTGGCGGAACCATGAACGTGGCGACCCAAGGCGAGCAGGACGACGTAATCCTCAAGCCGCGCGGCGAATACCACGACGATGTGGGGAGCAAGAACCACAAGGGCCGCGTGTGGCCCGGATTCTACTCCGCAATAACTGTCGGTCGATTCTAATTGTTACTTCGCCCTTTTTGACCGCCTATTTTTAATTGTGCTTGATTTTTCTCACAGGTTTTCCTAGGGGGTTTTTACTCCCCTTGCCCTAATATTACCGATTTCTTATATTTATAATATTATGACAAGAACAAGAAACCTCCTTACCCTAGCCCTTTTCGCTATTGCTTCGACGGCGTGGGCTGATTATAAACAACCGATTGTAGATGAATCGCAGCTGATTTCAGCGGCGGAAAATGCGTCCATAGGGACGCCATACATTCTTGATGGCGACATTACGCTAACACATTGTGTCACCGTAAAAACGGGGCGTTGGTTGATTCTAGATCTCAATGGCAAGGTTATTAACCGTGGGCTCTCGAATGGCTCCCCTTTGGCTGATGGCTGCGTGTTCCATGTGGAAAAAGACGCGGGGCTTACGCTTGAAAATAGCGGCAGTAGCCGTGGCGGCATTACTGGCGGCTATGCAACCAATGGTGGCGGCATCTACAACGAAGGTGGCGTAATGGTTTATGGCGGAAAGATTTCAGGCAACAAAGCTCAAGATTGCGGAGGCATCTACAATGCAGGGGGCGCAACCCTCCTTATGGAAGGTGGAGAGATTTCCGGCAATATCAGTAATGCAGGTGGCGGTGGCGTGGTAAACTACGGCACGGCGTCCATCCGCAATGTGACCATTAGCGGAAACCAGGCTGCAACCCGTGGCGGCGGCATTTGGAGTAACGGACAGCTGACGATAGAAAATTCCACCGTTTCAGAAAACGTAATCAAGGGAGAAGGTGCGGCAAGTGGTGCTGGCATTTGCTTAAGGAGCGGCGCTAATGCGACTTTTACCAACGTTATCATACAGAATAACAATGCGCCTGATCAGGGCGTTGGTGGGGGCATTTTTGTGGAACGCGGGGTAAGACTTGCTATCAATGGGGCCACCATAAGCGGCAACAAGGCGAAAAACGGAAATGGCGGCGGTGGTATATATACCGAGAGTAGTATCAGTATGCAAGGAGCCGTTGACATAAGCGGCAATAAGAATATGCCAAAGAACCGTAACTATTATGTGGATAACAACCTGTTTGGCCTCGATAGTACCAAAATAATTCTTACAGGAGCCTTTGCGGCCGGTACTCACATAGGTCTGACGTTTTCGGATACCCGGTATGAAAACATGACGAGCGGGTTTGCGGCGAACAACCCAGACGCGGCTCCCGGCGATTTCTTTTTCGGGGACAAGGAAGATTTTGTAGTCGGGTTGCAGGATGGTGAAGTGCTGGGCTACAATACAGGAACTGTAGTCATAACGCAGTACGTCGATATAGACAGCTCTATAAAAACAGTTTCTGCGCGCAAGATGAGTGCCTTTGCTGATAAAGGCAGCCATACCTTGCAAAGTGGGTGGTATGTCGTTGATCGTGATATAACATTGGAGGAACGCCACTATACGGAGGGTGTGGTCAACATCATTCTTACGGAATGGGGGAATTTGGATGCGCCTAAAGGGATAGGCCTTTTGGAAGGTTCTAAGCTGCATATTTGGGAACGAACCTTGGAATACGTTTCAAGGTTGGATGCGGGAGGCGATTATTTCTTAGATGAAGAAACAGGAACGATTGCTCGTTACGAATGTACAATGGACGAAGAGGTTGCCACTATCGGAGGAAATGGCGTTGTCAATATCCATGGTGGTTCGGTTTTTGTTTTTGCAAAGGGAATGGCTCCTGCAATAGGTGATTGTGATAGCGTAACCATTACGGGAGGCTTTGTGCGAGCTAATGGAGATGGCGATGCTACATATGGCGGTGCGGGAATAGGAGGACGTGCGACAGGTATAGCACCTGACATAACTATTTCAGGGGGGAATGTTATCGCCAATGGTGGCACTAGAGGAGCAGGCATTGGTTCCGGCGCTAGAGGATTTAACCATACCTTTGCGGGCGCGTCCTACTATCCGGCAGCATTTAAAACCATTTGCATTAGTGGAGGAACTGTGAATGCAGATGGTGGCTTTGATGCGGCGGGTATTGGCGGGGGTGCTGCAGTTCATTATGATCCTGGTGGTTTGGGTAACGAGGTCGGAGATGGCGATTTCAAGGGCCTTGCGGGTAACATCATTATTACTGGGGGAATTGTCTATGCTCGTAGTGGTTTTGGGTTGAAGGCTTATGCGAAAGACGATGATGATGCTGAGGCCATCGGACATGGTTTGCTTCGCAATGGGCAGGGGGTGACCCACGGAGAATATTTCGTTTACGACAATGCCAAGGTGTCGGCAACTAACGATATAAACAGCTTCGATTATGTTCCAATGGATGCAAATAGCCGCACTGATGCCTTTAAGTATGTGAAAGTGGTAATCGAACCTTGCGATCATGCCGGATCCGTTATCAACACATTCGCCGACGAACACGATGGTCATCATTCCGTTGGGTGTGAGTATTGCAAGGCAAAACGTGAAGCCCATACGTTTGGCGATGATGGCATATGTACTAAGTGCGGCGTTTCCGATGCTGCCTACACTGTAACGCTTGCCCAGGCCTTGAGCAAAACGCCTAACGGTACCTACGGCTCCGAAAACATTACGCTTCTGAAGGGGCAAACGCAGTACACGCTTCCGAGTGTTTCTGTTACGCCGACAGACTACGAGTTTGCGGGCTGGTATATGGGTAATATCAACGATATTGTGACAGATGGTTACCATCTCAAGTCTACTATTGAGAATCCCTCGCTCTATGAGCCGGGCAAGACTGTTGATGTCAATGCCAATACTGAAATTATCGCCGTCTATAGGCTACTCAACAGCGGTGCTCTCACCATCGCTTACAACGAAACGATTGCCGAGGCGACTATCAATGGCTACTACACCGGTGTCGATGTTGTGAATATTCCGAATGACATCAAGGTGGATACGGTTGCCTTTACTAGGGCTTTTGAAAACGGCGTTGCTTCGACCATTGTGTTGCCGTTCTCTATTACGACAGATAATGTTGAGGGCGCCAACTTCTACGATATTACAGGTGTGACCAAAGATGCAAATGGTAAATGGAGTAGCGTCGGGACGCGTCGCCTCGGAAAAGAAGGTGTAGAAACGATTGTAGCGAACAAACCTTATCTGGTAAAATTGAAAACCGGTGCGGAAAAATTGATTTTTCGCGGCGAGGTAACGCTGAATACAAGCGTAAAACAGCCTTATGCGGTAAATGGCGGCTTGTGGAGTTTCCGTGGCGCCTACAAGACCTTTGCCGTTGGCGATACCGCTTCACTTGTCGGTAGCACATACGGTTTCACGACCAATGCTCAAGATGGTTATGACAAGGGCGTCTTTGCAAAGGGTGCAAGTGACGCTCGAATTCCTGCAATGCGTTGCTACCTAGTGTATACGGGAACTAGTGCTCCGCAGGCCAACAATAGACCGCGAATGAACTTTAGACCCACGATGGTGTCTGATATTGCCCTGGAAACAATCGACGTGGAATTCGACGACGGCGAAGAAGGCACGACCGTTATCGGCAAGCTCGATATGGCGACGGGTGAAATTCGCATGGCTCCCCGCACGGCTGACCGCTGGCTCGATATTCAAGGTCGCGTGCTTAACGCAAAGCCCAGCGCCAAGGGCCGCTACTTCCACAACGGCAGACTCGAAATTATCAAGTAGGAGTAATTATGAAAAACGAACAAGAAAAGAAACAATATACTACTCCTGCAATGGAAGTAGTTGCATACGAACATGCCATCAACCTGCTGGTGGAAAGTCAAACCTCTGAAATGCCGCAAACAATGGGCGTTACTTGGGATGATGATGAGTAAAATGAAAATGCCGTCCGAACAAAAAAAGAAATACGTCGCTCCGAATATGAAGGCGCATGAACTCTTGCATCAGACGAATCTGTTGCAGGCGAGCGGGTATCATGGGACTTTTGGCATGATTCATGCAGAAGAAACGATTGAGAGGTCTTAAATGACTAAAAGAAAATCCTTTGGGCTTGCGTTCACGCTGGCCCTTTTTGCCCTTGTGCAGGGTGCATGGGCGCAGACCGATGTCAGTAGCGAAAGCGCTTTGCTCTCGGCTATTAGTGGCAATACTGTTGTCAGTGTCAGGCTCACTGCAGACATTACCTTGAGCCAATGCTTGCTCATCGATGGCAGCAAGACTGTAACTATCGACCTGAATGGTCACGAACTCGGTCGCGGGCTTAGTGCCACCCCTGCGACAGGTGACGGTCATGTCATCGGTGTCAGGGCTGGCAGTTCGGTGACTATCAACGACGTTAGCGGCAACAACGCGGGCCGCATCAGTAGCGGCTGGGCAGCTAACGGTGGCGGCATCTACAACAATAAAGGTGCTACGGTTACCATCAATGGCGGCACCATCGTAGGTAGCCATGCAACCGAAAATGGTGGTGGAATATACAATGCAGGAATGCTTGTCGTCAATGGAGGTGTAATCAGTACCGACATGGCAGAAGGCGCAGGTGGTGGCATCTACAATGCCGGCGAGTTGCATTTCAATGGGGGCGTCGTGCTGGGCAGTTATGGTAATGACTGCGGCGGTATCTACAATGCCGCTAGCGGCGAGCTCTATATGACCGGCGGCACCATCAGCGGCAACACCTCCCATGCCGGTGGCGGCGGCGTGGTGAACTACGGTACTGCCAGCATTACCGGCGGCAACATACACAACAACCAGGCCACCACACGCGGCGGCGGTGTCTGGAACGGCGGCACTTTGACCCTTGGCGCTGCTAACATTGTAGGCAATCACGCCAAAATTGCGGGAGGAGGCGTCTTCTGTAGCGCCGGAACAATTAACGCCAGCGGCACTGTCATCAGAGAGAACGATGCACCCAATGGCGGTGGCGTTTATTGTGCGAGTGGCAGTACAGTCAACATCAATGACGGAACGACCATCAACTCAAATACTGCAAGCGAGGACGGTGGCGGCGCGGTAAATTACGGCACGATGACTGTCAACGGCGGCATCTTCACCGGCAATACCGCTGTCGACGAGGGTGGCGGCATCTGGAACGACGGAACGCTTACCATAGATGCGGCCACTGTTACCGGCAATACTACTGATAACTACGGTGCGGGTATTTACACCAAAAGCAATATCAGTATGCAGGGTACCGTCAACGTCAGCAGTAACCACAGGAGCAACGGCTGGGATAACAATGTCTTCTTGACCAACGGCCACCTCATTGTTGTTACGGGTAGTCTCGGTAATTCCAGCATCGGCGTCAACCACGAGAGCCAAAGCGGTATGGTCACTTCCGGCTACAGGGCACACAATCGCGAAAACTACCACTTTACCAACGACTACGCTTCCATCACCTCACTCGAGTACGTAAATGACGAGGTCAGGCTCTCGTTCAATGGTGGCGTCGAATACGTGGAGCGCCGCTGGGACAATGCCAACAAAAGGGTGGTCGAGATCTTGCAGCTCAAACGCTCCGGCGCAGTCGAGTTGCGTGGCTCAGCCAATTCGGACGACATATCTTTGTCTAACTGGGGTTGGTATTATGTTGAAGGCAGTGATGTCAAATATGGTTATATTGATGTCGAATCCAATGCAACCGTCTACCTTATTTTGAGGGAGGGGGCAAAGTTAACTGCCGATGTTATACGTATCGGGCAAGGTTCCTCGCTGACCATTTTTGGTCAGATTGCGGGTACGGGCGTACTAGAATCACCCTTAATGGGACAAAACGGCGCTATGGGTACGTTGATAATACACGGCGGTACCATTAACGCAGTTGGGGGAGTTGGCATAGGAACTACAAATTCTGATGCTACCACTGGTTCGGTAACTATCTACGGTGGCTCGGTGTATGCTGAAGGGACCTACTACGGTGCTGGCATTGGCGGCGGTGATAGAACCACTGGAATTAACGTAAATATTTTTGGCGGCACTGTAAAAGCCTATGGTAGTTCTGGCGCTGCCGGTATCGGTGGCGGAAGGGGTGCTAGCGGAGGAACAACTCGGATCTATGGCGGTACTGTGGAAGCTCATGGTGGTAAGTATGGCGCAGGCATCGGCGGCGGATCGAGTGGCAATGGAGGGCTTATTGAAATCAGCGGCGGTTCTGTGGTAGCCTACGGTGGTGTTGACGCCGCCGGCATAGGCAGCGGCGAGGAAGGTACTTATGAGGGCGGAGTTAATGGCGGCACCATCAACATCAGCGGCGGCGAAGTCGTCGCCTGGGGTAAGGACTATGGTGCGGGCATCGGTGCCGGAGATGATGCCGATGCCGGACTTATCACCATCACCGGTGGCCATGTCTATGCCCAGGGCGGCACCAATAGCATGGCCATCTGCACCCACGATGACAATGCTCAGTTTACCTCATTCACCATCGGTGACACTATGATGGTCTGGTGGGAGCGCAAGTTCATTATTTCAGAACGCATTGAGGCCATACAGAATCGCAACTGGATTAGAATAGAGCCCTGCACTCACGAGGATGCCGTCAATAGGGATAACCATGATGGCAGCCACACCCTCGCGAGTTGCAATTACTGCTTGAAGCGGGGCGTTGTAAGCGAACACCATTACGGCAGCGGCCACACTTGTTCCGAGTGTGGTGCAACAGATGCTACCTACATAGTCACGCTTGCACAGGCTTTGAGCGAAACACCTAATGGCACCTATAGCTCCGAGAACATCACGCTCCTGAAGGGGCAAACGCAGTACACGCTGCCTGCAGTTTCTACTACGCCGGCTGGCTACACATTTGCGGGCTGGTACATTGGCTCGGAAGACCTGGTGCCCGGTGGCTACTACTTCTCTGGTGAAAACGTTGCGCTATATGCGACGGGCGAGACTGTTGCAATCGGTGGTAACACCAACATCGTTGCGGTTTATAAATTGCTTGAAACTGGTGCCGTTACCATCGCCGCGGACCGCTCCACAGCGACTATCAACGGCGACTACGCTGGTACTGATGCCGTGAACATCCCTGGCGATATTACTGTGAACAGCGTTGTATTTAACAGGGCTTTTGATTCTGGCGTTGCCTCTACTGTCGTGCTGCCGTTCTCCATTTCGACGGATAAAGTTGAAGGGGCGAACTTCTACGACATTACCGAAGTGAAGAAGGATATAAATGGCAAGTGGAGTAGTGTTGGGACGCATCGCCTCGGAAAAACGGAAGTAGAGACGATTGTGGCGAACAAACCTTATCTAGTGAAGTTGAAAGATGGCGAAGCACTTACCTTCCAGGGCTCCGTCACGCTCAATACCAGCGTAAGGCGGCCTTATACGGTGAATGATGGTTTGTGGAGTTTCCGTGGCGCATACAGGACCTTTGCGATTGGCGATAGCGCTTCGCTTGTCGGCGTTACATACGGCTTCACGTCTACGTCCCAGGATGGATATGACAAGGGAGTCTTTGCCAAGGGTGCAAGTGATGCTAGCATTCCCGCGATGCGTTGCTACCTGGTGTATATGGATGCTAGCGCACCGCAGGGCAACAGACAACAGGCGCGTGCTGCATTTATGGCACCGACTTACACGAGCGCTATTCCTGGAACAATCGACGTGGAATTCGACGACGATGAAGAGGGCACGACCGTTGTCGGCAAGCTCAATACACGTACTGGCGAAATCCACCTGGCTCCCCGCACAGCGGACCTTTGGCTCGACATTCAAGGCCGCGTGCTAAACGGCAAGCCCACAATCAAGGGCAAGTTCCTGCACAACGGCAAGCTTGAGATTATCAAGTAAAGCTGTTATTTTTTCAATTCAAGAATTCGCTTGACACTTTCGTCAATGCGGGCTTCTTTTATTTCGCCGTCTTCGACCGCCTTCACGACGGCATCGAACACCTGCGTGAATTCGCGGGAGCAAAGCACCACGTCAACGCCTGCCTGGATTGACTTGATGGCGGCTTCGGCGTTCCCGAACTGCGTTGTGATGGCGCCCATATCCATCGCGTCGGTCACGATGACTCCCTTGAATCCGAGTTCGCCACGGAGCTTGTCCTGCAATATGACGGGCGAGAGCGTTGCGGGCAAATCGTCGCCGGTGACCTTCGGGGCGGCGATGTGCGCGGTCATGACCATCTTTGCGCCCGCCTTGATACCTGCTTTGAAAGGAATCATCTCGCACTTGAGCATCTCTTCCCAGGTCTTGTTCGTCTCGGCGTAGCCGGAATGCGTGTCGGTCTTTACGTCGCCGTGGCCGGGGAAGTGCTTGAGCGTGCCGATGACTCCCGCGGAATCGAGACCGTTCAGGTAGCTTACCACGAATTCGGCGGCGGTCTCGGGATCATCCGAGAATGCACGCGCTCCGATGACGATGTTCTCGGGATTCGTGTTCACGTCGGCGACCGGGGCGTAGTCGATGTCGAAACCGTATTCCTTCACGTAGCTCCCGATGGTGAAAGCCGCCTTGTAGGCTTCGTTCGGGTCGCCGGTCTCTGCGATGGCTGCCATGCTTTCGTACTTGGGAACGTCGAAGTTTTCGTTGTTCGCGATGCGGGCGACGCGGCCGCCTTCCTCGTCGATGGCAAGGAGCGGGCTGCCGTTCAGTTCCCTGATTTCGGCGATGAAATCACTGAGCTGATCTTCGTCCACGATGTTGTGCGCGTAAAGGATCATGCCTCCGATGGGGTAGTCCTTGTTTATCGCGAGCATGGTCTTGTTTACTTTTTGCAGCTTGTAATCCGGGAGCTCGGCGTATTCGTTCCAGTGGATGCTCGTATCGAGAGCCTCGGGGCGCACGAAGAACATCTGGCCAACCTTCTCGCGGATGGACATCTTCTTTATGTCGAGCGTGGAGGTGTTTTCGGCCGGGGAATCGTTTTCGGGAGCCGACGACGAACTGCTTGAACTGTCGTCGCCACATGCGGCAAGGAGCGCGATGGCCCCTACCGCCATTGTCTTTTTGAAATCCATATACACCTCTTAAAAACTATTCCTCGATCTTGAAGGTCTTTCCGGAGAGCATCTTGAGCAATGCCTTCGGAAGCGTGACTTTCTTGGAGAGGTTATCGGTGTCTATCGTCTTCTTTTCGCCGCCGATGTCGAAGGCGACTGTCGAACCCTTGTCACCCACATCGATCTTCACCTTAGCACCCATGACAATCGGGAGGTTTACGTCATCGTGGCCGGCAGGGAACCCGCAGAGTACGGGAATGTCATACTTCTTCAGATACTGCGAGAGCATTTCTTCGGTAGTTTCGTAATCGAGGTCGGTGCCGGAATCCACAAATTCGCCGAGAATCACGCCGCGCACATTTTCCATGACGCCGTGCAGTTCGAGCGTGTTGAACATACGGTCAATGTTGTGCAGGGATTCGCCGATTTCTTCCAGGAAGAGGATGATGCCGTCGTTCGAGAATACGTCGATGTCACTTGCGCCGACGAGCGGAACAAATGTCGCCATGTTGCCGCCCACGAGAATACCTTCGGCTTTGCCTTTCTGGTTGTATTTATTCTTCGGGACCTTGTATGTGGGAACTTCACCCTTGAGCAGGTCGCGCAGGATAGTACTGTTATCGTCCTCGCCGGCGGTCTTTGCGATGAAGGAACTCATGGTGCCATGGATACTCATGACGCCCGCCTTGGTCTCCATGGCATGCAGCGTGGTAATGTCGCTGAAGCCGATGAGCCATTTGGGATTGTCTTTGACGAGTTTCAGGTCGATGAGATCCACCAGTTGAATGGTGCCGTAGCCGCCTCGGTTGCAGAGAATGGCCTTGATGCTGGTGTCCTTGAGTGCTTCGATAAAGTCGTCGGCGCGTTCCTGTGCGGTGCCGGCGTACTTGCCCGCTTCGAGCTTGCCCACGTTCTTGCCGATGACGGGTTTAAAGCCCCATTCCTTGATCACGTCTGCAGTCTTCTGGATGTTGGAATCGGGAGTGCTGTACGAGGGAGAGAGCAACGCCACCTTGTCGCCTTTCTTGAGGAAGGCGGGTGCGGTACATTCTGCAAGTGCGGCGGGGGTATCCGAGTTTTCGGGAGCCGATGAACTGCTAGAACTGTCGTCGCTACATGCCGCGAGAAGCGCGAATGCGAAGATGGTTAGAGATTGCCGCGCTACGCTCGCAATGACATTTCTTTTAAAATCCATATACACCTCTGATTTTGTATTGCTTTTCCACGGGATAATATAACAAGAATCGCCCGTGATTAGGCTCACTTGGGAATGAAATGGATTTTTTTGTGGAGGGGTAACACTTTTATCCCCTTTGGGTGTTTAAAATGCAAATAAGGCATCTTATTTGCTATTTTTGCTTGAAACGCGAGATATTTTTGAAATTTTATATTAAAATCATCGCCTTGTTGCTCACGACCTTCGCCTATGCGGAGGAAACGGGCAATCCGGATGCTGTCGCCGGGGATTCCGCGCAGGTTGCGGGAATCGTTTTCAATGGCATCGTGCAGGATGCCTCGTTTGCCGAAGGCGAAAAGCTGAATGTCGAAATTCTCGAATCGGGCGAGGCGTTGCAGACAACTGTCGGTACGCCCTTCAGTGTCGTGCTCCCCGAAGATACCCTCTGGAACGTGTGCGTCACGAATTCCGATACCGCCGGAGCGGAGAAGGAAAAATGCTACGAGCTCAAGTACATTGGGCCCGGCCGCAGTTTTTCGCAGGCGCTCGGAGAAGCCTTTGCGGAACCTGATAGTACGCATGCCGCAGCCAGTGATTCTTCAGGTGTCATCCTGAGCGGAGCGCAAGCGGAGTCGAAGGATCTAGACCCGAATTCCGCCGCTTCCGCCGATACTGCACAGCCTAATGACGTCAACGTCGACGACCTGCTTGCCGGCGGCGACAACACCAAGGTGACCGAACTCAAGAAAGTCGTGGTGCAACTGCGGCGGCGCCCCAAGCGCAAGCCCGGCGAATCCGTCGTTACCGCAAAATCCATCAAGCGCATGCCCGGTCTCGCCGAAGCCGACGTAATCAAGAGCGTGCAGGCGCTCCCGGGCGTGGTCGCGAGTTCCGATTTCAGTTCCAAGATTTATGTACGCGGTGGCGCCGCCGACCAGAACCTCTTCTTGTTCGACAATGCGGTCGTGTATTCCCCGGTGCATTTCTTCGGCCTTTTCAGCACGTTCCTCGTGGAAGGCATCGACGACGTGCAGTTCTACAAGAGCGGATTCCCGGCGCAGTACGGCAACCGCCTGAGTTCGGTGCTCAAGATGGAAGGCCGCGCGGGTGGCCAAGATACCGTGAACGAATGGTTCAGCAAGTCCAGCATCAAGGTGAGCACGTTCGCGGCCCAGCTCCATACCGAAGGCCATCAGGGCCCTGCCCGCTGGGTGTTCGCCGGTCGCACCACCTACATCGGCTACATGCTCGACCTGATGAACGCGGTGGGCCTCCTGGACCTGGATTTGGATTACGAGTTTACGGATTTGCAGGGCACGTTCATGTACAACGTCACGAACGATACCCGCCTCAAGTTCAGCTTCTACATAGGCAAGGACCGCCTGAGCTTTGACCCGCTCTACATGGACTGGGGGAATGTTGCCATCCCGATAAACCTGACGCACCGCATCAACGGCAACTGGGACTACAATGTGACCCTCGCGTACAGCGAGTTCTACCAGACCATGAAAATCAGCGACCTCATGTCCATCGAGATGTTCCTCTATACGTTCTCCGCCAAGCAGTGGCTGAACTACCGCGGCATCGCGAACCATACGCTCACCTTCGGCTACGAACTGGAATACGACTACGAGCGCTACCAGGAAAAAATGGCGACCGTATCCGTGGCCGACATACAGAAGCCCCTCCATCACGTAGGCTTTTTGCAGGATGCCTGGAAAATCACGCCGGATTACATGCTGCAATACGGCATGCGCTTCAATTACCACGAGGCTTCGGAACATTTTGGCGTGGAACCGCGCGCATCCCTCACCGTCAACCTTGACGATTCCAAGACGCTCGAATTCTATGGCGGCTACTACCTGCAGTACCTGAACGCGCTCGTGTATACCGACCAGGAAACGCTCAACGATTTCTATTACCCCGCGACCAAGACGACGAGCGGGCGGCAGATCAAGCCGGCATCTTCGTGGCTCTTTGCGACGGAGTACAGCCAGCGCGGAATTTTGGACGATTATGACGCCACCGTGGGGCTGTATTACAAAACACAGAACAACCTGAACACGTTTGTGACGCAGCTCGATACCAGCGAAGATTCCAAGTCCAGTAAGCTCGTGCTGGCGGACCAGTTCGGCACGGCGGAAGCGTATTCCTTCGGTTACGAACTTTCGCTGCGCAAGGAAAAGGGCTGGTGGTTCGGCGGTATCAACTGGAGCCAGAGCATAAGCGTGATGAAGACCAACGACGGCACAAAGCCCTATTACCCGAGCTGGCACCAGCCTTACGCACTCAAGATGGACCTGGGCCTCAACTGGCGCGGCCCGGAAGAATCCATGTCGGTGCACCCGACGCAAAAAGACATGTACCTGCGTTCCTCGGTTGTCCTCAAGTATTCGGCGGGCATGCCCATCAGCGAATACAAGGGCTACTACCTCTCCGAGCATATCGGTCACCAGGAGTATTCCGACGAGGTGGTCGTGATTCCGGGTAGCCGCAACGCGGCCCGCCAAACGGATTACTTCAGGGTAGACGTGAAGGCTATCGATGTCGGCCGCGAAGGCAAGTGGAATTTCAGCTGGACCATCATCAACCTGACCGATCACGAAAACATGTTTTTTACCTTCTACGATACGCGCAAGAACCCTCCCGAGAAGACTTCCATTTCGCAGTTCCCCTTTTTACCGATTATGCTGAGCTATGAATACTATTTCTAGAGTGATTAGTGGTTGGTGGTTAGTGGTTGGGTTGCTGCTGACTGCGTGCGGCGATTTTCACGGGCCGTGGGAATACTATCCCGAGGAACGCGAAATCTATACGGGCATCTTCACGTACGGCTACATCCTCTCCGATGGCGGTTCCGACATCTGCTTTTCCAAGATTTACGAGCTCGACGAGACGTCGGCGCAGAATTTCGCGTTCTACGACAGCGCCCGCGTTACGGTGCAGGGCCCGTTCGACATCGACGGTAACGAAACCGATACCACGCTGGTGCTTTCGCCCAAGGCGGGCAAGCCGAACTGTTTTTACAGCGAACTGGACGGCATCACGGGCAAGTCGTACAAGATGGACGCCTATTTTGAGTGGGATAGCGCGGGCCATGCGGCAAAATCGCGCTTTACGGCCAAGGCCGAAATCCCGAACGCCATTTCGATTCCCGGTATGAACGTCCCGCTGGCAGACGGCAGCTACGAATGGAGGGAATATAACGACTCCACGGAGTTCCGCGTCAAGTTCCTGGAATTCCCGATGGACATGGAGTTCGTCAAGTGCGACGTGGATTATGACAAAACCGTGAAGGGCGTCATTTCGGTGATGCGTTACGGCATTTCGAATGCGGAATCACAGAAGACGACCATCAACAACATGCTCAAGGGCATGACGGACAAGGACTCGACGGGTTACAGGGGCATAGCCATGCACGATCCGCTCGAAAGGAGCGAGAATCTCGGGTACACCATAAGCCGCTGGGTCGCCGATTTCAATGCGCTCGACACGCTCTACCTGATGAACATGATGATGCCGCTCGGCAAGATCTACGTGGATTTCTATGCGACCGACGCCGCCTACATCGATTACGAGATGAAGGTGACGAATTCGTTCAGCGATTCGCGCATCATTCCCGAATCGAATATCGAAAACGGCATGGGCGTATTCAGCGGCATGGCGAAGACGACCATCACCCTGTATGTGGATGGCAAGGGCGTGGACATGGAGCATATCGCCTTCCGCAACTGCGACGAGACGGAGGGGGACTTTTCGGACAGCTGGGATTCCCGCGGGTGCAGGCTCTACCAGGACGTCGCCTGTTCCGGGATGCCCTCCGACAGTATGGAAAAACTGGGCCTGCTCGAAGCGAACGCGCATGCGTATGAATATTACAGGAAATCGGAATACATGAAGGACAATGCCACCTGCTATGCATCGCACGTGAAGGCGGCGATGATGCTCGATACCGCCAAGTGGACGGCTTTCTTGCCCGAAGACATCAGCTCGGAAGACAAGAACAATGCCTACGGCGACGGCCTCAAGCGCTACTGCGTGGCCTCCAATTTCGAAAACAACGGTATCGCGGATTGCGGTAAACTCGAAAAGCAGTGCCTTGAAACTCCCGAAAAGAACGACTGCAAGGAATACTTGTGGAAATGGTGCGCCGACCGTGGCTGGAATATGGACTATGAGCAGTGCCGTATCGGGCTTGTGAGCCGCTACCACCTCGAAGGCCTGAAATCGAGCATTATCCAGCGTGAGGTCAAGGCCATTTGCGAGGAATTTAAGTATACGATCTGCAAAAACTGGTAGGAGCGTGCTCTTTATCACACTCGGATTTTGACCCCGCTAGAATTATTTATAATTTAGATTGCAAGAGGGAGGTCAAGAAATGCCTAAATGCCCAAAATGTGGTGCCGAGAATGGCGAAAACGATGTCTATTGTGCTGAATGTGGTGATATGCTCCACAGGGTGTGTCCCCATTGCCATGCAATGATGTCTCTGACGGCGAAATTCTGCAGTAACTGCGGTGCCCGGTATGGGGAAAATAAGCCCGAGCACGTTTTCTCGATTCCCGGTCCTGTCGAAAAGAACGGGTTTCTTATCGATGGCCGTGACCAGCAAAAGTACAGGATGGTAAAAATCGGCAACCAGATTTGGCTTGCCGAGAATTTCCGATTCAAGGTTACGGATTCTTTTGTCTACGGGAACAACGAAGGCATGGCTTCTGTCTATGGCCGCCTTTATACATGGGAAAGCGCGCGGTCCATCGCTCCGCCGGGCTGGCACCTCGCGACTCGCAGGGATTTTAACGAACTCGGATTGTTCTGCAAGGGTCTTGGCCAGGGAATGGTCGGGACGATGTTGAAAACGGCCGGACCCGAATGGAATACTCATGGAATTTTCGGGCCTGGCACTCCTGGGACCGACGCTGTCGGTTTCTCGGCAAAGCCGACGGGTGTCCGCACGAGCTCCGGCGTTTTCAGCTACATGGGCTCCTTTGCATATTTCTGGTGTGCCGACGAAGAGAACATGACCCGTGCCTATTACAGGCATCTCAGCTATTTCACCGGAGCATATCAGGAATGTTCCAGCAAGAAGGAATGCGCCTTTAGCGTCCGACTGGTAAAAAATCAATAATCAAATAAAATGGGAAAACTATGCAGATAACAAAATTCGAAAACGGCGAATCCCTGACCTTGGCAGTAGAAGGAATTATCGATTCTACGACTGCGCCTGACTTCGAGACGGAAATGATCGATGCCTGCGGCAAGACCAAGGATTTGGTAGTGAATTTTGCCAAGGTGGATTTCATTTCGTCTGCGGGTCTTCGCGTACTCCTGCTGGCCCAGAAAAAGCTTACGGCCGCAGCTGGCAAGATGACCCTTGTCAACGTGAATGACGATGTCCGCGAGGTGTTTGAACTGACGGGCTTTGTGAACGTGCTGAACATCGCGTAGCGGAGCCGAAAAGGTGAAGCTGAAGAAGCTCCCGGTTATTACGAAAAAAATAGTGGCGGTCAGTCTGGTGACTGGCCTTGTCCTTTGCTCTATTATCTTCCTTGCCGGCTATTGGTCTTTTTCAAAACAGTTCGAGACACAGTATAATGCAAGTATCCGGGCAATCGCCTCTGCCGCACGCGAATGCTTGCGCCCGGATGATTTTGCCCGCTATCTGGAAAGTGGCGAAAAAGATGACGCCTACATGCAAACATTCTCCATATTGCAGGACTTTGTCGATAAGTTCGATTTGAATCTCCTGTATGTATCCAAGGTCGAGCCGCCGGATTACACCCGCATCACGTACATTTTTAATCCTGTCCGCAAGGGCGGGCGTTGGACGGAATATCCGCTGGGTTATTCCGAGACGTACGTGGAGCCCGAATACAATTCTTCTGCGAAGCATGTTATTGAAAGTGGGGAACCGTTTGTTCGTCATACCGAAAAGACGCGGAGCGGTTCGCATATCACGGCAATGTATCCGGTCATGGATTCTTCGGGAAAGACCATCGCCATCATCGGCGTCCAGAGGAGTATCCAGAATTATGTTTCGGCGCGGTACAATTTTGTGAATTTTGTCGTGACCACGGAAATAGTTTTTGCCCTGTTGTCGCTTCTTCTTTTCAGCTCGTTCTTTAACAGGCGCTTTATCGATCCCATCATGTTGGTGACACGCGAGGCGAATCAGTTCGTGAGCGGTGGCGGGGAACCTTCCGACAAGTTGCTTTCACTGAAGAGCAAGGACGAATTGGCGACGTTGGCGCAGTCCGTACACCGGATGGAAATGGATGTCAAGAAACATATCGAGGATCTTTCGCGGGTGACTTCCGAAAAGGAACGCATCGAAACGGAACTAGGGGTGGCGTCGCGCATCCAGGTTGCCATGCTTCCCAGGGTGACGTTCTCGGAGAGAGGGGATTTTGATCTTTTTGCGATGATGACGCCGGCAAAAGAAGTCGGTGGGGACCTTTACGACTATATCCTTGTCGATGACGATCATTTGCTCCTGGTGGTGGGCGATGTTTCGGGCAAGGGAATTCCGGCGGCTCTGTTCATGGTGGTCGTGAAGACCTTGATTCACAGCTATGCGGAACAGAAGATGAGCCCGTCCGAAATATTCGAGACGACGAACGATCTTATATGCAAAGGGAATTCCCTGGGATATTTTGTTACCTGCTGGCTTGGCATATTGACTCTTTCGACTGGCGAACTGAGGTTTGTGAATGCCGGTCACAACCCTCCCGTCCTTATTCATGGCAACGAAACGTCTTTCCTCGCGACAAAGCCTAATTTTGTCTTGTGCGGCATGGAAAACCAGAAGTATCGGGAACATGTCGTGACTCTTGCGGCAGGGGATAGCCTGTTCCTTTATACAGACGGCGTGACTGAAGCCAATAACGAAAAGCATGAACTTTTTGGTGACAAGCGCCTGATTCAGCTGATGTCCGAACTTCCTGGCGAGAATCCTGAAGAAACTTGCAAAAGGGTGATGGACAAAATAAACGCTTTTGTTGGCGATACTCCCCAATTTGATGATATTACTATGTTATCTTTTAGGTATAACGGAAAAGAGGCCGCTTTGAAACCAGAAGCTCGTGAACGTCACGAAAAGACGATGGAAGCAAAACCTGAAAATCAGGTTGCCTTTTCTTCGTTTATCGAAGAAGTCTTGGACAAGCATCAATGCCCCCAAAGGCCTAAAACGCAGATTCTTGTCGCTCTTGACGAAATTTACAGCAATATCGTGAAGTTTTCCGGTGCAGACCATGTGACGATATCCATGGACATAATCGAAGAATCCTTTACGGCCAGGGTGACGTTTGTCGATAACGGGACCCCCTTTGACCCGCTTAAGGCCGATGACCCGGATATTACGTTGCCTGTAGAGGAGCGTGATGCTGGTGGATTGGGCGTATTCATTGTGAAAAAGACGATGGACGGTGTTTCTTACAATCGCAAGAACAATTGCAACGTGTTTACCATCGAAAAGAAGCTGAACGGCTAGAATACACGGGAAAAAGCATTTTTTTTATAAACGCGGTGACACTTTTTAAGGGGTCAGGTGTTTTAATTATGTAATTTTGATACCTAACCTGTTGCGGATTTTTATGAAACGACTGTATTTTTTGCCCCTGGCGCTACTGGTCCTGTCCCTTTCAGGGCCGGCTTTTGCCGATCGCAGTGCCGAAATACGCGATCTCAAGCTCGAAAAGGACAAGTTGAACTCCGAGATATCGAAATTGAACCGCCAGATTTCGGCGACGGATTCGATGCTCAAGGCGGACGATTCCCGCTACAAGACTTTGCAGCAACGCTACAAGGCCGACGTGGAACGTCGCAAATCCGAGATTGACAGCCTGAATGCCAAAATCCGCACTGTGGCGGAACAGCTGCAGGAAGAACGCGGCAAGCAGGCCCGTGCGAAGAACCGCAGCGAGAATGTTGCGGCCAAGCGGAAGGCCCTGCGTTCGGTGCTTGCATCTGTTAGCAAGCAGCTTGAAACACAGGTGGCCCAGACGATTCCGTGGGAAATCGAAAGCAGGCTCGATCGCGTCAAGTCGCTTACCCGCGATATCGAGGGCGGCAACGCGAGCGAAGAAGAAGCTTTTTCGCGACTCAAGTCGCTTGTTGCCGAAGAGACAAAGTTCGGCGACGAAGTGGCTGTGATCAACAGTCCCCTGACCCGCAAGAACGGAGAGCTCATCAATGCGACGATCCTGCGCATCGGTAACCAGTGGATGGTCTACAGCGACGATAACGGGACTGTTTTCGGAGTGCTCGTTCGTCGCATGGAGGGTGGACGAGTCGTTTATGAATGGAACGAGGATTTGAGCTTGGAAGAACGCGCCGCGGTCAAGCTTGCGATAGACGTGAAGCAGGCGAGGAAACCTCCCCAGATCGTGACGTTGCCTGTGAGCCTTTCTGTGGTGGGAGGTGAGAAATGAGATTAGACGAGAGAATGTCTAAAGGTGTGGTCAAAGGATCCAGGCTGGCATTGGTTGCATTGCTCTTTTGTGCGGCATCGGCATTTGCATGGCCATGGTCGGAATCCGGCGAAAAGAAGCCGACTGCCGAAGACCAGGTGCGCATCAAGGATTCGCTGGAATCTGTCGAAGTGCGCAACTTGCAGCGTGAAGTCGAGGCGCTGACGCGTATCCGCCTGCAGAAGGCCGATTCGCTCGAAAAACTCGAAGCGGAACATTGGCGCAAGCGCTACGCTGAATCGCAGTTGACCGAAGAACACCAGGCGGAATCCCGTGAACTTGACGGACGCTATTCCAAGCTGTCGACGGATCTTGGCCGCGTGAGCGAAGAGGTGATGGCCAGCAAGAACGTGACCGGCGAAGCAGAAGAAGACGCGAAATCCGAAGAAAGCGCCTACGATGCTCTCAATACGCAGGTGAAGCTTTCGATTGACAAAACTCTCGGCGATGTGACTGGCGATTATCCTGTCGGAATGGACGGCCGCCTGTTGCGCTTGCGCGAAGCATCCAACGAAGCGGAAAAGAATATTCCGAATACGCTCGCTGCCGTGCAGGTGTACATGAAGGATTTGCTTATCCGCCACGAAATGACGTACACGCAGGATTTTGGCAAGATGCTTTCGCAGGTGGGGAACCGCCCGGATGTCAGCGTGAACCGCCTGCGCCTCGGTACGGTCTTCCTTGGCGAAGTGGCCGTTGATAACGGTGATGTGCAGGCCCTGTTGCGCTCCGGAGCCTTGCAGGGGAAGATTTTCGAATGGAATGCGAACCTGCCTGTCGAAATGTCTGCGGGAATCCGCCAGGCCGTGACCAAGGCGAGTTCTATCGGAGACTCTACACAGAATGCCGTGGTGTCTGTACCTCTGGACGTATTGCAGAACAAGGCCATCAAGAATTCCATTACCGATACGAAGGAACTTACATGGACCGAGGAACTTCAGGCGTTCTTCAAGAAGGGCGGCATCGTGATGTACCCGCTTTTGCTGGTCGCGATATTCGCTCTGCTCTTAAGCCTGGAACGTTTCCTGGTGCTTTCTTACCGTGGACATATCGGCAAGCGGTTCATGAAGAAACTGTACGCGATGGTGAAGGAGAGCCGTTACGAAGAAGCCGCGAATTACTGTCTCAAGAAAGGCTCGAGTCTGGCGATGGTTCTCTTCGCGGTGCTCAACAAGGCGGGGGATTCCCGCGAGGCGGCGGAACGTTCCCTTCACGAATCCCTGCTCCGTGAACAGCCGAAACTGGAACGCCGCATGGGACTCCTGGCTGCGATGGGGAGCATAGCCCCGTTGCTTGGCCTCTTGGGTACGGTAACGGGTATCATTACGCTGTTTACCGTGATTACCGAAGTCGGTACGAATGACGCGCGCGTCTTGGCCGGCGGTATTTCCGAAGCTCTCGTGACGACGGAAACCGGCTTGATTATCGCTATCCCCGTGATGATTTTGCATGGCCTTCTGAGCGAAAAAATCGAGAAGGTCACTAGCGAACTTTACGTGCAGAGCACGTCGCTGTTGAACAGAATCTTTGGACACGAAGAAAAAGCATAGACAATGGACAACTCCTCCTACATATTCATTGAATCGCTGGAGAACACGTACCAGGCCGGTGGCGTGGTGATGCTTCCGATTCTCGTTGCGGGAGTTATCGGTTTCTACTTCCTTTTTTCCAGCTGGTTCCGTATAGGCAGGGATTTTTTCCGCAAGGATATCCATAGGGTCATCAGGCGCATGCGCGTGGACTTGAACGGTGGAATCGAAGAAGACGAAAAGAATGCCGAGCCGCCGAGCGTCCGGAAAGCGGTGCGTCGCCTACGTAAGCGAGGCGGGTTGCTTTCCAGGGAATTGTGCTATGCTATTGACGTGGCGTCGAGCAATCCCGAAGGATTTCGCGATTATATGCAGGTGCGCATGATGAAGACGGCGCATTACCTGGAACGAGGGAATCACGTGATATCGGTGATGGCTGCGGCTGCGCCCCTCCTGGGACTCTTGGGAACGGTGACCGGCATGGTGTCGACTTTCAATGTGATAACGCTGTACGGCAACCAGAACCCGGTGCTCATGGCCGACGGTATCTCGGAAGCGCTGATTTCGACGCAGAGCGGACTCCTGGTGGCTTTCCCCTTGACGCTCTTGAAACAGCGCCTAGATGAACGCGTCGAAATCCTGAAGCAGAAAATGGAACTGGGTGCGACCGTAATTGAAAATTATTTTGTAGAGAATCGGAACTAGGGTATATTATGGAATTCAACTTGCCGAGAAGAAAGCAGAAGGATATGGGCATCGAGATGGGTCCGCTGATGGACATCGTGTTCATTTTGCTCATCTTTTTCGTGGTGACGTCATCCTTCACGCGCGAGACGGGCGTGGATGTCACCAAGCCGCAGGCGCAGACAGCGAGCCAGCTGGAAAAGGAGAACTTGCTTATTGCCATTACCCGCGAAGGGACTATCCACATGAATGAACGCCAGGTGGACTTGGCAAGCCTCCAGGATATCCTGAAACAGTCGCTGGCGAAGGCTCCCGACCGCGAGGCGGTTGTAATTGCGGACAAGGGGGCGCAAACGGGAATCCTGGTGCAGGTGATCGACATGTGCAACTTGGCGGGGGTAAAGAAGGTCTCCATCGCGGCTCAGGCGGAGTAATTGATAATTGATGATTGATGATGGATAATGGATGATGTGGGATTTTTTTGCGGTGTCATCCTGAGCGAAGCCCGTCAGGGCGTAGTCGAAGGATCCAGGACTTTATAATGTTGAGATATTTAAAAAAACTGGTAAAGCGTTTTACGATCTTGCTCGCGGCGATTCTCGCGAGTGCACTGCTCGTGTTTTCGGTGACGCTTGCGAACATGTTCTTGACGGGGAAGGTTTTCCACGAAAAGAAGTACAACAAGACGGAAATTGCTGTCAAGAAGGTGGAAGAAGTCGAGAAGAAGGTTGAAAAGAAAAAACCGGCTCGCAAACCGAACCGTCAGAAATCTAATTCGCGTTCGCCCAAGGCCGGCCCGCGCTTTGCGATGAATCTTGGGGTCGCTTCGGGGAGTGCCGGTGCCGCCATCAACGAGGAACTGGTCGCCGATTTCCGTGGCGGAGCGCTCTCTACCGAAAAGGGCGATGTGGACAAAAAACCCGAAAGCCATGCCTTCCCGAATTTCCAGGTGCCGGCACAGATCAGGGATCGAGAAATAGACGCGATGCTCCGCCTTACATTCTGCGTGGATGCCGGTGGCCGTGTTTACGACATCAAGGTCGTGGAAGAATCTCCTGCGGGTTCTGGGCTTGCCCAGGCCGGTCGTGAGGCTCTAGGCCGCATGAAGTTTGCTCCGGCAGAAAAAGATGGCAAGCCGGTGCCGTTCTGCGGTATGGAACAGCCGTTCGAGGTGAAGTTTAGGGACTGATTTAGACGAAAGATTTATAATGGCGCTTCGCGCAAAGAGCTTGAAAATGATGAATGGAATGATAAGCAAGTGTAACGGATTGATGGGCGGTTCACGTTCTGCGCATCTATCGTCTTTCGTCTTTCGTCTATCGTCTATTTTATTGTTTCTCGCTACCTTCTCCTTCGCGGCGCAGTCTTCTTACGACTTGATGGAGCGCGCGAACGCCCTATACCGTAGCGGCCGCTTCAACCAGGCGATTATGTTATACCGCAAGGCCGAATCCCGCGGCGCTGATCCTGTCGCCACGAGCTTCAATATCGCCAACAGCTATTATCAAGACGGGAAGTTCGCGGAAGCCGCCGCCAGCTACCGCAAGGCCGTCGATTATTCCAACGGAAATTTTTCACCCGCGCTTTTCAACATGGCCAGTGTCTATTTCCGCCTGCGTCAATATCCCGAATGCATTGCCGCCTACCACCGCGCGCTCAAGCTAGAGCCCGCAAACGTTTCCGGCTGGCTTTTCCTAGGAGAAGCCTACGCCAAGACCGGAGATGCCGTCGGTGCGCTCCGCGCCGTCGAAAAAGCTTACCAGCTGGATAAGGATGATATCAGTATCGTCTACCAGCTTTCGGAATCGAATATAGCCCTCAACGATTTCGACCGCGCTGTCGCCGTCATTCGCGAGGGCTACGCGGCCCACCCCGACGAAGTCGATTTCCTCGTGTATCTCGGTGACGTATTCCGCCTGAACAAGCAGTACGAAGAAAGCGCCGGGGCCTACCGCGAAGCCCTGGGAGTTCGTCCTGACGATGTCGCCACCATGTACAAGCTGGCCGATGTCCTTGCCGAAGACAATAAGCCTTTCATTGCAATGGACGTGCTCAACAGCGTTACGCAAATCAAGCCGGACTTCAGCGATGCGGCAATCTTCCTCGGGAACCTCGCGTACGATGCGAAGTTCTATGACCGCGCCGAGGCCGCTTACGAGCTTGCCGCAAGGCAGGGCAATGCCGAATCCGTATTCGGTTTCAAGAACATGGCCTACGATGCCCATGCCCAAAAACGTGACGACGAGGCCTTACGCCTGTTGCGCATTGCCCAGAAGTACTTCCCGGACGATGTTACCGTGCAGGCGGACATCTTGGAATTCGAAAAGAGCGGACTATAACGTTCGCCCGCAAAAAATATGGCCTCGTCAGAGACGAGGCCATTCGCTTGCGGTATCTTTAACCATGAAAACACCCCGATTTCGTACCGCAGGCGATAATGCCGGGAACGGACTAATGGTTATTCGTGTACGGCACTACCTTGATCTTCGCGTTGTTGCGGATTTCAATGTTGAAAGCGAGAATGCTTCCGTAGAAAGTTCCGGAGTTGCTGCGATTGTCTACGTTGACCCTGGAATAGGGAGCGACAATGCGGCCTGCGAAGGTCCTGTCGAAGCTATAGTCCCTATCGTACGTACTGAACAGGACTTCGAAACTGCGACCGATATTCACGAGGTCCTCTTCGGTATGGTTCAGCGTGGCGCGCCAGATGAACTCGCCGTCAATATGCAGATAGGTCGGCTGGCCGGGATTGGAGAACTCGACGATGGCGTTGGGGTCGGTCTGGAGGTTGTCGATATAGATTTCTCCGGGAGGAATGATGAGCTTGCCTCCATCAGCTACCTTGACGGTGCTGTAATCGATGCTCGGATCCAGTGTCATGGTCTCGTTTCTGCGGACTTCGACGCCGTCAATGTAGGACTGGTCGCCGAAAATGTCGATCACGGTCGGGAACAGTTCGTTGAAGTTGCTCGGAATGTGGTGGACGACTTCGCCGCCAATGAGATACCAGTACGGGGTAGAATGGCTTGAAATAGAGGCGTTTTCGCCATAGAGATTGATGTTGCCGTGAACATGGGTTCCGCCCTGGCCATACTGGAAGTAGATGGTGGCCGGCGTGTGGATGGCGCCGACGTTGTTGCCGGAGCCGACAATCAGCGGATAATGTATGTTGGCCTGGATGCCCGCACTGGCAAGATCGCAGTAATCGCCATTGCTCTTAGCGCAGTTGACATTTTCCCTTAAGAGAAGCGTAGAGATGGCGTAAATGCCCGGAATCTGGCTTTCGATGACCGGGTCAGTTTCACCGCCGAGTTCGG
>NZ_DGUN01000074.1:52009-118518 GCF_002395745.1 Fibrobacter sp. UBA4309
CACCGCCGAGTTCGGGGTCAGTTTCGCCACCGAGTTCGGGGTCGGTTTCGCCACCGAGCTCCGGATCGGTCTCGCCGCCTTCGGTGATGATAGCGATGTTTTCAGCTACGATAAAGCTGTTGGAATTGGGGTAGCTGGGACTAGCTGTCTTGTCGAAACTCTGCCAGTCGGCATAATTAATGCCGATGCTCATGCCGGATTCGTTCGGAAAGATTCCCGGTGCAAGGGTAGGAATCTCGATGGTAATTTCGATCTGCTCGCCGACAACGTCCTGGGAAACGGTTGCAGACGGAACATAGTAGGGGTTCACCTGCAAGGTGCGGCTGGCATCGTAGGGGATATAGTACTTTAGAGAAACATTATTATATGTCTCACTGGTGCTATTGTTGACGCGTAGTCTCAACGCTATCTGATTGTTGTTGTATACCTGCTCATCTCGTGCCTCGACGAAAAGACCTGTCTGGGCGAATGCGAATGAGCACAGGAATAGCAGAAATAGTAGCTGCTTCAAGTTAACCTCCATGATTATTTAGAACAAATGAATTTATGACAAATAAAATAACTAATTTATTTGTTATAAAGGCTACAAAATAGATACAAGAATATTACTTGTGAGAAAATGGCGGCCGAACCATGCAAAAAACACATAATCCCTTATAAAGGCGTATTGCCACCGTAATACAGGGCTATTACATGTGCTTTATACGTTTTTTTTCTTATATTTGAATCATGCTTAAGATTATCAAGTTGTTTAACCGCTTTCTTTCGACCTATACTTCTTTTGTTGTCATAGGTTGTGCCGTCATAGCCTTCTTCCTGCCGTTCCTGTTCGGGTGGGTGCATGGCAATGTCAGTTCCGTAATTCTCGGAATAATCATGCTGAGCATGGGCCTGACCATTACGGTCGATGATCTCCGAAACCTCATGAAACAGCCTGCACATATCTTTCTGGGCGCGGTCGCTCAGTATACTATCATGCCGCTGATTGCCTTTAGCCTCACGAAGCTGTTCGGGCTGGATCCGTATTTGGCAGTGGGCATAGTCCTTGTGGGTTGCTGTCCTGGCGGTGTGTCCAGCAACGTGATGAGTTTCTTGGCAAAGGGCGATGTGGCGTATTCCGTAAGCATGACCATGGTGAGTACCCTCCTGGCCCCGATTATGACGCCGATGCTGGTGCTTTGGCTCGCCGATACTAGCATCAACGTGAATGCGGTCGGGATGTTCCTGAATATTTTGTATGTGACGGTAGCCCCGATTACCATCGGATTCCTTTGCAATTATTTCTTGGGTAAGAACGCCGTGTTCAAGGAAGTGCAGTCGAACATGCCGGCGGTGAGCGTTATCGGCCTGGCGTTGATCGTGGGCGGCGTGATTGTCACGGTGCGTCCGCAGCTGTTCGCGAACGGTATTGGCCTGATTGCCCTGGTGCTTGCCGTGGTTTTCCTGCATAACGGTCTAGGCTACGCGTTGGGTTACGGCGTCGGCAGACTCTTCAAGTTCAATACGGCGAAAAAGCGTACTATCTCGATAGAAGTCGGTGTGCAGAATGCTGGTATGGCGACTGTGCTCGCCGCGGCGTTCTTTGCCAATCCCGAAAATATCGCCGCACATCCGGAGGCGGCCTTGTGCATAGTCCCCTGTGCCATCAGCTGCGCTTATCATTCCATTAGCGGAACGATACTGGCGGGAATCTATGCGCGTATGGATGCGTAGCTTTTTCTATTATTTGGCGGAATCTCATTAGAGGGTTGTATGATTATTGATTTGAAAGGGATGGAGACCACCGTCCTCCCGAACTTCAAGGGCGGCGAAAAGGAATACAAGGCCAAGATGTATTTTGACGGCACGACCCGCATTATGCATGGGACGCTCGAGCAGGGCGCATCTATCGGCTACCACAAGCACGAGACGAACAGCGAGATTATGTTCTTTCTCGCGGGCAAGGGCAAGGTGCTCTTTGACGATGGCGTAGAATACGTCGAAGCTGGCCAGTGCCATTTCTGTCCGAAGGGCCACGGCCACAGTTTGATTAACGAGAGTGCGGAACCGCTCGTGTTCTATGCGTGTGTTCCTGAACTCGGATAGATGCCGCGTAAAATCGGGTCGCGAAAATTTAAAAAACGGAGTATACAAGATGTCTAAACTGATGCGTTCTATTTCGGGTATCCGCGGTATTGTCGGCGATACCCTCACCCCGCAGGTTCTCAAGAGTCATGTGCGAGCCTTCCTTGAGATTACGAAGGCGAAACGCGTTGTTATCGGGCGTGACAGCCGCCCCACCGGCGAAGCTATCGTGCAGTACGTCGCGGGCATCTGCCGCCTCTCCGGTGTGGACGTGGTGGACGTGGGCCTTTCGACAACACCGTCCGTGGAACTTTTGACGACACATTTCAAGGCGGATGCGGGCATCATCATTACCGCAAGCCATAACCCGCTTGAATGGAATGCGCTCAAGTTCCTCAACAACAAGGGACTCTTCCTTGGCCCCGATGACGTGAAGAAACTTTTCGAACTCGCCGATGCGGACAATTTCACGTATCCGGATTACCGCACGATGGGCAAGTACGAGGTCGCGCCGGATGCCGACGGCATCCATATTGACGGTACGCTCAAGATTCCGTTCGTGGACGTGGAAGCGATCCGTGCGAAAAAGTTCAAGGTGGCGGTAGATGCCGTGAACGGTGCGGGCAGCTTTATTGTGCCGCGCCTCCTGGAGCAGCTCGGCTGTGAAGTGGTGCGCGTATCTTGCACCCCCGACGGCACTTTCCCGCGCGGTGCTGAGCCTATCCCGGAGAATCTGGGCGACTTGCGTGAAGCCGTGAAGAAGAATGGTTGCGCCGTGGGCTTTGCCGTGGATCCGGATGCCGACCGCTGCGCCCTCGTGGACGGCTTGGGACAAAGTATTGGAGAAGAATACACGCTTGCCATCGCTACCGACGAAGTGCTTGCTCAGAAGAAGGGGAGCGTTTGCGTGAACCTTTCGACAAGCCGCATGAATGAAGATGTCGCTGCGAAGTACGGCTGCGGTTTCAGCCGCGCCAAGGTGGGCGAAATCAATGTGAGCCTGCAGATGATGGACAACGGTTGCGTTATCGGTGGCGAAGGTAACGGCGGCGTGATTTTGCCGGCGCTTCACTATGGGCGCGATTCCCTTGTGGCCGCGGCGCTTGTTTTGAGCTGGATGGCGCACCATGACGGCGGTCCCGAAAAATTCGTGGCCGAAAATCCTGCCTACGTGATGCCGAAGAAGAAATTCGAACTCGGCGACAAGAAGGTGGCCGATATTTTGCCGAAGGTCAAGGCGGAGTTTGCAGGCTGGACTATGGATGAACGCGACGGCCTCTGGCTCAGCAGCGAAAAGTCCTGGGTACATGTGCGCGCGAGCAACACCGAGCCAGTAATTCGCGTGATTGCTGAGGCACCGACTGCTGCTGAAGCGGAGTTGCTTTGCTCTAAGGTTGAAAAGCTCATCTAACCGTCGCTGTGCTGCGGACTGTTTTTGAAAAAAGAGTGCTCGTTCGGCGCTCTTTTCTTACAACTCGATTCCCGTATCTCGCTTGATGACCGTCTCGCAGGCCGCCTTGAACGTCTCGGGAGTCGCGACGATGGTCACGGTCTTCTTGGCGCGGGTAATGCCCGTGTAGAGGATTTGGCGATTCAGCAGGGGGTGGCCCAAGCGCGCAGGCAGGAACATCAGTACGTGATTGTATTCGGAACCTTGGGCCTTGTGGACGGTCGAAGCGTAGGCGAGCTCGAATACGTCTTTCGGGAAAAGGTACGTGGGGTAAAAGACGAAGTCGTTGCCCTTCTTGAACATCAGATAGCTTTCGCCCGACCGATCGTAACAGAGAATGCACATGTCGCCGTTGTAGAGCCGGAAGTTTTTTTGGTTCTTGACGAGCATAAGCATTTTGCATGTTCTTTTGCCGCGGCATTTTTCGAGGACGAGGCGTTCCATGAATTGATTGACGAAGTCCGTGCCGATGCCGCCCTGCCTCTCGGCAGAAAGAATTTTTGACTGCGTGCAGAATTCCCACACCTTCTGGCAATTTGCGTATTCCGCATCTTGCGGGGAGCACTGCTTTTGCGGATTGATTTGGCTAACCGCATCTACAAAGTCCGAGAGGTAATTTTCGAACCAGCGGGTAAGCAAGGCTTCGACTTCGTTACGGTAATTTTCGGCAGGCAATCCCAGCATCTGTACTGCACTCTGCGAGGAATCCTGTGCGGTGCTTCCGGGAATCCACGCGTTCAAATCCTTGAAACCGAAAAGCGTATCGGCATTTTCGAGCGAGGCGAGTTTCCCGATTTGGGAATTCTTGTCGAAGCGTCTCGAAATAGTCAATTTGACGGTGGAATTAGTCTTTACGCCGAGCAAGTCGCCAAGCACGGCGCCCGCATCTACAGGCGGCAACTGGTCCGCATCGCCCAGCAAGAACAGCCGAACGCTCTTGGGGACCGCTTTCAAGAAAGCCCCGAAAAGCGAGATGTCCACCATGCTCGTCTCGTCAATGACAATAACCGCATTTTCGGGGAACGGATTCTGTTCGTCGTGAAAGAACTTGTTTTCGTTCGGTTTGTAACCCAGCAGGCGATGGATGGTATACGTTTCTGCATTCGCAATCTTGTTGTAAATCTCAAGATGGTTCTCGAATTCCTCGGAGCCGACCAGATTCATGGAATTGACAATACTTTCCTTCATGCGGTCGGCGGCCTTGCCGCTCGGGGCCGCCAGATACAGCGGGTAGGCAAGCCTGTCCGGGTGCTCGCAGTAAAGTTCCCGAAGCAAGAAGAATATGACGGTCGTCTTGCCCGTGCCTGGGCCACCCGTGACAATCAAGTTCTCGTCGACACCGCGCACAATCGCTTCGGCCTGCTCCGCTTCGAGCCGTACCGGATTTCCGTTTGCGTCTTTTGTGAACGAGGCGACATTTTCGATGCATTTTTCCGCGGCCCCTTTTACCGGGGCATGTGCCACAAAGAGTTCGCGGACTTTCTGCTCAACAGTGAGCTTGGAATAGAAATACTTGGTCGGGTAAAGGTAATTGTCCTTCAGCGTAAAGGGTTTCTTGAAAAAGGAATGTTCGTGCGCACTTGTACCGACAATTCCTTCGTAACCGCCGTCGCTGATTTTTTTTGCCGCTTTCTGCAGGGATTCTTTATGGCAGGGCTCGCAAGGGATGGCGAAGTTTTCGAGCGTCTTCAAAAGCCTCGCTTCCAGTTTGCCAAAATCTAGCGGAATGCGCGTATCGCCAAAATTCTGCCTGCAGAGCAAAAGGGCAAGCAAATCAAACAGTTCAGGGTCCGCATCGGTGCAGAAGGTAGGAATCGCATCCATGAGACGCCTTTGCAGCGGGGTTACGGCGCCACAGTCGACTAACGCATTCATCAAGTTTTCGTTGCTCTTGTCCATGGCTAGATAATCCTGCTGTAAAGTGTATTCAGTTCTTCGTAAGAGGCGAACGTACTCGACATGATGCCGGAGGTTTCACCTTCACTACAGCCCCTGAAGAATACGTAATAGATGCCGCCAAAATACTTCTCGAAAATCTGCTGTTCCGTCAAATCCCGGTAGAATCCCTTAAGCCAGCGAATCAGCACGTAAGAGTAGAGGATCTGCTGCACATCGTAGTGCCTGAACACCATGTGTTCTTTCATCGATTCGTTCCCGTAATCGCCCAGCACGTCGGATTTCCAGTCGAGAATGCAGTAGCGGCCATCGCGGACAAACAGAAGGTCTATAAAGCCCTTGCAGTAACGGTCCAGAAGTTCCGACCCCTTTACGCCATCGAGCGCCATGTGGAACGGAAGTTCACTGCGGCGGTTTGTAAACGAGACTTCGTTCAGGGTAAACGATTCGCCGGTCTTTTGCGCGCCCTCGATTGTTTCCAGTTTGCCGTTCAGGGTATGCCAAACCATCTCGACTGTTCTTGCGGGCCATTGCGGATGATGTTCAATATCCAGATTCTCGTCAATGAAGGACTTGCGAACCAGTTCCAGCAGCGGTTTGAATTCGAGAGCCTCTGCGAGCGTGAGCTTGCCGACTTCTTCAAAATCGACCAGCTCGAAAATCTTGTGGATGGCGTTACCGAGTTCGGCGCCGCGAGGGTATTTGTCTTCGGCCGTTGGCGCTGCGTTTTCCGTTTTGGCCTTCGTGCTGTCGACTTCGTCTTTTTGCAGGCGGCCTTCGTCCGTTTCTTGTTCCTGCGTACCGTGGGCAATTTGCGAGTACGAGGTAGAATGCGGGAACTTGCGCCACACATCAAGCGACTTGAGCGTTTGTGCGGCCGATTCAATACTTGCCGCCGAAACCGTTTCGGAATCTTTCTGCATCAACTTCAAAATTGTGCGTACGGATTCATTACGGTCCTTAAACTTTTTGTCTTCGACAAAATCGAAGAACTTGGCGTTCTCGGCTTTTTTGCAAAAGCCCTCAAGAATGTCTACGTACCAGTCCATCGCCTTGCAGCGGGCTCGAAGTTTCCCATTCTTGTCAGGCTTGAATTTCGGGAACCAGGGCAAAATCATCAAGTACGAGGCCCTAGTGAAAGCGACATAGAAAAGCCTGCGCCATTCTTCTTCGGTTTCATGCTGGCAAATTTCTTTTCCGCCTTTTTCAAAAGTCATTACGCGGGAAAGGTCGCCCGATGGATTGTTGAAAACGTATGGCCCCGAAGACCCTGCATGCCCACGCTCGCTCGCGACCGAAATCACTACCGGGAATTCCAGGCCTTTGGAAGCGTGAATGGTCATGGTCTGCACCACGTCAAGGTCGGTGCCTTTCGCCACGATGTTCGAATTTTCGAGAGCGTCTTCGCTACCGATAGCCAAGCCGTCCAAATGCCGAATCAGTTCTTCGAGCGAGGCGTTGGCGGTATAGAGGTATTCAATAGCGTAATCGCCCACTTGGCGAATCTTGTTCAGGCTCTGGAGCTGATCCGGAGCGTTGAGCGACACAAGATTGCTCGAATCGCTGTAAATGGATTCCTGCAATTCGGCCCAGCGGCGCTGTTCCGCCAATGCATGCCACCGCGAGAAGATGGTAATAAACTGTGCGCCGTCTTCATCGGGCTTGAACGCGTTGATGTAGTCCATGTCCTTGCCGAAAAAGTCCGTCATGAGCGCCGCATAAAGCAGGCTGCGGTTCCTGTCGGAATAGTCTTCAACATCGATGGCCCTGAAAAGCGCGGTCCATTCGGCGCATTCGCGGCTCCGGAACAGGTTCGCGTCCATGTACCGCAAGAACGGGATGCCGGCTTTTTTCATGCCGTATTCGATATTGTCAAGTTCGGTACGGGTTCTTGCCAAGACGGCAAAATCCGAGAACATGACGTTGCGAAGTTCGCCCGTTTCCTTGTCCGGAATCTGGAGGTTCGTCTTGCCGCCCTTGAAAGAGCACAAGTCCACAATGTTGTTGACCACGATTTCGGCGTAATCTTTCGGGTCTATATTCGGCTCGCTCACTAGGAATGGCTTGATGGTTTTTCCCTTGTAGGTCGCATCTTTTTTAGCTTCGATAGGGCTCTTCGACGGTTCGAATTCAAAACCGAATGGCGGGAAAAGTTCGTTGCAGGCTTCAATCATCGCCTTGGAAGAACGCCAGTTTGTCGAAAGCACCTTGCCGTTTGCAATCTGGTCAACGGCATTTTCGTAAACCTTGACGTTTGCGCCCTGGAAACTGTAGATTGATTGCTTGGGGTCGCCCACCACCAGAATATGGTGCAGTCCGTCGTCGGCATCAAAGAATACGCGCTTGAAAATTTCCCATTGCAACAAGTTCGTGTCCTGGAATTCGTCGATAATTGCGAACAGGTATTTTTGCCGCAACGAATCTACCAGCGGAGAATCGTCATCAAGGACCGCCTTGTAGACGTTTCGAATCATGTCGTTGAAGGACTGGATCTTGCTTGTATTCTTGTGGAGTTGCCAGGCATCGAAAAGCCTGGGAGTGTATTCGTAAAGGCACTTGTGCAAAAGCAGCGTTTCGATACCGCCCGATTTTTCGTCGAGCAAAGCCTTCAAATCCTTGATGATACCGAGGGCCGAATCCAGTTCCGAGCCATCGCCCACGACATTGAACTTGAACGACACCCCATTATACAGGCCTGTCCCCCTTTGCCAAGTCGAAATGGCTTTAAGCAAGTCGCCTGCCGTCTTGGATTTTGTAATGAGTTCGTCCTGGTGAATCTTGAGGATGTCGCAGGCGGCATCTACACAAGGAATTTCTCTCAAATGCGCAAAGTTTTCGGCTTCGGCCATGCAGCCGACATCGTCGAAGTCAATGTCTTTTGTGCCGAGGCGAAGTTCCATGTTTCCTGCGAAGTGCACTGTTTCGGGAATATAGCTTGCGATGGCGCCCTTCAGCAATTCCGTAAAGCTTTCCAAGTCCCCGTTGTATTTCACAAAGCACTTGAAAAGTTCTTCGTGCGCCCACGCGTCGCGTATCGATTTTTGAATCAGTTCTTCTACGGCACTTTCGTCAATTAGTTCCTGCTTCAAGGGCACATCGGCTTCGTAGGCGAATTCCTGCGTCACCTTCTGGCAGAACGAATGGATGGTGCCGATGGGGGCGCCCTGGACATCGTGCAATGCCTGCTGCAAGTAAATGTTCCCGCTATCCTTCTTGAATTCTTCTTCGATTTTTTTGCGGATGCGGTCCTTGAGTTCGCCGGCGGCCTTCTCGGTATAGGTCACAATCAGAATCTGGTTCAGGTTCATTCCCTGGGCCACCAGCTTACCCACTACCTGCTGAATGGTGTAAGTCTTGCCCGTGCCTGCGGAGGCTGCGATAAAAAGGTTCTCGTTGCCGGTAAACGATTCTATGTCAAAAACATTATTCATCGTCATCCCTCCAAATCGGGTCCAGCAAACGGGTTTGTTCCATTACGGCGATTTCCCAGTCCTTCGAAAAATCCTCGTGCGAAAATCCGGAGAACTTTTCGGGATCGAATAGATTCTTTCCGTCAAAATATGACCATGGGCCATATTTGCCCGCCAGTTTCAGGCGGTAATTGGAGAAGGTCTGCATGTCGCCCTCGGTGTACATTTTCGCAGGCACGCACTTGCGGTAATTTTCGACATAGCAGCGGTGGTATATGATTTTCAGGCGCTGCATGGCGCCGCGACGGTCTATCGAGAATTTCTTTTCGGCAACTTTGTTCTTGCTTGAGAACACCCTCAATTCAAAAGGAATTCCGTCAGCATCGTTCGAGTTTGATGCTGCAATCAATAGGGCGTCCAAAAATAGCTTGGTAAAATCCGTATTGGAAATGTCGCCGGACTTGACGCTGAATAGCACATGCGTTCCATTTGCAAGTTCATTGTGCCAGTCAAGCTTGCTGCGCAATGTCCAGCTGTGTGCACCTTCCGACAAAGAAACTTCCAGCTGTTCCTGGTATTTCGCGTTCCTGCAGCCAACGCTTTCAGAAACCAGGTTGTAAATAACTTCCGATTCCTTGTTGATGTCGTCAAGGGCGACGTCGCCAAAAACTCCACGCGGAATTTTCTTCTTTAAAATCCATTCCTCTTCTGTCTTGGAATCCTTGATGCGTTCGGCATCCATGACGGACTGCACAAAATCCTTGAGCAAAATAGAGCGGTCAAGGTTGTTCAGCGACACCGGCTCGAAAAGTTCCTTTTCGGGGTCGTTTTCTACCGACGGCAACGTCACCTTTCGCGCCAGCTGGAACTGGAACGGATCATCGAAGAACCGCTTGAAGTCGCGGGTATTCACCGTATCGGGCAAGGCAACCTGAACTTCTTCCGGCTCGTTTTCGCTTGTATTTTCGGTGCGGGTTTCCAGAATGCGGTTCAACTTGTTGCGGATGGAGCGGAGCGTAAACAGTTCTTCGTCCGGCCGGTCTTCGTCAAGATGGATTTTCTTTTCGTCAAAGGCGGCTTTATTGGGAACCTCGCTTTCGGCAATAAAGAATTGCAAATCCCGAATCACCGAAGACGGGAAAAGTTCTTCGTCTTTTTTCAGGTTCCTGTTGATGTAACTGATGTGGAACCCGTCGGCAGCACTCATCAGCTGGCACAGGAAGGTATAGCAGTTCTTGTCGATCGGAGTATCGTCACCCGGCCAGCGCGTCGTCTGGGTGCGCAAATCCATGGTGTTCGCTTTCTTTTGTCCCGGGAATACGCTTGCGTTTGCGCCGAGGAAAAAGATATGCCTTGCCGGGACGACCCTGTTGACAGCGAAGCGCATAAAGGTGAGGCCACCGCTGAAAAGCCGCGTGTTTCCGGTGTGGGAATCCTGGCAGGCGCTCGAAAGCATCTGCCCCGCGATTTTCCACGAAATCCAAGATGCGCCCGCATCGAACTGGAATTCCATCAGGTCGATTGCATCTTGCACCCTCTGCCAAATCTTCTTTTCGACGGCGAAGCGGTCTTCCTTGGCGTTCAACGCCACCCAATGCGCCAAATGCGATTTCAGCGCCGCAAGCGAATTCGGCTGGTGTGGTTCGATGCCCTCCGGCGCAAAACGGATCCAGCGGTTCAGTTCGTCGATGCAGGCGATAAACTTCATGGTGAGCCCGTCGTCCGAAGATTCGATATCTTCGTAGGGCAAGTAACGCTCGTGGGCCGAGGCGAACGGAGCGTCGGTCACCTGCGAAAAAAGCATCTGGTTTATGCAACGGCTCCAGTCGTCTTCGGAACCCTCGGCGGTATGGCGGTAAACGTTCATGTTCACCACCCACTTTTCCCAGGCGGCCACATCGCTGTCGGTAATCTGCAGCGTAGACTGGACCACCGGATTTTTCACGAGGTCGAAGAACGCCGGCCTCGAAATGGAACGCTGCTGGTGGATATCCAGAAGATTTGCAATGGCCTTGCCAATCAGGGAATCCTTTTCCGGGTAGTCCGTAATCGCGTAGGGAATGTAAAACTCGCTATCGTGCGGGGCCGCGTTGAACACCTGCTCAATCGGTGTGCGGTACGCATCCAGCTCGGGCGCAATCACTACCATCTCGTCCAGGCGCACGCCTTGCTTTAAAAGCAGGCACACCTGCGTATGCAAATTCTCGACTTCGCGTAACGATGAGGGCGCAGCGGTAAGAGTCAGCGAACGGTCGGCCTTAGGCGAAATGGATTCAGGCGTCGCCTCGGATTCGTCAAAGCGGTTCAGGCGGTGCGAAACCAGGTACTGCATCTGATGCAACAGCGAATCCGGAGCGTATTCGTAACCGACAAAGTCAAAAGTATAGTCCGATGCCAAGCACCACAGGCGAATGTTTTCGCGACCGGTGCGGCCCCAGTTTTTAAGGAGTAAGTTCTCGTTCTGGGCAAGCCCCTCTTCGGTAGCGGAATCCTGGACCGCCGGGAGCGCAATTCGCGATGGTTCGTCTTTCTTGCTCCAGCGCGTCACGGCGCGGTTGCCCACATCTTCCCAGAATTCCATACACGGATTCTGGATAAAGGCGAAAATGTCGTGTTCCTGCGCAAACTTTTGCAAGATTACGCGGTAGAACTGGCCCATACCCGAAAGGCTGAAAATGAAGACCGGCTTTTTCCATTGCGACGAATCTTTTTGTTGCGAAAACAGGTAGGGAATCGTGAGGTATTCCGTATCGCTGCCTGTGCGCTTGTGCGTCGCCTCGAACACGCGAGTCAGCAGGGACTTGCCGCCCGCATTGTGGAACAGCTGTGCATACACATCGCGCTGCCATTTTTCCTTGGGCAAAATGCTGCCTTTATCCGAGAAGAAATCCCGCAGCTCGCCCTCTTTCCAGTAGGCAAGCAGGCCCTCGTGATGCTTGTTCTGCAAGGGCGAAATAAAACCGCCCGGGCGGCTCGTTTCGTATTCCAAGAAGAGCCCCGCCAGCGTGCGTGCAAAATCAAACAACTTGGATTCGTCGATTTCACCGGACTTTTTATAGAGGTACTTCTTGATTTCTTTCGGAATCGCTTTCGACTTTGCGGAATAGGTCTCGTTCAAGTAAGCGATTAGCACGTTGCACAGGATATCTGCAGTCAACTTCTGCTTGGACGTATCCCCTTGCGTCAAATACCTGAACAGGAATTTATCGAGTGTGACAATCTCCAAATTCGCGAGGACACCGCATTTCACAATGTAGCGCAGCCTGAACCACTGCTCGATTTTCGGGTCCGGGAAAATCACGATGGGCGAATCGAAAGGGTCCGTCCAACACTTGCCGAGAGCGGTAATCATCTCGTCGGCCAGATTTTCCAGGTTCAAAGCGAATTTCAAGTGCAGCATGGCAAGAATATAGTTATAAGTTACAGTCCTTCGGCTTCTCTGGACCACTGCTCGTCCAGATCGGGATGTTCTTTGCGGAATCGCCTTAATGCCTTGTGGACTTCCCAAAAGTGATTCAGGCCTTCCGCTTCGCACTTGGGCTTCAGTTCGTTGTAGAGTTCTTTTACCTTTTCTTCGAGTGTCATGGTTTGCTCCTTTTCTCTATTTTAAATTTAATCAGTGGTTATGTCAAATTCTGTCGCTTGTGTTGCGAAGTCGTTGAAAAGTCAAATTCCTTCATTTTCAGCTCGTTGATCATCGTTTCCAGGTCGCAGTACTCGCCGTCGCCGTGGAATTCGGCTCCGGGTCTCGGGTCTTTATAGTTTCCCTTTTTGACCTTCTTCTCGTATTCCGCTTCGGCGAGCGTCCACTTGGCGATGATTGACTTTGCGATGGTCTCGACGTCTTCGGAAAGGCTGGTCTGCAAGAACCAGAAATACTGCCCGAAACTACGGTTCTTGACGCGAATTTCCTGCTTGCACTCGGGGCAATATGCGGTCGCGCGGGAACTGCCCGAAAGCGGGGACCCGGTGAAGCTGCGGATGACCGCCGTTCCGCCGCACTTGCACTCGACTTTGAACTGGTCGGTTTCCCAGATGCGCAGAAGTGTCGCAAGCCTGAGGCCGACCCTGAAGATGCTGCCTGCGACGTTGAACGCCCTTGAGGTGTGCAGGGGGCCTACGTAGAGCCCGCCGCCCTTGATGGCGTAGTGGGCGTCTATGTTCGCGTAGCGCGGTGTCGCAAGAATTTCGTCCCTGTGGCGCATGATGAGGTCCAGGTTGTCGAACAGCAATTTCTTCTTGCGCTCGAAATGCTTCTCCTGGAGTTCGTGCAGTTCCTCTTGCTCTTTTCTCTCCTTTTCCATTTCGTCGCTAATCAGCTTCAGCCCCGCCGCCTGCCGCTTGCACATTGAGACGAACGATTCCGGATGGGAGTCCGGTTTCTTGAGGTAATCGTTGATAGATCTTGAATCGTCGAATATGATTGCCATGGAAAACCTCCTGGTATTTTTCTAATGTTTGTTTCATATTTGTTATGCATGTATGCAAATATATGCATAAGCACAGTGATTAATATACAAAAAAGAGAGCGACAAAAAATGTCACTTGCCAAAAACCGTATTTTTGGGGTTTTTAGGTTTTTTTCAGGATGTTTTCGATATCATCGCGGGTCAGGTACACGCGCTGATTCAACGCTTCGGCAATCCCACAAAGGGCCTTGCGGCATGCCATCAGAAGGTTGTAATCCTGTTCCACCACGTTCGTCTCTACCAGGTGAAAATAATAGCAGGCCGCTTGGAACCGCTGGTAGTCCGGGTCGCTTCTGTAGAGTTCCGCCGGTAAGTCCTTCATGAGCGTGTCAAGGCCGCAATCGAAGCCCTTGCGCATCAAGAATTCCGCGATGTGTCCCGCCATGGCGATATGCGCGTCTCCTTCCAGCTCGCTTCCGGGAATGTGGGTGATGCCCGGGCGTTCCTTGGACTTGTCCATCTTCACGTAATCGACGGGGCGCTTGAACAGGTAGGCGACTAGCGCGTGGCCCGCCTCGTGGTTGCACAGTTTCTTGAATTCCTCTTCGCCGAAGAATTCCACAAGGGTTTCTCGTGTCAGTTCTTGTTCAGGCATTTTTATTCACAGTTGAGACAGGTCCATTCCACGGTTCCGGAACCATAGTTGTTGAACCTGGCGCGAGTATAGCTTTCGATATCGATCAGGAACCCGATTTCGCCCGCATTCTCGGTGCAGCAGCCGTCGCAATCGTCGTCGGAGCACATGTCGTAAACTACGGCGTCGATGGTCTGTCCGTTCTTGCGGAGTCTGAAGGTCTTCAGCTTGTAGGTATCCCAGTCTTTCTGGTGAACCGCGATGATGTTGTGCTGGCTTACCCATTCTTCTGTCTGCTGGTCGTCAAGGCCGGCAAACCAGCCCGCCCAGGTACAGCCGTTATAGTCTTCGCATTCTTCGCTTCCGGGTTCCGGCCACGAGGTGTACCATGTGAGGTTCGCGAGATTCCATACGGTGTCCGTCGTCACCGCGCTGCTCGATTCCGGAATTGTTGCACTCGATTCGGAACTTTCGTCGCTGCAAGCGGTAAATGCCGCAATACAGGCGATGGACAGAATACTCTTTGCCGGAAAATCCATGTGCACTCCTACACGAACACGACTTCGTTGCCGACGCGCGGGGATTCCGCGCGGTTCGGCAGGCCCGATTCGGTATCGGCGTAGCCGATGGCAACGGAGGCGTACACACGCTCGTCTTCCTTGAGACCGAGAGTGCGCAAGTATTCGAGAATTGCCGGATCCTCGTTCAGCCACTTGAGCTGGTTGATGTAGCAGCTGCCTAAGTTCAGCTCGTTCGCCGCAAGCATCATGTTTTCCACGGCACAGGCGACATCGGCCATGTTGTTGCCGTATTCCTTCTTGTTCGCGACCACAATCAGCACGGGTGCCGTATAGCAGAAGGAATAGTTCCCCTTGCGGGCGAGCGTGATGGAATTCTTGAGGCTCTTGTACAGGTCATCGCGGAGTTCCATCTTCGCGAACGCAGCCTGCACCAGTTCCTTGAGTTTCGCAATCACCGAAGCATCCGAAATCACGAAGAAGTGATTCGTCTGAGCGTTGCCACCGGTAGGCCCGAACTGGCCCGCCTCGGCAATCTGCTTCAACTTCTCGAGTTCCACAGGCTGTGCCTTGAACTTGCGGGTACTGCGACGTGTGTGTATTGCTTCAAGTGCGTTCATACTACTTGTCCAGCGGCAGCACCAAAATGCGCGAGTTACGCTTCTGGTTGTAGTTGTCCCGCTTGCTCTTGGGCAAGTCCTCGACCGTCCCGTCTTCGAATCCGAACGGGTAGAACCAATCGAGAGCCTGCGTCGTAAGTAGGAACAATTTCTTGTAGCCCTTCATGCGCCCGATGGAAATCAGGTGCCGTACAATCGCATCGCCGATGCCCGACTTGCGGTAGTTCGCGCCCACGGCAATGCCCGCAATTTCGGCCATACCGTCTTCGAAGGCGTGCAAGGCGCCACAGCCGTGAATACTGTTGTCGATGCTGTACACCACGTAGTCCTTGAGCTTTTCGGAAATGCTTTCCTGCGTGCGCGGCACCAGGTAACCCTTCGCGATGTAGTCCTGCATAATCCGGAGGATATCCGGAATGTCCTCGATGTTCGCGGGCCTGATACTGGAATACTGGTTCGCGTACACCATGGTACCGTCGCCCCGCGCGCTGAATACTTCTTGCAGCACGCTGCCCTGGAATTCACCGCTTAGCAGGTGAACGCGGTTCGCGCCCGCCTCGCAAGCATGGATGGCGTTCATCAGGTAATCCATCTGCGCAAAGTTCAGCATGTCGGAATTGAGTTCCAACAGTTCCTTCGCCTGGTCCACGTCCAAAGCCGAAATCACGCCCGACTCGGTGGGCTCCAGGTACTTGGTGTTCTTCCCTGTCACGAGTCCCTTGAGCTTGATACCGTTCTCGTTACCGATGAAGAACAGCTTGCCCACCTTCATGTACTTGCAGATTTCGGTCGCCAGTTCGGTGGAGCTGATATTGTAGGCATGCCCGAGCTTGTTCCAGCCGATAGGCGGAATGATGGGCACGAACTTCTCGTTCAAAAGCTGGTCGAGTATGTCGCGCTGGATACGTTCGATCCGGCCCGTCCTCATGTAGTCCACGCCGTCAATGACGCCGAGGCTCCGCGCCAGCACCCAGTTGCCCTGGATGCCGCTCAGGCCGCTCGCCGTGAGGTGGCTCATGATGCGCTGGGCAACACCCAAAGACGCCTGCTCGATGAGGGGCAGGGCTTCTTCGCTCGTAAGCCGCACGCCGTCGTGGAACTTGGAATCGATTTCCCAAGCCTTGAGCTGCGCGTCGATACTCTTGCGCGTACCCGGCACGATAATGATGCGGATACCCGCCTTGTGCAACAGGGCGATATCTCGCATGAGCACCGGGAACAGGGGGTGGTCCATGAGGCTGTCGTCAATCTTCAAGATGAAGAGCTGGCCCTTGAACCGGTCCATGTAACCGAAGACTTCCCGGATGAACCCGGCGACTTCGAAGTGCTGAGAGTAAAAATCAGACGCAGACTTGTTCATGCCTATAAACATAAAAAAACACGGCCCCCGTCAAGGGACCGTAATTCAATAAAGTGTTAAATTAGCCTATTTCTTGGCTGCCGGCTTCTTTTCGGCAGGTTTCTTCTCGGCCTTGGCGGCGGGTTTCTTGTCGTCGGCCTTGGGGGCTTCGGCGGCTGGCGCGGCGCTGTCGGCCGGGGCTACGGGCACTACGGCTGCGGTATCTGCGGCCGGGGCCTCGGCGTAGACCTTCAGGAGTTCAACTTCGAACACCAGGAGCGAGTTTGCCGGAATCAGCGGCGGGACGCCCTCTTCGCCGTAGGCGAGAGCGCTCGGAATCCAGGCCTTCACCTTCATGCCTTCCCTCATCACCTGGAGCAGGTCCTGCCAGCCTTCGATGACGGCGTTCACCGGGAATTCCAGCGGTTCGCCACGCTTGACGCTGTTGTCGAATTCGGTCCCGTCGAGGAGGGAGCCGATATAGTGGACCTTGACCTTGTCGCTAGCCTTCGGGGAGATGCCGGTCGAATCCGCATTCTTGAGGACCTTGTACTGCACGCCCTTGGGGGTTGTCTTTACGGTCGAATCCATGATGTTCTTGGCAAGGAAGGCCGCCTGTTCGTCGAGGGCCTTCTTGGCAGCGGCGGCTTCGTCGGTCTCCTTCTTTTTCTGCATCAGGAGCAGGAGGTCTTGAAGGGCGGTTTCTGCCGCGGTGTCGTTCAGCAATACCTTGCGGGTGGAATCCGTCTCGTCGAGGATGGCGGACATGAGCACGTCCATCTTCAGGGGAACGTTTACGTTGGCGATGGCCTTGCCCAGGTCCATACCCAGGGCGTAGCTATAGCGGTCTTCCGGGCTGTCAAGAGAAACCTTCTTGCTCTGTTCGGGTGCCGGAGCGGGATTCGGGTCCACGGCAGGTGCGGCATCCTTGTTTCCGCCGCAGGCTACCAGGGCGAACATCCCGAAAATTGCTGGAAAATACTTGGCAAATGTCATTCATTACCCCTTCAAATACAGGATTGTGCCCTACTAAGTTAGCAAAAAAAGGTGCGTTACATCACAATCGGGGCTGCATCGTGGTCCGGAGAGCCCGAATGAGAACAGTGGGCGAACACTTTTTTGAACCGCATTTTACAGGATTTGTCCATAGTGGACAATCTTTTACACGACCCAAAAACCCCAAAACCGTTCAAATTTCGCCACTTTTTGTGGATAAGTCCTTGATTCAGACGGACTTCTAGAGGTTTTTCCATTGTTACGGAAAACATACAAACCCCTTGGTTTTGCCAGAAATATTTATAAATTTATACACAATAAGAGGAAAAACTCCACAAGAGGATAACTCCATGATGAACCACTTTGAACATTATTACGAATCAGCTACTGCGAGCAAGAAGCAGTTTGACGCTTCGGTAAGCAGTGTGAAGGAAGCTCTTCAGGATTCTCTCAGAATGAGCGACGCCCCGATTTACGTCCGTTCCAACAGCAGGCCTAGCAACACGGGCTGGCTCCGCGGCTCCCTTTCTTACCCGTGGGCAATCGTCTGCATCGTGATTCCGGCGATGCTCGACGTGATCATGTGATTGTCTCCTTTTTTTAACAATGCTTGGCGCTCCCCTTTTGAGGGGAGTTTTTTATTTCTATCTTTGACCCTGCAAGCGGGCGTTTTGCCCGAACGGAGACCTTATGGCAGCACTCATCCTCGACGGCAAGGCACTCGCCAAGACCACTGAAGAAGAACTCAGCGCCCGCGTGGCGAAGCTCAAGGAAAAGACGGGCAAGACCCCCATCCTTGCGACCATCCTGGTGGGCGACGACCCGGCCAGCGCCACTTACGTGAAGATGAAGGGCAACGCCTGTGCACGCGTGGGCATGGAAAGCATCCGCGTGGCAATGCCGAAGAACACCACCACGCAGGAACTCCTCGACAAGATCCAGGAACTGAACGAGAATCCGGACGTGCACGGAATTTTGCTGCAGCATCCGGTACCGCGCCATATCGACGAACGTGCAGCCTTCGAGGCCATCGACGCCCGCAAGGACGTGGACGGCGTGACCTGCCTCGGCTTTGGCCGCATGGCGATGGGCGAACCCGCCTACGGTTGCGCGACTCCCGCCGGCATCATGCGCCTGTTGAAGGCCTACAACATCCCGCTCGCAGGCAAGCATGCCGTAGTCGTGGGCCGCAGTGCCATTCTCGGAAAGCCGATGGCCATGATGCTCCTGAACGCGGACTGTACCGTGACCATCTGCCACAGCAAAACGCAGAACCTCCCCGAATTCGTGAAGCGGGCCGACATCCTCGTGGGTGCCGTGGGCAAGCCCGAGTTCATCAAGAAGGAATGGATCAAGCAGGGTGCGGTCGTGGTCGACGCCGGCTACCATCCGGGTGGCGTGGGCGACATCGAGAAGGGCCTCGACGACGTGGCATCTGCCTACACTCCGGTCCCCGGCGGCGTTGGCCCCATGACCATCAACACGCTCATCTACCAGAGCGTGGAATCCGGCGAGAAGTATTTAGGCTAAACGTCATCCTGAGAGTAGCATCGAAGAAGCGGGACTATGGTTCCGCTCTTTATGTTTTGGCCTGGATTTCTACCCAAAGGGCATAACTCAACTAAGGAAACAAGTTTCCAAGTTTCGTTTATTGGCTTCGCCTCGGAATGACGTTGAAACGTAGGGCGCGGACTAGCGTCTAGTTCTTTCCAGCTCGACGGCGTCTGCTTCGGGGGAGTTGGGCGAAATCATGTCCTTGAGGACCTGGCCCACAAATTCTGCCCCGACACCGATGACGGCTCCGGTAAGGGCGTCACCCTCTTCTTCCTTGTTCACCGATGCGATAGCTCCCGAGGCGGCCTTGTTGTTTTTCTGGTGGAGGCTGTCCGAATAGACCATCGGCATCTTGTGCGTCTGGCCGGAAAGGTTGACGGTATCGTTGGTGGGTGCCGGTTTTTTTTGTACAAGTTGCCCAAAGCTGAGCGACATTCCCAAAAGTAGCCAGATACAAAAAAATTTCATGTGCCCAAATATAGTAAAGCGCCTGTTCCTGGTAAACGAAAAATTTTTATTCAAATCGCAAAGCTTCGATAGGGTCGAGTTGGCTTGCCTTGCGGGCGGGGTACCATCCGAAAAAGACTCCGGTGGTAAAGCAAACGGCAAAGCTCACGATAACGCTCGTGATGGACACGCTCATGGGCCAGTTCATCGCAATCTTGACCGTTTCGGAGGCGGCAATGCCGAGCGCGATCCCGATGGCGCCGCCGAGCAGGCTGATAATGACGGATTCGAAGAGGAACTGGAGCAGGATATCACGGCCGCGGGCGCCTATGGCCATGCGGAGGCCGATTTCCTTGGTGCGTTCGGTCACGGACACGTACATGATGTTCATGATGCCGATTCCGCCTACGAACAAGCTAATGCCGGCAATGGCCGTCAGCACGAGTGAAAGCATGTCGGATGTGCTCGTGACCATCTGGATCATCTCTTCTTGCGTAAAGACGCGGAAGGGGTCGGTGGGCTTTGTCCAGCTGCGGCGTTCCTTCAATATGCCCATGATTTCTTCGGTCGCCTTTTCGGCGTAGCCTTCGCCGATGGAGTTCGCGTAGATTTGGCGGATGTTCGTGGTGGCGTTGAACCGCTTCATCACCGTCTGGTAGGGTGTAAAAATCACGTCGTCGTTGTCTTGCCCGAAATCGCCGGAGCCTTTGGCTTTCAGGGTGCCGATGACCTTCAAGGGAATGCTCTTGTAACGGATGGTCTTGCCGATGGGGTCGCCTTCGGGGAACAGGTTTTTCACGACAGTCTGGCCAATTACGCAGACTTTGGCCATGCGGTCTGCCTGGTCGTCGAACATGACGCCGTCTTCGATTTCGTAGTTGCGGATTTTCAGGTAGTCGGCCGATACGCCGCTCAATGCCGTGGGGGAGTTGTTGTTGCCTACAATGGCCTGCCCGCCAACGGTAATCATGGGCGAGACGCCGTTAATGTAGGTGGCGTTTTCGCGGATAGCAATCACGTCGGCTTCTTCGAGCGATTCGGTGGATTCCATCTGCACGCCGCCGCGACGGTCGCGGTTCGGCATGATGATGATGGCGTTCGTGCCCATGGCGGTCATCTGTTCCTTGATCGACTTCTTGGAGCCTTCGCCCATGGCGACCATGGTGATGACGGCCGCGACGCCGATGACGATGCCGAGTACGGAGAGGAACGTCCGCATGCGGTTGCGGAGCAGGGCACGGATGGCGATTTTTATGAGAGTTAGTGGGGACATCGTCAATTATCCATTATCAATCATCAATTATCAAAATTCTCCGGCGGAGGGAGTGCTTCGAATGCGGTCTTCGCGTCTTGCACGGTTTCGTTCTTGACGTCCTTTTTCAGGAGTCCGTCGCGCAGCGTGATGGTGCGCCCGCTGAAGGTCGCGATGTCGGGTTCGTGCGTCACGAAGGCGATGGTTTTCCCCTGTCGGTTGAGTTCCTGGAAAATCATCATGATTTCGTAACTGGTGCGCGTATCCAGGTTTCCTGTCGCTTCGTCGGCGAGGATGATTACGGGATCGTTCACCAGGGCGCGCGCAATGGCTACCCTCTGCTGCTGCCCGCCCGAAAGCTGGTTTGGCAGGTGGTTCATGCGGTCGACGAGCCCGACCCTTTCGAGCGCTTCTACGGCGCGGCGGCGCCTTTCGGCAGAGGAAATTTTCGAGTTGTACAGCAGCGGAAGCTCGACGTTTTCGATAGCGGTGGTGCGGCTTAGCAGGTTGTAGCTCTGGAAGACGAATCCCAGCTTTTGGCTGCGTATCTTGGCGAGAGCGTCGCGTTTCAGTTTTTCGGTGTGCTCGCCGTCCAATATATAGTGGCCGGATGTCGGACGGTCCATGCAGCCCAAAATATTCAGCATGGTGGATTTCCCGGATCCGCTGGTACCCATGATGGTCACGAATTCACCCCTGTGGATATCGAAACTCACCCCGCGCAGCGCATGCACGGTCTCGTCACCCATCTTGAAGTCGCGGTGGAGGTTCTTTACAGAAAGTATCGGCGTCTCGGTTGTCATATCTGTAAATTTTGATGATTAATGATAAATTTTCGTTGCATTTCGCGCCTCTGAAGATAACTTTTTTTCATAAAAGGCGCTTGTTGACGCATAATTCTTGATTCCTGTACTTGAAATGAATTCATTTTCTATAATTAAAAATGTCTAGAATGATTAACAACAAGGGGTCAATATGAAGGGAATATTCGCCTTATCCTTGGTTGCTGCGAGTATCGCTTTTGCCCAGGCTGGGCTTCAGGGTGGTTCGGACGGCTTCCATCAGCACAATGCGTATACGCTAGGCCAGTGGGGTTTCTCCGTTGGTACGGGTGGAGACGTGTCTAACGATTCTTGGTCCTTCTCTCGCGGCGGAAACTTCCGCGACGAAGGCGGCCATCAGTACTCCTTCGAGGACTGGGCTGGATCGTTCTCCGGGAATTTCAACATGTCTGTCGGCATGCTGAGCTTTGTCGACCTCGGTGCCGTCCTCCCCGTCTATTATGAACATGCCCACGAATCGGACGGCGTTGCCGCGAAGAACGGCATGTGGTCTGCCGGCTTGGGCGATATCGACATGTGGATGAAGATTCGCGCTCCGTTCGGCAACGAAAGGACCGTTTTCGCCCTTGCGGGTATTTTCGACCTCTATGCTCCGACGGGCACGACTTCTGCAGGTGTGCGTCCCCGCCACGTGTGGTATCTGGACGATAACGGATACACGCATCCGTATACATCCGAGGCATGGACCGGCGGTGCAGGTCTCGTGATGACTTTGGACTTTACCAAGATTGGCGCCCCCATTCGCGTGAACGGCCATGGCAGCTATGTGCATACCTTCGGCCTTGACGAATCCGACGCCGTGATTTACGATGCCGGCCTCAACCTGATCGTGAGCGAAGGCCTGGACATGTTCCTGGAATACTCCGGCGAAATGCGTGTCGAAAATACCAGGTTCCCGCGCGATGCGATGGTTGACCCCATGTACATCACTCCGGGCTTGCGTTTCCACCTCGGACGCAATGTCGACATGGGCATCGGTCTTGATTTTGCTGTGCGCAACTTCAAGAACTTCAACTACGACCCGAAGAAGGAGATGAAGGGTTGCTCCGACTACACCATCGCTTACAAGGGTAAGAGCGACTCCAAGGCTTCTTACTGCTATACCTCCGGCCCGCTCTACGCGGCTGTCGCCATGTTGAACTGGCATATCGGTGGAACCCCGATGGTCAAGGACGAAGACTCCGACGGCATTTCCGACGCCAACGACCAGTGCGCCCATACGCCCGAAAAGGCTACGGTTGACTCCGTGGGTTGCCCGATCGATACGGACAAGGATGGCGTTATTGACGGTTACGACAACTGCGCGAACACTCCGGAAGGCGCTACGGTTGACTCCGTGGGTTGCCCGAGCGATACCGACGAAGACGGTGTGTTCGATGGCATCGACAAGTGCCCGAGGACCAAGAAGGGTGCTGTGATCGACGTGACCGGTTGCGAAGGTGACTATGACAAGGACGGCGTCGAGGACTCCAACGACCGTTGCCCGAATACTCAGCCCGGCATTATCGTCGACACGACGGGTTGCCCGGCCGATACCGATAAGGACGGCGTGTTCGACTCCTTCGACAAGTGCGCCAATACTCCGGTAGGCCTGCCTGTGGATTCTACGGGTTGCGCGGCTGACGCCGACAAGGATGGCATCCCGGATGCTCTCGACAAGTGCCCGAACACGTCTGTCGGTATCCCGGTTGACTCCACGGGTTGCCCGGCCGACGCCGACAAGGATGGCGTGCCCGATGCTCTCGACAAGTGCCCGAATACTAGAGTCGGTGCCCAGGTGAATGCCGATGGCTGCGAAGGCGACTTCGACGGCGACGGCGTGCCCGACGCCCTTGACCAGTGCCCGAACACCAGGAAGGGAGTCCCGGTTGACACGACTGGCTGCCCGACCGATGCCGACAAGGACGGCGTGCCCGATGAACTCGACAAGTGTCCGAATACCGCTATCGGTTCTACTGTCGATGCCAATGGCTGCTCTCTCGACTTCGACAAGGACGGTGTCCCGGACGATCTCGACAAGTGCCCGAACACCAAGGAAGGCGTGACGGTCGACTCCACCGGTTGCCCGCTGGATGCCGACAAGGATGGCGTCTCTGACGGCGTCGACAAGTGCCCGGATACTCCGAAGAACGTTTCTGTCGACAGCACCGGCTGCCCGATGGATACCGACAAGGACGGCGTGGCCGACTACCTCGACAAGTGCCCGTACACTCTCGAAGGCATCAAGATCGACGGCAAGGGCTGCCCGACCGACAAGAAGCAGGATTTGAACAAGCTCAAGCAGGGTATCGAGTTCAAGACCAACTCCACCAAGTTCACCAAGAACAGCTATGGAACCTTGAACGACATCGTCGCTTTGATGCAGCAGATCCCGAACTCCAAGCTCGAAGTGCAGGGCCACACGGACAACGTGGGTAGCGCCAAGAAGAACAAGGAACTCTCCGAGAACCGTGCTCTTGCCGTGGTCAACTACCTCGTGATGAAGGGTATCGAAGCGAGCCGCCTGCGCGCTGTCGGTTACGGTGGCGAAAAGCCCATCGCAAGCAACGGCACCAAGAAGGGCCGCAAGCAGAACCGCCGCGTGGAACTCGTTCCGTTCGAATAATCGGCTAGAACTGTAAATGAAAAGGCTCCCTCCGGGGAGCCTTTTTTTACATTTTGCGGCGGAGAAAAAAATGGCAAAGAAGGTTCTAGTTACAGGTGCCGCCGGTTTCATTGGTTGTGAGGTCTCCTTGATCTTGCTTTCGAAGGGCTACACGGTGGTAGGCATAGACAACATGAATTCCTATTACCAGGTATCGCTCAAGGAAGACCGCCTGAAGCGCCTGGACCATGCCAACTTTTCTTTTCACCGGATGGACCTCGCCGATGCTCCCGCTATGGCAAGTCTCTTTGAACGCGAGAAGTTCGATGGAGTCATCCACTTGGGCGCGCAGGCTGGCGTGCGTTATAGCCTGCAGAATCCGCAGGCCTATGTCGACAGCAACATTACCGGGTTCCTGAACGTGCTGGAATGCTGCCGCAAGTTCCCGGTGGAACATCTCGCGTATGCGTCGAGCAGCAGTGTGTACGGACGCAATACCAAGACGCCGTTCTGCACCGACGATCCCGTGTGCAAGCCTTCGAGCCTTTATGCGGCGACCAAGCGCAGCAACGAACTGATGGCTGAAACCTATTGCCACCTGTTCCAGGTGAATGCGACCGGACTCCGTTTCTTTACGGTATATGGCCCGTGGGGAAGGCCCGACATGGCTCCGTGGCTCTTTGCCGATGCCATCATGCACGACCGCCCCATCAAGGTGTTCAACAACGGTAACATGATGCGTGACTTTACCTACGTGGCCGACATTGCCGGCGGCGTGGTGAAGGTATTCGAGGCTGGGGCTGCCCGCATGGATGCTCCTGGTGCCGAAGCGGAACATCGCCTTTATAACATCGGTCACGGCAAGCCCGTGAATCTGCTTGAATTCATCGAGACACTCGAAAAGCACCTGGGCAAGAAGGCGGAGAAGAACTTTATGCCGATGCAGCCCGGCGATGTCGAGGTGACGTGGGCCGACACGACCGCACTGGAAAAGGACGTGGGCTATACGGCCGATACCGACCTGGATGTCGGAATCAAGGCCTTTGCCGAATGGTTCAAGGGATACGTGCGCTAGCGGCTAGCGCTTGAACACCCATTTTTTGTACAGCAGGAAACTGGCGATGACGTAGACCACGTTCGCGACGATGTTCGCGAAGTACGTGGGCTTCATGAACTTAGAAATCCACGTGGTGAACGGCGCTGTCCAGGATGCGTTCACGAGCAGGTAGGCGCAAAGCTCCAGTACCAGCAGGTTCAGGGCGTAGCTACAGAGGAACACGACGAGAAACCGGAAGACCTCGGTGCGCTTCTTGTTCTTGCTCTTGAAGTTCCAGATGCGGTTCATGAGGTAACTGTTGATGCCGCCCGCGACAAAGCCCAGGAAGTTCGACAGTTCCAGGTTCCAGTCCAGAATCTGGTGCAGCACCCACACCGTGGCGAGCGTGATGAGCGTGTTCAGTACGCCGATGATATTGTACTTGATAAAGTGGATCACACTAGGAAGATAGAAAAATTTATCTTTACGCCATGGACTGGATTGCTAGCAAAAAGTGCAGTGCCGCGGCTGCGGCCGAAATGATTCAAGACGGTGATATTCTCGGAGTTTCCGGCTTTACGCTGGCGGGTTATCCGAAGGCTGTTCCGCTCGCGATTGCGGAGCGGGCGCAACGCCTCCATGAGGCGGGCGAAAAGTTCCAGGTGACCCTTTTCGCGGGCGCCTCGACAGGCGATAGCTGCGACGGCGCCCTTGCGCGCGCGAAGGCGATGAAGCTCCGTATGCCTTACCAGAGCAATCCGAGCCTGCGCAAGGGAATCAACGACGGCAGTGTCGACTACATCGATGCGCATCTCGGCAAGATGGGCTATCTCGTGCGCACCGGTGCCGTGCCTGCGCCGACTGTCGCCATTATCGAGGTCAGCGCGATTATGCCCGACGGCCGTGTCTGCCTTTCTACATCGGGCGGCAATTCCGTCACGTACCTGGAGATGGCGCAGAAAATTGTCTTGGAACTGAACACGCGCCTGGGCGACAGCTGCATGGGCATGCACGATTGCGCCCTTCCCGAACTGCCTCCGCATGCAAAACCGCTTGCCATCTATTCTGCCGGTGACCGCGTCGGCGAAGATACGGTCCGTATCGATACGAATAAAGTAATTGCTATCGTGGAGAATGACGGCTACGACGAGGTGACCCCGTTCGTGGAACCCGACGAAGTCTCGAGAAATATCGGTGAGCGCATCCTGGACTTTATCCGCTTCGAGGAATCCCACGGCAGGCTCCCGAAGGGCATGGCTTTCCAGAGCGGCGTAGGCAAGATCGCGAACGCGGTGCTCTGCGCCATGGCCAATGACGACCGTCTCGGCCAGATAGATTTGTTTACCGAAGTCATCCAGGAGGCGGTTCTTCCGCTCCTCAAGAAGGGCAAACTCGGTATCGCTAGCGGTACCGCCCTCACGCTGTCGCAGGCCGCACAGAAAGAATTCGTGGAGAACGCGAAGGATTGGAAACGCCATTTCGTGCTGCGCCAGCAGGAAGTGAGCAATAGTCCCGACCTCATCCGTCGCATTGGCGTAATCTCGATGAACACCGCGCTGGAAGCGGATATTTTCGGGAATGTGAACAGCTCGCTGGTCTGCGGTTCCGCGATGATGAACGGCATCGGCGGCTCGGCGGATTTTGCCCGCAACTGCGCCCTCGGCTTCTTCTTGACGCCGTCGGTAGCCAAGGGCGGTGCCATATCGAGCATAGTCCCTTACGTGAGCCATGTCGACCACACGGAACACGATACGCAGATTTTTGTGACGGAACAGGGCCTTGCGGACTTGCGCGGGCTCCCGACCGAAGAACGCGCCCGCCTGATCATCAGGAACTGCGCACATCCGGATTTCCGTGACGAGCTGACGGATTTTCTGGAGTACGGGTTGAAGCATGCCAAGGGACTGCACCAGCCGCTGCCGCTCGACCGTGCCTTCGAAATGCACTCCCGGTTCCTGAAAACGGGCAAAATGCACGAATAATGCTTTTTTTGGATTATATCCAACGGGCGGCTATTGGAAAAATGGCCGCCTAGAATATATATTATGTCCTTAGATTATGTACTTTCGTGCCGTCCTTCTAGGACTGACAGTTTTCTTTTTTACCTCGTGCGGTTCGGACTCTGCTTCCGAAGCGGATGCTCTTGCTGATTCCTCCGAAACCCTGCTGGAAGGCCAGGACAGCTCTTCCGATTCCTCGAAGTCTTCGGGCAAGCCGGACAAGAAGTACGGTAGCAGCAGTAGCGGCCGTGTATCGAATTCCTCCAGTTCGTATGTCCCGCCCGATGTCATTGCCGATACGAACGTCGTAGAAGATACGACGATAGTGACGGACGTGGACCAGCTACCCGCCTGTTCCGCGAAGAACGAGGGCGAGACGTTCATGGTGAACGCCGAGAAGATGGTCTATTTCTGCCTGGGCGGCAACTGGGTCCCGTATTCTACGGTCGAAGAAGTGTTCACGGTATCTTGCAAGGATGGCGTTCTGACGATTGACGAGACCGCGGCGGACGATGCCGCTGCGGCTCCGGCCGGCGGTTACGGAGGCTATGGCGGTTTTGGCGGCTACGGTGGCGGCACTACGGTTTCTTCGGGTCTGGATACGCTTGATGTGCGTATTCCGGGCGCTACCATCGTGGGTATTGCCGAGAAGGGCCCGTTCCGTTATGGCGCCTCGGTGAAGATTACCGAACTGGACAGCGTACAGAGGTTGGCCGATTCCCGCCTGACGCATACGGCATGCATCACGGGTGTCGATGGCGCATACCGTTTTGACGCGTTGGATCTGCGTTCTCCCTATTTGCGCGTTGAAGCGAGCGGCATGTTCCGTAGCGAGCTTACGGGGGGCGTGTCGTCGAAGTCGGTAACGCTCAAGGCGATTGTCGATGTCACGGACCGCGATACGGTGAACGTGAACATGCTGACGCACATGGAAGCCCCCCGCGTGCAGAAACTTGTAGAAGACAGCGGCAACAACAAGCCCATCCGTTCCGTGAAGGCGCAGTCCCTGAAAGAAATCCTTTCGTCGTTCGACATCAACCTGGGCGGATCTTCTAGCACGGGCGGCGGCGGAGCCTGGGGTGGAGGCTGGAATTTTGGCGGACAGCAGCAGACGGTGACGACGACCGACGGACGCTTTGCCGAAGATGTCAACCTGTTCGACGGCGACGAGTACAGCGCTGCCCTGCTTGCGATATCTATCATGATGCAGCGCAAGGGTTCGGGTAGCGAGATGCTCCAGTATGCGAACGGGATTGCCGAACGCATTAAGGGCAACGGCAACTGGGACGACAATGGCGCCAAGGCGGACTTGGCGGACTGGCTCCTGGTTCTCGATACGAGCGGTACGTACGAATTTGTACGCCAGAACGTGGCCAGCTGGAATCTGGGCCCCGTACCCGATTTCGAAAAGCACCTGCGCAACTTCTGGACCAAGGTTCACCAGTTCGAATCTTGCGGAACCATGAACGCGGGGACTGTCAAGCATATCAACAACAGCCAGAGCAAGTTCTTTGTCTCTTATTACGAACAGCCCGACGGCCCCAGGGTGCGCTTTATCTGCGATGCGGAGGAACACCGCTGGAGAGTCGCTACCGATATCGAGAAGGATACGGTCGGTTTCGGGAAGGGCGAATACGACGGCCAGCTCCGTTTCGGCAAGATCAATGCCGACAAGTACTATATCTATGAGCAGTCTACCAAGGCCTGGCGCGCGACTACAGCCGACGATATCCAGGAATTCGAGGATATCCAGGACGTATACGCGAAGCTGGCTGCGGGCGAGAAGGTCATCTTTATATTGCGCCACGCCAAGCGCACGGACGATACGGGCAAGAAGGGTCACCTGACCGACGATGGCAAGAGCCAGTCGAAGTCCGTGGGAGCCAAGCTGAAGGGCGAAGATATCAAGTTCGCAAACTCCACCTACACGAGAAGCTATGAGACCTGCGAAAACTTTGCCTCTGGCGCGGGAGTGTCCCCGTTTGTTTCTGACACTATTCCGGAACTCGATGGCGAGTGGTTCGTGAAAGACGAAACGAAGTTCGAGAACTACAAGAATTCCAATGAAGGCGGCTGGACGGTGACATCGGCGTATGTCTACAAAAGTTCCTTTACCGATGCATTCTACGATCTTGAAACGTACAACGAGAAGTTTATCAAGGAAGTGGTGGAACCCGGCTTTGCGAAAATCAATCGCGTCGGCGTATGGATCTCTCACGACATGCTCGTCATGCCCTTGACGGCTGCCTGCACGAACAAGAAAGTGAATTTGAGATATTTTGAAACAAAACAATGGATTAATTACTTGGCCGGTCTCGCGATTATCAAGGGTAAAGACGGTAAGCTCCGTTACGTACCGGTAAAGGGGCTTGAATCCGGAACGATGACGATGTAGGTAGTGTGGTGAAAAAGAAATGGTGCTTGGAATGTTTGGTGGTTGCGTTAGTTCTTTTATTTTCGGGTTGCGGTTCTGATGCGGACGGAGGTGCCGTAAACGGGGCCAAGACGGATTCGGGGCACGATTCCCGCGAAGTTGTAGAGACGATAGACGCCCCGCTCTTTGTGTACGAGATTCTGGCGGAACGTGCGGCACCCGATTCTTCCGGTATCGACATATTGGACCTTTTGTCGGAGCCGCGTGTAGAGCAGTTGTTGATGAGCCATATCCCCGAAGAAGTGGCGGTAGTGCAGGCGAAATACGAGACGGCTGCCGCCTTCGGAATAGATTCCGCGCAGTTCGCGATGGATTCCGGTGCGGTGGTGCTCGCCGTGGCGGCGATGGTGCAGAATCGCGGTAGCAAGGATGAAACGCTGAATTTTATCCGTACTTTGGGCGAAGACCTGAAAGGCGATGGCGTATGGAGCGACCCCAACGGAAAAATCAAGATTGCGGACTGGATTGTAGGTCTCGATTCCAACTGGAGGTACAACGATATCCGCAACAACGCGATGGCCGCCTACGGCGGCAACGTGCCGAATTTCGAGAAGTACATGCGCGCCTTTTTCCCGCTGGCGTACAGCTTTGTGCCCTGCAGCGCTGCGAATGCGGGACAGGTCACATACGTGAACCAGGGACAGAGTGCGATTTTTGCAAACGACTACGAAACATCTGACCATTCGGCGGTGCGTTTTATTTGCGATGTGAATGGATTCCAATGGCGCATCGCGCAGCCCATGGAAAAGGATACGGCCGGTTTCGGGCAGGGCACTTACGACAGGGAGGTCCGAGAAGGCCGCGTCATTCACGACAACTACTACATTTTCGACAAGGGAAGCTGGCGACAGGCGACTCCGCAGGAGGCGGACGGCTTTACGGATATCGTTGAAGTCTATGCGAACCTCAAGGCCGATGAAAAGGTCATTTTCGTTATTCGTCATAGCGAACGCACGAACGATACGGGCCCGAACGGACACTTGACCGATAACGGCGTAAAGTACGCCAAGAATTTGGGCAAGCGCCTTGCCGATGCCGGGAAAAAGGGGAATTTCTACTACGGCTATTCCGGCTACACGCGCACCAAGGAAACTTGCGAGAACATTGCCGTAGGTTACGGGCAGGCTGGCTACGCCGTCAATGTGGTCCCTGCCATGGACGGGGCGTGGTATGTGAAGGACGATGCGAAGGCAAGCGGCTACGTCGATGCCAATGGCGGTTGGGAAGTTTATTCCAGGTACGCCTTTACCGGTGCCTATGCGGATGCGTTCTACGATCTGGAAGATCGCAGCGTGCAGCTTATCGAAGGCGAACTCGTTGCGAGTTTGCCCCAGATGGAGCGGGTCAACTTCATGTGTACCCACGACTACCTGGTGGTGCCGCTCCTTGCCTATGTGACCGACGGGCATGCGAATGTGCGCTATTACGAAAAGTGGAAATGGGTAAATTACCTTGCCGGGGCGGCCATAATAGTCTCTCCGGACGGCTCGTTGCGCTATATCCCCGTGAAGGGCCTCGAAACCGGCGTGATGTAGGGGCCAGAACCCCCTTTTTTTCTACATTTACACCGCTGATTTTTACAAAACAGAAACCCATAAGAATGGATTAAGTCCAATATGAACGAAACACAGACCAATGCACCCGAAGTCGAAGAAGTGGCTCCCGCCGCAGCTCCGGAAGCGGAAGTGCAGCAGCCGGCTCTCGTTGCTCCGCAGCCTGAAGCAAAGGTGAAGGGCAAGTTCGACGAACAGCTCGGACTCATGCTCCCCTCCGATGCCGCCCAGGTTCAGGAACAGCTCTCCATGCCGGGTATGAATGACGACATGGTTTACAAGATCGTGGAAAACCACTCTGGTAACCATTCTGTTCTCTACAAGACCTATGACCAGGCAGTCCTTGCCCGCGACGTGCGCGATTCCATCGAGAACGCCGGCGGCCACAAGGTGCTCCCCATCGCCAAGGCCAAGCTTGGTTCCACCTACTGCAAGGGCGAATTCTCGACCGAACAGGGTTGTAAGGGCGATTCCGAAACGTTCGGTATCGGTTCCCTGATCGAATTCCAGGCAACCGGTCTTATCGTGGTGATGGTGGTTATCGTGGGCCTCACGGTGCTCTGCTACCTCATGAACTTCATTATGGCCAAGCTCGGCCTCAACAAGGACAAGGCTCCGGCACCTGCGGTCAAGGCCGCTCCGGCCGCTGCCGCCGCTTCCAAGACGATCGGCCCTGCCCACTGTGACTGGGATCCGAACGCCAAGAGCGTCCATCCGGGCTTTACCAACAAGCAGCTCCAGGCCTTCCTCGGCATTGCCGCCGTGGCAGCCCTCGAAGAACACCCGGGTATGAGCAACGACCAGTTCCTCGCCCTCGTGACTGCAGCGGCGACCCAGGCTATTGGTCAGCCCTGCCGCGTGACTGCTTACAGAAACATTAACTCCCCTGCTTGGACAATCGTCAAGTAAGGATAACCTTTAAAAACTCAACAGGCTTTTAAGCCAGGAAATAACAAAATGAAGAAAACCGTCCGTATCAGTTTCGAAGGCAAGACCTACGATGTCGAAGTAGAAGTTCTTGATTCCAATGCAGCCGTTGCCGCTGCTCCGGTTGCCGCTGCCGCTCCGGCCGCTGCTCCCGCTGCCGCTCCTGCCGCCGCCGGTGGTACCGAAGTCAAGAGCCCGCTGGCCGGTTCCGTGTTCAAGCTGAAGGTCAAGGTCGGTGACACCGTTGCCGCCAACCAGGAAGTGGCTATCATCGAAGCCCTCAAGATGGAAAACCCGGTCGTCGCTCCGTGCGCCGGTACCGTGAACTCCATCGCCGTCAAGGAAACCGACACTGTCGTCGACGGCCAGACTCTCATGACCATCGCCTAAGAGGTATAGATAAATGAGTTCACTCTTGCAATCGGTCGTTGAGTTCGCAGGCGACACCGGATTCGCATACGTCACCCCGTCTATGGTGATCATGTGGGTCGTGAGTTTCGTCCTGATGTACTTGGCGATTGTCAAAAAGTACGAGCCGCTGTTGCTCTTGCCGATTTCGCTCGGCGCACTGGCGGTGAATATCCCGAGTGCGGGATTCTACGATGGCGGCTGGAGCATCGAAGGTATGTTTACCCCGACGGCCGGCCTCTATTACTACATCAGCCAGGGTATCCACCTGGAACTCTTCCCGCCCATCATCTTCTTGGGCGTGGGCGCCATGACGGACTTCGGACCGCTTATCGCTAACCCGCGTACACTGCTTCTCGGCGGTGGCGCTCAGTTCGGCGTGTTCGCGACGATGTTCTGCGCCGTGGCTTTCGGTGGCTTTACTCTCGGTGAAGCGGCCTCTATCGGTATCATCGGTGGTGCCGACGGTCCGACCTCTATCTTCACTGCGAACAAACTTGCTAAGCACCTCATCGGCCCCATCGCCGTGGCTGCTTACACCTACATGGCCCTTGTGCCGCTCATCCAGCCGCCTATCATGCGCCTGATGACCAACGACAAGGAACGCAAGATTCGCATGAAGGCTCTCCGCAAGGTCAGCAAGGCCGAACGTATCGTGTTCGCCGTGATGGTAATGATTGTGTGCATCCTCGTGGTGCCCGATGCATCTGCCTTGATCATCATGCTCATGCTCGGCAATATCTTCAAGGAAGCCGGCGTCGTGGAACGTCTCGTGAAGACTTCTTCCAACGAACTCATGAACATCGTGACTATCTTCCTCGGAACTTCCGTGGGTCTCACCATGTCTGCCGACATCTTCCTCCGCCCGCAGACCCTCATGATTATCGCCATGGGCGTGGTCGCCTTCGGTTTCTCGACCGCTGCAGGCCTCTTCCTCGCGAAGATCATGAACAAGTGCACCCCGAAGAACCCCGTGAACCCGCTTATCGGTTCTGCCGGCGTGTCCGCCGTGCCGATGGCTGCTCGCGTGTCCCAGGTGGAAGGTGCCAAGTATGACCCGCAGAACTTCTTGCTGATGCACGCCATGGGCCCGAACGTGGCTGGCGTTATCGGTACTGCAGTTTGCGCCGGTTACATGATTTCTAGGCTCTCGTAGTTGAGAAAAAGCCCTTAAAAAGTCCCTCGGCAATGCCGGGGGATTTTTTTTGGTTTATATTTATTAGAACAACGTACAGGAGCAAATCATGTTCGCGAAAAAAGGAGCCTTTCTTGCCGTAGTCACCCTGCTTGCCACGTTTGCAAATGCGGCAAGGACAATCACTCCTAAAACCCCCGCTTTTGTGAATGGTTGCTACGAAATCTCGGATGCCGAGGAGCTTTATGGATTTGCCGATCTTCTGGGCACATTTAATCCATCGTTTAGCGGGTGTGCGAAGCTGACGGCCGATATCGTTGTGAACGAGAACGTGTTAGACCAAAACGACTCGCTCAACGTCGCGGATACGGCGAATTTTGTCCCGTGGACTCCGCTGTCCGATTTTTTTGGAGTTTTTGATGGCCAGAATCATACGGTTTCAGGGCTGTATTATGTAAAAATGGCGGAGACAACATTGTTTGTCTCGGAAACTCCCGCAGGTTTTTTCTCGGAATTAAGTGGGAACACTACTGTTGTCAAGAATCTAGGGGTTGTGGATTCGTATTTTTTCAGTGAACCTGATAATGTTGGTGCCATTGTCGGTACTGTTGATTACAAATCGTCTGTATCTATAGAAAATTGTTTTAGCCATGTGCGAATAGAAGTGAAAGATGCTTATGAGTATGCCGGTGGAATGATTGGCGAATCGAAGGGATCCGCGTCTGTCAAAAATTGTAGGGTTTCTGGAGTTATTGTTTCGGGTGTTGGTGCTTCTTCTGGGGGAATTGTTGGCCATGTACAGGAGGATGCTTCGGCAAGTATCGAGAACTGCACCAATAGTGCGCATATAAGTTCTGTTCATCGTGGGGGTGGCATAATAGGCGGCGTTGAGGGGGTTGCTGTCATTGAAAAATGCGGCAATACCGGAAGCGTTTATGGCATGTATGGAGGTGGCGTTGTTGGTGAAGTGATTAAGGAAAACTACAGTAGTGCCGTTTATATCAGGACATCATACAATGAGGCTGAGATCAATGCGTATGAATCCGCGGGGGGAATTGTCGGCCGTCTGGAAGGGAAAGCCTTTGTGGAAAATGCCTACAATACGGGAAATCTTGATGGAAGCTGGTATGCTGGCGGCATATTGGGCTTCTTCAAGCCAACGTGTGGATCCCATGTGGTGGGGGCGTATAGCACGGGTATAGTGAATGCTGCTACATGGTATCAAGGCGGGTTTGTCGGCACATATGATAAAGGCGGCAACTATGATTGCCGGTATCCTGCTTTTGAAAATGTTTTTTATTTGGATGCGGCCTCGAAAGAAGTGGACACGTTTGCTGTCGCGATGCCTGATAAATTCTTCAAGGATGGTACCGTAGCCTATCTGCTGCGCAACTACACCTATAATTATGGTGACGGAACTGTATGGGGGCAAGATGTAGGGGCTGATCCTGGTCCGGTATTCAAAAATCAAATTACGGGTTTTGCTTCGGAATCAGTTGATGATCTTGTCCTGCATACGTATGAAGGGGACACGGCGGATTATCCGAATTATTATGTTCCCGGTTACGAATTCCGGCTTCCTCAGGCCAATCGAGAAGGTTATGTCTTTGAAGGATGGTATGAAAATGTGGAGTTGTCAGGGGATACTGTTGGGATGATCTTTGCCGATTCCGAAGGAGACAGGGAATTCTGGGCAAAGTTTTCCAAGATATGCAAGATTACGTATAACGCTGTAGGCGGTACCGTCGATTCCAATGCGGCAACGTCGTATGTAGAAGGTACGGGATTGACGCTCACGCATAAGGTCGTGCGCGAAGGTTACTTGTTTGCCGGATGGTATGCGAAAAGCGATTATAGCGGTGGGCGTGTAGGCACAATTACTGCCGAAGACACCGGAGACAAGGTGTTTTACGCCAAGTGGGCCAAGAAAGAAAGTCCGGCAAAGGATGCCGATGGCTGCTATGTCATCAAGACGGTCATGGAACTGTATGGCTTTGCCGCCATTGTGAACGGTACAGACGGGTTTGGACAGGATTATTATGCCTGCGCGTCCCTCGCGAACGATATCGTGGTAAACCAGGATGTTATCGACGAGAACGGCTTGCTGAACGAAGCCGACAAGGACATTTTCCTGGAATGGACGCCCATCATGGAATACGGTGGCGTATTTGATGGCCGGGGCCATTCCGTTTCGGGACTGTATTTCAATGACTCCCTGGATGAGGATCGGAGAGGAACAGGGTTCTTCGGGAGCGTGGACAAGGTCGGCGATTACGAAGATGTAGTTATCAAGAACCTGGGTATCGAAAAATCCTATTTTGCGGCGAATGACATTGTTGGCGCCCTTATGGGCAGGACCGTCCATTATGAATACGAGCAGCAGGGCGATATCAGGGTTGTCAATTGCTATAGTACGTCTACCGTGCATAGCTACGAAAAGGGTTATGGTGAGGTCGCTGCTGGCGGTCTTGTGGGGGGTGACGTCGGAGTCACGAAACTCTATATCGAGAATAGCTATAATGCCGGACGTGTCGAGTACAGGAGTTCTTACGGTGGAGGCCTTGTCGGCTGGAAACACTATTATGAGAAAAAGAATTATTTGACCATTGTCAATAGCCACAATATAGGACCGGTTGTTGATCTAGATTCAGGTAAAATTGAGTATGATTTGATTGGCAGGGACGATAGTAGGGTGACCATAGAGAACTCCTATTATCCGGAAAATGTACATGACAATGAACGTGGCGGTACGCCTGTGGCCATGGAGCTGTTCAAGAATGGATCTGTGGCGCGCTTGTTGCACGATGGCGAGAACGGCTCCATCTGGGGGCAAAATGTCGGTGTGGATGAATATCCGAATTTCTCCGGCGTAGTCAAGAATTTTGCCGGCACCGAGCTTGCCGTGAAGTTCCATACCTTCGAAGGCGATACGGCGGCCTATTTCAAGAGCTACTTCCAAGGTGTCGAAACGGCGCTTCCCGACACGGCTATACGGCGTGGTTTCGAATTCAGGGGCTGGTATGCCGATTCCGCTCTGAGCGGCGAGACGGTGACGTCCATCTCGAAGGAAAGTACGGAACCTCTGGATTTCTATGCCAAGTGGGAAAGGCTCAACTTCGAAGTTTCCGTGTACATCGACAAGCCCGGCCGCGGTCGCATCGACGGCTTGAAAGACGGCAGGATATATGCCTACGAAGAAGTTGATTCTGTCGTTGCATATCCGGTTGACGGCTACAGGTTCGCTTATTGGGCCGACGACGTGAAAAATACGAATCCGGTTCTCGCGTTCAAGGTGCTGAGTGATACGACGCTTGTCGCCCACTTCGAGTGGATTCCTGTCAGTTCTTCGAGTTCCTCGAGTAGCGCGAAGTCGAGTTCTTCTGCCAAGTCCAGCAGTTCTTCGGGCAAATCCGGCAGTTCCAGCAGCAAGGAAAGTTTGATTGCTGTTGCGCAGGTGCCGTCGTTTACGGTAACGGTTGTCGGCCGCGATATCCAGGTGTCGGGAGTATCGGCTGGACGTAGCTACGCCTTGATCGACATGCAGGGCCGCGTGCTCCGCAAGGGAATCTTGGCTGATGCGAACGTCGTGATTCCGGTGGACCGTGCGGGTAGCTACCTTGTGCGCGTCGGAGGCCTTGTGCAACGCGTCTCGGTGAAATAACGAAATACAGAAGCTTTTTCGGTTTTTCTAATTGTCCCCGGCTTTTGGCCGGGGATTTTGTTTATAAGGATTGATTTTGAATCAGTTTGAACCTTTTCCTTAATAATTTGGTAACAATATTTTGATTAAAATAAATGTTACTTTGTCTAAAAAGCAATTTATATATATAACGCTTTTTTCAAAGAAATTTATAAAAAGCAAAACAAGTTAAACGATTAAACCTTTTTTAGGGAAAGGGAACGAAATGAAAAAATCAATATCAGTCTTGCTGCTTGCCATGATGCAATCGGCATTCGCCATCCAGCTTATGGATGGTAAATACATTAATTTCGAGGACTTCGTTAGAGAAAAGAATAAACAAGTTGTTAATGCGTCTGGCCAGCCGAGCGGTTCATGTAAGACGATTGACAGCTATAAGATGTCATGTGTTAACGGGACGAATTCGACACGTCGTTACTTTACCAATGCGATGTTGCAAGAAGCGTTTGCCGATGCCCGAAACTTGAAAGGAATAGGCGTCTACTTGCCTCCGGGAGTGTGGAATTTTAACGACCAAATCGTTGTCCCGCATGGTATGACGCTCAAGGGTTCTTACAATCGTCCTCACAATGTCACGCAATCAGATTTGTATGTGCAGACATATGTGAACCAGGCAAACGTGACGTGGAATAGAACGGATGGAACTAATATCGCGTGCTATCATGGCTGGGGCTGGAATCCTGCAAATTTCAACCCGGCCTGGGACCATAAAGACGACGGTGCGTGCATCGCCCTTCAGGGGACCGCGACTCTTGATGGCGTAAATGTTTTTTACCCGCAACAGGCGATTCCGACAGCTAATGATGAATTTCATCCTGTTCCTTACCCATGGACCATTTCTTGCCAGACGGGTGTTGGAACCTTCCCGCATGGCGATGGGTACGAGGGCGGCGATTATTTTTCGCGCTGCTCCGTTATGAATACGACCTTGGTTAATTCGTATGCCGGCATTGACTTGAGCGGCTCTAACGACCATTATATCAAGGGTGTCAATATGACGGCCCTTAAGAGGGGCTTGCGTTTGGATGCTATTACTTCTCAGGGTGCGATAGAGGATGTCAATATCCATACCCAGTTCTGTACGAGTTACTATGGAATTACGGGTGTTTATGCGGGAGAAGCGACGGCAACGAAAATGTATAACGACATAGAATCGTATATTCTGAACAATATGGTGGGTATGGAATTTGGCTGGGTTGACTGGGCTTGGATAAGCAATGTGTTTATCTTTAAGGCTAATAAGGGCTTCTATTTTAGAAGGGGATTCAATGGTAATAATTTCTTCCGTGCGGTACCTTCGGTGGATATCCAGAATAGCGGATGTGATTTATGCGTAGATGCTGTTTATGCCGAAGAAATAAATTCTGGAATTGGGGTGAATTTCTCCAATAGCAACTTGCTTGGCCGTATATACTCCGGTCCAGACAATTACGGCCCCATTCGTATTATGAATTCGCATATGTCGTTTGATGCGAGTATGTATGACGCAACAAAGGTGGGCAGTTTGAATTTATATAACGAAAATCACGTCGAAGTTGGTGCCAATACGACCATGCAAATTATCAACTCTGAAATATTGGATTTTACAGGCGATTTAAATGGCCTTTGGCATACCGCATCTACGTTTATTGTCAGGGGAAAACTCCTTGTTGACAATACTACCATGGCATGGCCGACTTTGAATGGAATTAATCTTGTCGCACGACCCATAGGTGGTAATACATTCCGACTTCCGATTTCCCGCTTTAGAGTTTATAATAACGCCGTTCTCCTCACGAATAACCTCTTGATTAGGGGAGATGATCAGATCCGCGTTCTTAAATCTTCGTCGACAGCGACGATAGATACTGCGCATACGGCCTACGATCCTCTCACTTCGGGATATCATCCGACTGCAAAATAGTCTGCCATTAGTTCGTCTATAAAATATTGACTCTAGAAACAGGGAATCCGGAATAATCCGGGTTCCTTTTGTTTTATGTATTCCTGCATTTTGTTTTATAGAATGTGAAAAAATTTATTCTTGTAGAGTAATATGGCTAAATTTCTAAAAAAACGCTATTTTTGTTTTTTAGAAAATATTGCGTGGGGTGCGGCGATAATCTATTTTATTGTCATGATGAAATCGGTTGTCGAATACAAGGACTATCGCCAGTATATCCTGGACTACTACCGCGAACGCAAGCGCACCTCGGCTTTCACGTGGCGCGAGTTCGCGAAGATTGCCGGGTTCGCATCGGGGTCGTACTTGAAGCTGGTTTGCGACGGCAAGACGCGCCTTCGCGAAGAGGGGGCGAAGAAAACTGCCCTTGCCATGGGGTTGCTCGGCTTCGAGTACGACTACTTTATTTTGATGGTGCGCTACGAGAGCGCGAAGACGGACCGCGAAAAGAAAAAGTGCTTCGAGGAAATGGAGGCTTTGAGCTCGGCGCACAACGTGAAGATTCTCGGGAGCGAATTCTACACGTTCTACGAAACCTGGAAGCATTCCGTGGTGCGCGAACTGGCGGTTGCCATGCCGGGTGCAAAGCCGAACGAGATTGCCAAGGTATGCCGCCCAGCGATTTCGGCGGCCGACGTGAGCGCGAGTCTCAGCTTTCTTACGAAGGCGGGGCTGTTGACGCGCGACATCAAGGGCAATTACCACCAGACGAACCGCTCGCTTACAACGGGGCGCCTGAAGGTTGTCTCTGTGGCGGTGCATTCGCTGCTGCGCCAGATGGGCGAATTCGCGCTCGAGGCGCTTGACAAGTTGCCGATTTCGGAACGCCACTTCAGCGGCATCACCATGGGCGTGACTGCCGAAAGCTACGCGAAGGTCGTGGAGGAACTTGCGCTGTGCCGCAAGAGGATCGTGGCTATCGTCTCGAAGGACAAGAAACTGGAAAGGGTCTGCCGCTTGAACATGCAGCTTTTCCCGCTTACGGAAAACATTAACAAAGACTCGGACGGGTCGGGGAAAGGAGAGTAGGGTATGGTTATAGGTAATGGAATGAAAAAGGCAAAGTGGATTTTGCCGACTCTTGTATTGGGGGCGATGCTTTGCGCCTGTTTCGAGAGCGGCAAGGATGTCGCGGGTACGAGCGAAGAGAGCGAAGGCGTCATTGCGCTTGAGGGCAAGATGATTTCGGGTGTGGCTCAGAAGGGCCCGCTTGTAAAGGGTTCCTCCGTTGTTTTGAGGGAGACGTCGGCAGACGGAAAACTCGAACCCACAGGAAGGAAATTCGAAACCACAACCATTGACGATAAGGGCCGTTTCGGAATAGACTCGGTGGAACTTGAAAGCCCGTACGTGTTACTTTCTGCTGAAGGCTACTATACCCATGAATATGACGGTGAGCGTTCGGAATGTCCGATGCGGCTTGATGCTGTCACTAGCTTGGAAAATCGCAAAGTCTCGAACATCAATCTCTTGACCCATTTTGAATACAAGAGGGTCTTGAACCTGGTGAAATCCGGCAAGGCTTTCGCGGAGGCCAAGAAGCAGGCGGCTACGGAAGTCCTTGGCGCATTCGGTGTCAAAATGGAAGTGCCTACTGCAGAGGATTTGAACATATTCAAGTCGTCCGAAGCGGATAGAACCCTGTACAATATCAGCAAACTTATAGATAGCCGCTCCCTGTGGGATCCTTGGGACGGCGAGGGCAGTGAATATGATAGATGGGCCTATTACGATTCTAAGGACAATATTGACTGCTCTAGATTGCAAAACTTTATTGATGGCTTTGCAGATGACTTTGCCGATGATGGTATTCTCAGCGATGCCATTATGCAATGGCTCGTGGCGGAAGCCTACGGTGATGCCAAGGAATTCTATCATCTTGAATATATAGATGAAAGCGGTATGAGGGAAAAGGATGCGGTCGATCCAGGTTCGTATGGGTCTCTTTCTGCCATGAAAAAGGAATACGAATTTAGCGTGCTCTTGTTCTTGAACTATATGGGACTAGAAAAATGCACTGAAAGTCTCTGGGGTGAATATAGGGATTTTCATAGGCCTATCCTAGTTATGGATGACACTGATTATAGGATGGTGGTTAAGGATTCCGGTTATTTCCTTTGCAACGGGGTTTACTGGGAAATGAATACAAAGGGATATATTGACTCGCTCAAGATGAAGATTGACCATGAATCGGGAACGATGACGGATCCGCGAGATGGAAAGACTTACAAGACGGTAAGCTTTGAGTACGAAGGCAAAAGATATGAATGGATGGCGGAAGACCTCAAGTACAAAGCAGCCTCGGGGCTTTACAGTTGGACGACTGCTTTGCAGATTGACCAAAAATACATGAAGAAGGCTGTAGAGGAGGGCGTACTCGATTCGATTCATCAAGGAATTTGTCCTGATGGCTGGCACGTGTTCAATGACTTGGAATGGAAAGCCCTGATTGATTATGTAGGAGGTGTTTACAACCTGATTGATGAAACGTGGAAAGATGTCGGCGTATACTATAACAGGTTTGACTTCAACCTTAAAGAGCCGAAAGATGAAAAGGATCCGCTTTCTTACCACACCTACCCGGCTGTCTTTAGTGCTGAAAATGATGAGGAAGAAATCGAAATCTGGACGCAATTATATAATGAAGGTCATCAAGAGGATGCTCGGAAAATGGTAGAATATCTCCGTGAATATGGGATACATGGTCTTTCCACGCTTAATATCTGGGGCGTAGATTATTCAATGTCCAAGGATCCGCTAAGTGAGGCCTTTGTCCGCTGCGTAAAGAACTAAATCTTAAATAGGGTAGGGGGAATGCCCCGCCAGCGATGGCGGGGTTTTTCTGTATTCCGGGGAACATTTCTTGTACTCCTGGAATACAACGTTTGTATTCTGTTTCTTTGAATTCTTGAAAATTTTGCTAGAAATGGTAAAAATTGCATAAAAATGGCGATTTTGTGTTCTAAAACGCTAAAAACAGCCTATATTTGTGTACATGAAGGAAATCGTTGAATACACAGATTACCGCAAGTTCATCCAGGACTACTACGATGAACGCAAGCGTTGCTCGGCATTCACGTGGCGCGACTTCGCCCGCGATGCCGGTTTTTCGTCGGCGGTGTACTTGAAGTACGTGTGTGAGGGAAAGAAGAACCTGAGCGTAAACGCCGCAGGTTCCGTTGCCGCCGCGATGGGCCTCGCCGGTTACGAACAGACGTACTTTGTCTTGATGGTCTCGTATGCACATGCCAAGAGCGACAAGGCGAAACGTGCCGCATTCGAGGAACGTTGCGCGCTGGCGCATGCCCACAAGGTGCGCGTGCTCGGGAACGAGGAATTCGATTATTTTAAGTCTTGGAGGAACCCGGTGCTGCGCGAGCTTGCCCCGCACATGCCCGGTGCAAGGCCCCTCGAGATGGCGAGGGCTTGCAAACCCGCAATCACGGCAGCCGAAGTGTCCGAAACGCTTGACTTTCTGGTGCGTGCGAAGCTCCTGAAGAAGGACAGGAGCGGGAACTACCGCCAGACGGACAAGTCCATCTCGATGGGCTCGGTAGATGCGGTCCCCGTGGCGGCCCGCGATATGCAGCGACAGATGGGGGAGTTTGCGGTGAAGGCCTTGGACCTGCCGCTTTCTGAACGCGACATGTCGGGGCTGACCATGGGGCTTACGCGCCGTGCGTATGACCGGATCAAGAAGGAATTGGCAGATTGCCGCCGGCGCATCGTGGCGATTGCCGCAGAAGATGACGGGACGGAGCAGGTGTACCGCCTGAACTTACAATTGTTTCCGATGAGTGAACGCCTGCCGGAAAAAAAGGAATATAAATTTAAAGGGGAGGATCGGAAATGAAAACGAATCTCTATAAGGTATTTGGAAGGGGCTCGCTTTTTGTATCGACATGCGTAGCCATATTTGGCATGCTTGCCGCCTGTTCCGATTCTGGCTCCGATGATATTGCCGGCGGTACTTCGGAAGATGCTGGCATCACTGCGGTCACGGACTGGGAAGTGGCGGGTGTTACGCAGAAGGGCCCGTTCGTCACAGGTTCCGCCGTGACGGTGCAGGAACTTGACGGCATTACGCTCAAGCAGACGGGCAAGAGCTTCAAGGGCTCCATCAAGAGCGACAAGGGCGATTTTGCCATCAAGGATATCGATCTCAAGTCGCAGTATGCCATCCTCGAGGCGTCGGGTTATTACCGCGACGAGATTTCAGGCAAAAAATCTACGGGCACGGTGACGCTCCGCGCGCTGACCGACCTCAGCAACCGCAAGACGGTGAACATCAACCTGCTCACACATCTGGAATACGAGCGTGTGATGTACCTCGTGACCGAGAAGAAAAAGCCTATTGCCGAAGCGAAGGCGCAGGCGGACAAGGAAATCCTTGCGGCGTTCAATATCGCGGGTGACTTCGGCGAATCCGAAGACTTGAACATCTTTGAATCGGGCGACGGAAACGCTGCCCTGCTCGCCATCAGCGTATTGATGCAGGCGGATGTGGATGTCGCGGGCCTCACCGAGCGTATGGGCGAGTTCAGCATCGCGGTTGCGGAAGGCGGCGCCTGGGAAGATGCCGACGCGAAGACCGTGATTGCGGACTGGGCGTGCGATGCCGACCTCATGGGAACGCTCGCGAACGTGCGCAAGAATGTCGAAGGCTGGAAGTATGCGGATACCGTGCCCGCGTTCGAGAAGTTCGTGACCAACTACTGGTGGGAAAACTACGGGCTTGGCCAGTGTACCGAAAAGCGCGAAGGCGAAGTCAAGCGCAACGTGAACAAGCTGAGCAAGATGTACGACAAGTACTTCGCGTGCGAAAAGGGGCGCTGGCATATTCCGGGTGAGGAACCTGTATCGAGCAGCAGTTCGAACCAGGATTCGTCCGGAAAATCTTTTGGCACCATGAAGGATTCCCGTGATGGAAAGGAATACAAGACGGTCCGGATTGGTAATCAGGTCTGGATGGCGGAGAACCTCAACTATGCTGCTGAAGGTAGCCTCTGCTATGGCGACGACGAGAAGAATTGCGAAAAGTATGGCCGCCTGTATGACTGGGACATTGCTTTGGATACGACAAGCGAAGAATGTGGCAAGTACTTCTATAAATGCACTTTGAAGAGTGATTTCTATCCCCGTCAAGGTGTGTGCCCCGATGGATGGCATTTGCCGGATAAGGGAGAATGGATGGACCTTGTGGAATACGCTAGAGATAACAGCCATGAAGATTCTGTTGCGTATAGTTTGCAGTCGTATTACTGGGACGATGATTGGGAAAGGCAGTACGGTACGGACAAGTTTGGATTCAATGCTATGCCTGCAGGTATGTTTGATGGCGAAAATTATGTGGGGCTGGATTCCTTGACTGATTTTTGGACATCGTCTAATACCGAGACTTTTGGGGTGGGAAATATGATCAATACTGTGGATTATGTGATACTTAGGAAAAAGGATTCCGAGATATGGTATTATGGGGCCGATCTCGGATGGGCGCTCTCTGTCCGCTGCGTCAAGGGAACAGGAAAGAAGAGGGGAAGTTCCGATGGTTCCTCTTCCAGCGCCGCCTCGTCGAGTTCCGTCTACAACCCGTATGTTTCATCTTCTTCAAGTTCTGTAGAACAGAAGAAGGATACCTTGCCGGACTTGCCCGACGAACTGGCTTTTGTCGAGGATTTCCTTGAAAAGAAGACGGAATACACCGAGTATGCGGAAGGGGCGCAGATTATGTGGCGGGGCCAGTCTCCTGCACTTTGGGGTGCTTGTGATTCCGTTGCGACGGAACTGATAAACGAGGCTGCGGGAAAGGGCTTTGAATATGAAGGTGTGTATTCCAATGATTCACTGGATAACGATTATACCGAGGATTCGTATGTTTACGTGAGAACGTCTGGCGGCAAGGTCTATACGCTCGTGATTACGAAGGGCGAGGTCCGTGTTTGGACTACGCTTGGTTTCACGATGCCTTCGGCGATGTTCTACGTAAAGTTGATTGTTCGCGAGGAAGGTGCTGATGAAATCCCGACGGAAATGAAAAAGGACTATGATTCTCCCAAGTACAGGGAAATCCCCGAAGACCTGAAGTTTGTCTTAGATTCGACGCAGTACCATTATAGGTACTATTCGAATGACCAGAAGTGGACGTCTTGGAATTGTTATACCCGACTCGGTTCTAGTGTCGGCGCTAGTAATGATGACTATTTCGATGAAGCCAAGGCCAAGGCCGATGAATATGCCTTGATGATGGAAGCGCACGGCTTTACCCTGAAGAGCCAGGAAACGCTCACCATAGACGACCTTGAGTCTATGCAATATACGGAATATGCAAAATCGGATTATGACGGCGAACTGACATTCTACCGGTTCGAGAAGGAAGTCGAAAAATTCCGCTATGAGGCAGAGGTCTTTGCGGTTGTTGATTATTACCGCGATCTCGGCGCGGAAGGCTACCTGTTCCGGGCCAGAATAAATATTACCATCTACGACAAGTAGACGTAGAACTTGGTTAGGAGGAAAAAAAAGACCCCGCTTGATGCGGGGTCTTTTTCGGGTGGATGACCGGACTCGAACCGGCAACATCCAGAATCACAATCTGGGACTCTAACCAATTGAGCTACATCCACCATGTAGCGAGACCAAATATAAAAAAGCCATCCCAAATTTCAAGGGATGGCGGAAAAAAGTTGCCAAATTTAGTCTTTTTTAGTCGAAAAAACTTAATCCGAGGCCTTCTTGGCCATGATGCGGATGAAGTTTTCGCGCTTGAAGTCGTTCCTGTGCTCCATGCAGAAACGGGGGTAGACCGTCTGCTTGGGGAACACCTTGATGGTGAACAGCTCGTTGCACCCGTCCAGGCAGCACTTGAACGAGAGGTCCATGGATTCCGTGTAGTTGTGGCGGAAGATGATGTTCTTGGACTCGATGCTCTCGATGTTCTTCTTCTGCTTCTGGCGCTGCTTGATGTCGCGGTGCAGTTCGCAGTACTTGGCAATCGGGTGGCCCCAGAATTCGCGGCCGCAGCCGGGTTCCTGGCAAATCTTGAGCTTGATACGCTTTTTCTTTTTGTATTTAGGAAGCTGCATGGCTAAAATTTAGTAAAAAAGTTGGGAAAAGGCTCGAATCCGGGGAAAAATCCGTCTATATAGGTATGAGGATACCCTTTTTCTTAAAAAAGACTTTTGTATTGGGCGTCTGCGGAGCCTGTTTGTCGTGGATTGCGGGATGTATGTACGAAAGCGGCGGCCGTGAAGAAGAATTCGCGCTGGGGGCCGTCTTTCTGGATGTGGGGCAGGGGCTCGCGGTGCTGCTGGAGTACGGGGGGCATTATGCCATGTACGACATGGGCCCCGATTCGGCGGGGGTGATGGACTCGCTCGAGGCCCGCGGCGTAGATACGCTCGAATGGGTACTGCTGGGCCATAACCACAGGGACCATGCGGGCGGGTTTATGGAATTGGCTTCCGGGAAGGGCCTGTCCAGCTCGCCGCGCGTGGCGGTGAAGCGGCTGTACGTGGGGCCGGACACGGCGGGCGGTTTCGTGCGGGACAGCGTTCTCGGGTTAGCCCGCCGTTTCGGCATCCCGGTAGATACGCTCGTGCGCGGCGATGCGGTGGCCGGCTTGCCGGAGGTCGACGGGGCTGTTCCGTCCTTCGAGGTCTTTTGGCCTCCCGGTTATGTTTGTGAAGGCGGAAACGGTGCGAGTATTGTCGTTCACGTCGGGTTCGGCGCGGGCAGCGCCCTGTTGACGGGAGATTTGGACAGTGCCGGGGAACGGCGGCTGCTGGAACTTTCTCCGACGCTCGATGCGGGACTTCTGCAGGTTCCGCACCACGGTTCCGCCGGTAGCAGCGGGCTCGCGTTTGTCAGCCGCGTCAGTCCGGAGTTTGCCGTAGTGAGTGTCGGGGCGAAAAATCCCTATCGGCATCCAGCGGAACAGGTCGTACGCAAGTACGAACTGGTCCTGGGTGATTCTGCGCGCTTTTTCCGAACGGATAGGGACGGTAGCGTGCGGTTCTCGCTGTACCGGGAACTGGGCGTATTGAAGGAATGATGCCTGTAGCCGCTAGCCGCTGAATCCGATGCGCGACTGGAAGTAGCACTGGGTGCTGTCCTCGGCGTTCATGCCGAAGATGTAGGCGTGGTGGTTCGTATTCTTGAAGCGTACGATGTCGACCTTGGCTCCCAGCGGGACTTGTGCGATGTAGTTCATTTGTATGGAACGGATGCGGCGGTTCTTGATTTCGTCCACGTCGAGGGAATCCATGACCCAGTCCACGTAGCGGCAGTGGTTCACGTGGTTATTCATGTCGAGGTCGCTGTACTTGGCCACCTCGGTACGGATGATGCGCGGTTCGATTTCGGGGTTCAGGATGTCCATCATCTCGGGCAGGGCGTTCTTGCCAGGGAAGAGCGGGATGGGGAACGGACTGTTGGCCGGATTCTCGGACTTGCCCGTTTGCATGTTCACGAGCAGCCAGCTCGATGTCGCCTGTGCGATGGAGTGCCCTTGGGAATCGATGATGGAATAGTCCTTCAGGACAACCTTGTCCTTGTAGAAGTCCTTGGCCCAGGTGGAAATGCTGAGCTTTTCGCCCCAGACGGGCTGGTGCAATATGCGGATCTTCATGCGGGTGATGACGGTCGTGTAGCCGGCCTTCATCATCTTCCACAGGCCAAAGCCGTTCTGCTCGGCGTCGGTGATGGCGGTATCTTCCATGAACAGGAAAAGGTTCGAAAGCTTGAGTCTGCTGTGGTGGTCGCAATCCGAAAAGCGTACTTCAAATTTTTTTGTCGTAATTTCTTGTTCCATGGGAGTCCTCTTTTTTCCGAGTTGTCAATAATAATGTATAATTTTCATGTATGAAAGAATTCCAATTCCGACCAAGTTTTATCCAGTTACCTGCATTAAGTTCATATAACGGCGAAATCCGCTTGCCGGGATCGAAAAGTATTACGAACAGGGTGTTCCTGATGTCGGCGCTTGCGAAGGGCTCTACGCATCTTCGCAACCTCCTTAAGAGCGACGATACCCGCTACATGGGCGAGGCTTTGCAAAAGCTCGGTGTGAAAATCGATATTTCGAACGACGGCAGGGATGCCGTGGTGCACGGCAATGCCGACGCGATTTCGGTGGATTCTCCGGTGGAGCTTTTCTTGGGCAATGCCGGTACGGCAATGCGTTCGCTTACGGCGGCCCTTGCACTCGGTAAGGGGGAGTTCCACTTGCATGGCGAAGAGCGCATGAGCGAACGTCCTATCCGCGACCTGGTCGATGCGTTGCGTACTCTAGGCGCCGACATTGACTACGAGGAAAGTGAAGGGTATCCTCCGGTATGCATCAAGGCGAACGGGTTGAATGGCGGTGATGTCTCTGTACGGGGCAACATCTCGAGCCAGTACCTGTCTGCGTTGTTGATTTGCGCTCCGTATTGCAGGGCTCCGCTGCATATCCATGTTGAAGGCGAACTGATTTCTGTTCCCTATGTTGAACTGACTCTCGAAATCATGAAGCAGTTCGGCATCGAGGTGCGCCAGGAGAACATGACCGATTTTTATGTTCCGCAGGGCGTGTACAGTTTCTCCGGGGAATTCCTCGTGGAAGGCGATGCGAGTTCTGCGAGCTATCCGCTGGCCGCGGCCGCTATTGCCAAGGGCAAGGTGCGTGTGCTGGGAGTGGGTAGCGAGAGTGACCAGGGCGATGTGGCTTTTGCCGAGGTGTTGCGCAAGATGGGTGCCCGGGTGACAATCGGCCCGGACTGGATCGAGTGCGATGGTTCCGGCTGCACGCTCCATGGAATCGACATGAACCTGAACGATATTCCCGATGCGGCGATGACGGTCTCCGTACTTGCTCTCTTTGCCGACGGACCGTCCAAGATTAGCGGCATCGCCAGCTGGCGCGTAAAGGAAACGGACCGCATTGCAGCAATCTCCGCGGAACTGCAAAAAGTGGGAGCGACGGTTACAAGCGACATGGACAGCATCAGCATCGTTCCTCCCGAGACTCTTTTGCCGGCGACTATCGAAACATACAACGACCACCGCATGGCGATGTGCTTTAGCCTTGTCGCCCTTGGTGGAGTCCCGATAAAGATTATGGACCCCGCGTGCGTGAACAAGACATATCCGCAGTATTTCGAAGACTTCAACAGACTGGCCAAATGATGCGATGGAATAGACTTGTCTGCCTTTCTTTGGTTCTTGCCGCTCCGTTGCTGGCGGGAATAGATGTGGCGCCGTACCAGGCCTATGTCGACTCGGTTGTTCCCGGTTCGCGGTATGGGCTGTCTGTACGGTCGGTAAAGACGGGCAAGGAAATCATGAACATCCGCGGCATGGAGAAATTTACTCCGGCCAGTACGCTCAAGACGCTTACGACGGCGACGGCGCTGCATTTCTTGCCGATAGACTACGAGCCGAAAACGGAAGTTTCCATGAACGGCAGTATCCGCAGCAAGGTGTTCTGGGGTTCTGTGAATATCCGAGGTGAAGGGGATCCGAACTTTTCGGGGCGTTACTTTGCCGATCCGTTCTACATGCTGAACGCCATGGCGGATTCGATCGCGATGTTGGGGATTGATTCCATTCATGGCCGCATCCAGCTCGATACGAGTTACTATACGGGGCCGTGGAAGGCGGAGCATTGGCGCAAGAACTTCTATAACGCCTGGTACGGAGCCGAAATCGGCCCGCTGGGATTCAACGACAACTGCACCATGGTGCGATTCAAGCCCGGCGAAAAGGAAGGCGATACGGCGATTGTTTCCGTATTGCCCGATGTGGGGTACGTGACGATCAAGAACGAACTGGTGACGGTCGCTGGACAGAAAAAGAAGTGGACGTACGCCATCGATTCGGTCAAGTCCGAAATCACCCTGGGCGGCAGTATCGGCTTGGGTGTAGACTCGGCGAGTCTTGTGCTGCCCATCCGAAATCCGGTCGGGTATTTCCGTGCGGCGCTGCTGACTGCCCTCAAGGAACGCGGTATCGCTTATGTCGAAGACAAGAGCGTCCCTGCCGGAATAGACATCAAGAAGTTCTCTTTTTCGGCGGCCCCGCTCCTGAGCATCCTGGACGAAATCAATCAGCGCAGCCAGAATTTCCATGCAGAAACGCTGTTCCGCAATCTCGGTGCCGAAAAGGCTGGCGAGGGCAGCGTGGAGGGCGGAAAGAAGATGGAGCGCCAGTTCCTTTCGGAGATGGGAATCAATCCGGACGATTTCGAGGTATGGGATGGTTGCGGGCTTTCTCCCAAGAACAAGCTCAAACCTTCCGTGGAAACGCAGATGCTCGCCAAGATGGCGCGGCATCCGAAGGGAGCGTTCTACATCAATAGTTTTGCAAGTCCGGGTGTCGGTACGGGCGGCAAGAGAATGCTCGATCTGCCGTATCCGTGGCTCACGCATTTCAAGACGGGTTTCATTGGCGAGGCTCATGCGCTTGTAGGCTACGTGTTCCCGATGGACGGCGATACGCTGACGGTGGCCATGTACCTGAACGAGACGGGCAAGAATCCCGACCAGAAGTTGAAGGACGTACTGGATACGCTGTGGATGCGCCTGATTGCGCAGACGAGCGACAGTTATGCATCGTTGATGGAAATGAAACGGCTTTGGCTCCTGGCGCAGAACGAGAAAGGGCTTCCGGCCCGGTTGGACCATTTTTCAAAAGCCCTTTTGAATAGGCCGTACAAGCTTGGCCCCATGGGCGAAAGCTACCTGGATTCTGTCGAGAATAAGCCGTTAGTTTATCTGGATTCCCTGGATTGTGTTACGTTTGTCGAGCATGTCCTAGCGCTTGCCTTGGCCCCGAACGAAGATTCCATTTTCGTGCAACTGCAGCGCATCCGTTACAGGGATGGCGTAATTGACTACACTGCCCGCAAGCATTACATGTTGGATGACTGGGTCGGCGAAGGCCGTTTTGCCAAGGTGATTCCGATGGACGGCGATACGGTCATTACGCGAACTATGCCGAAGACGGAGTTCTTCAAGTCGAAGAAAATCCCGTACAAGGTCGACGGAAAACCCGCTGTGGATACCCCGATGGAAATCCGTTACCTTCCTCTGGACAAGGCGATTGCCTGGGCCAGGAATCCGTATCAGGGAGAAAATAAGGTTGTCGGCATCGCCTTTATTGGCAAGTCCGATAAAATCGATGCGACCCATACCGGTTTCGTTCTTTTCCGTAAGGGAGAAATTCCGAAATTGAGGCACGCCTCTTCGCTAAAGAATAAGACCGTGGAGCAACCGCTGGCACAGTACCTTGTAAGTCGCAAGGGTAAACTGCCGGGAATTACTTTGTTTGAATTCTTGCCCCAGGCCCGCTAGTCGCCGTAATCAAAGGCGAGAATGGCGACCAGTCCGTACGGGTTGTCGTTGTCTACGACGGGATCCCGGTTCGGGAACGCTGTCCAGGCGTCCGGAGTCCATCCGTAGGCGTTTGCCGTGAGTTCGTTGCCGAGCGCTATCTCGGCCTTTTCTATTTCTTCCCATGGAATCTGTGCGCCAGGTGACTTGTAGTAGCGCAACATTCCCAAGGTCTCCAGCGATTCGGGATAGTTGTCGACCAGTTGGTAAACGCAGTCCTTGAAACTCGTGCCCGCAATGCGGATGACTCGGAACAGGCGCTTGCGTCCCAGGAACGCCAGAAGGTCCCTGCGGTTGGTTTCCGGGGTCGTTCCTTCGCCGAAAAACACCGAAAGTTCACGAAAAACCTCTGTTTTTTCTTCCAAAAAGGGAGAAATTTTTTTTATGAGGTTGTTTATTTCTTCGGCCATGTTAGAAAGATATATATTTATGGCAGAAAAAGAAGTTATCGGGGTTAGCGTTTTGTATCGAAAGGTTGGATCTTTCTGGATATTGTTTCTCTGTGTATTCGGCTTGTATACCGGATGCGGTTCTTCTGATGTCAGTTCGACAGATGCGGAATCGTCGGATTCGCAGACTCCTTCCAGCAGCTCCTTCGACGAACCGGTGGCTCTCCCCGAATCCATGGACGGTTTCGAAAAGATCCAGGCGAGCGGCAAGTATGTCTATGTCGGGACAGAGGAAATTTCTGCCAAGAGCAACGAACGCCCCCAAATGAAGGTGGCGTTTACTTACGACTTTTTCCTGGGCAAGGGCGAAGTGACTTGTCGCGATTTCAACGAGGCGATGCAGGCTGTTTCCAAGCTGCAGGTCCCCTGTGCATCCGATTCGCTTCCCGTGGCCGATGTTACATATTACGATGCCGTTCTCTATGCGAATGCGCGGAGCAAGGCTCTTGGTATGGACACTGTCTATACATACAGCAAGTCCGTTATCGATAATGACGGGCACTGCTCGAGTCTGGAGGGCTTGACGCTCCGCAATATGGCCTTGGGCTTGCGACTGCCGACAGAAGCGGAATGGACGCTTGCCGCGCAGATGAACTGGGATGAGAAGAATAGCTGGAATTCCGGCAATGCCGAAAATGCGGCCCACAAGGTGTGTACTTCGGGATCCCAGGCCCGCATTTGCGATATGGCGGGTAACGTCATGGAATGGGTCAACGACTGGTTGGGAAATTTCGGCGAGTCGCAGGTGACCAACTTTGTCGGTGCTGCCGAAGGGGACGGCATCGGCCAACGCATTGTGAAGGGCGGCGGATTCAGGACGGCTCCCGAGAACCTGAAGATTTATTCGCGTGGCGATATCTATGCGGTAACTTCGTCGACGCATGCGGTGTATGTCGGGTTCAGGCTTGCATTCGGGCCGATTCCCAATCCTGCATGGCTGGACAATTCGGGCAAGGCCGTAAGTCAGCGCATTGTGCCGTTGGCTAATCTCGTGACCATTCGCGGAGTGACCGGCGCATACAAGACAAAGCTGGTGTTCCGTAACGAGGTCACGGGCAATCTCGCTTTTATCGACTACACGGTCGGGGCCCCTTCCGTGGTAGAAATTGAGGACGATATCGATTCGTACCATCCGGACATTTCTCCGGACGGCAGCCGCGTTGCTTTCTGTACCGGGCTCGAAGGCACTAAAGCCAATTCGTCTGTCTATGTGCGCAATCTCGATGCCTCGGGCAGCGGTCTTGTGAAGCTGGATGTGGAAAGCGCGGCCATACCGCGTTGGCGTGTTCTGCCGAACGGCGATACCGTAATCGTGTACGTGACGTCTGCTGCCGACAACAAGGACGAAGCTTCGTTCCTGGCACAATCTACATGGCAGGTAAAGTTCTCGGGCGGAAAGTTCGGGATTCCCCAGAAGCTTTTCGATGGGGCCTACCATGGCGGCATCAGCGAGGATAACCGCCTGGCCGTGTCCGGATCGAGCAGGCTGCGTGCCCGTATAGTTCCTCCAGGCGATACGGGTACGGTTCAGAACGTTGTCTGGTACGGTAACGAGCAGGCCTGCAACGCATCGCTTTCGAAAGACGGAAGCAAGAGGACGCTCTTCTTGGATTTTGCCCCGCAGATAGGCAAGGATGCCGCCGGGATGGACTACAGGACTCATGAGATCGTCTTTATCGCCGACAGCACCGGAAGGTTGATTCAGGGAATCGTGGCTCCTAAACCCTATACTTTTGACCATACGGAATGGATTTACAACGTGACGCCGAAAACGTTGGGCGGAGCTGCAATCGCAACGCTTACCAATGCCGACGGCGCCCATACCAAGATTGTCCTTATCGATTTCTATGCGAATCTCGTTATCGAGGTGGTAGAAGGCGAAGACCTGTGGCACCCGGCCCTGTGGTCAAATTCTGCAGATAACGTAGCGTATGGCGATTTGGATATCGATAGTGCGGGAGTCTATTGTACGCCCGATTGCGGCGAAGCCGCTATGATGTTGCGTTACAAGCTCGAACTTCTCTGGACGCACAAGGATTCGGCGAATACGGTAATGCTTGGATCGTCGCGCATGCTCGAAGGAGTTATACCGGCGTTGCTGAGTGACGAGTTCTATGCGATCAACATGGCGAACGTCCCGAACTTGCCGATTACATCGAAATACCTTTTTGAAAATTATATCTTGCCGCATGTGAAGAACCTCAAGTATCTGGTCATCTCAATCGATATCGACTTGTGGAGCTACAGCGAACATTCCAACTATTATTTCTTCTTGGAAGATTACAAAAAATTCCCCGGATTCGTATACGACCAGAACCATTCCTATTGGCAGGGGGCGTACCCCGAGGGTCTGGCAGAAATGACGCAGGCGACTTATGGCTCCGAATTCTATGCGAAATACTTCAGGGACGAGATGGGCTATGTGCGGCTGGATGGGGCTACGTGGGAAGACAATCCGACGGTCGATTACGACAGCACTTGGATGGACAAGCATCCCAGTACGTATTACGAATCCCTTGGCCATATCGAAGAAATTATCGAGATGGCCGCGGCTCACGATATCCAGGTGCTGGGAATCATTTTCCCGCAGAGCCCGAATTTCAAAAAGACGGGTGGATTTGGAAAGTACGGTCTGCGCCGCAGCGAGGCTCCTGCCCTGGTGGAATACATTGCGGGTCTGACGGCCAAGTACCCGAACTTCACGTTCATGGACGAAAACAAGATGGGCGATCACGACTATGCCGACAACATGGCCATCAACAAGGACCATCTCGGCTATCCGGGAGCCGTGCAGATGACGGGCCGAATCGACGCGGCTCTCAAGGCGATGTCAAAGAAATAATTTTCAGAAGTTAGGCGAAAAGTCTGATGACGCGGCGGATGCCGGCGACAAGGCGGTCAATGTCGCGCTTTAGTGTATATGCGCCGAAACTCAGACGCAGTGTCGCGTCTACTCCGAAGCGGTCCATCACGGGCTGTGCGCAGTGGTGGCCGCTCCTGACGGCGACGTTTTCTTCGTCCAGGATCATGGCGGCGTCGCTTACGGCGATTCCGTCCAAGGTAATGCTTATGAGTGCGCCGCGTTCCTTGGGATTCCCGAAGATCTTTACTTGCGGGATTTTCGCCAGCTCAGCGACGGCGTATTGCGTCATTTCCGCTTCGTGCTCGCGGATGTTGTCGATCCCTTTTTCGTTCAGCCATTCAATCGCCTTGCCGAGTCCGATGACTTCGGCGATGGCGGGCGTGCCGGCCTCGAAACGTGCGGGCACGTCGGCAAAAGTCGTCTTTTCGAACGTCACGTTCTTGATCATCTCGCCGCCGCCGTGCCACGGGGGCATGGAATCGAGAACGCTGTATTTCCCGTAAAGCACGCCGATTCCGGTGGGGCCGTACATCTTGTGCCCGCTGAAGGCGAGAAAGTCGCAGTCGAGCGCCTGCACGTCAATCTTGATATGGCTGGAACTCTGGGCCGCATCGATAAGGATCTTTGCCTGCGGTGCAGCGGAGCGGACCGTCTTGATGATATCGGCAATCGGGTTGATTGTTCCGATGGAATTGCTCACGTGCGTGACGGCGACCATCTTGGTGCGAGCGTTCAGGAGTTCGGGCAGCTTTGTCAGGTCCAGGTCCCCGTCATCTTTTACCGGGATGACTTTGATCTTGGCTCCCTTCATTTCGGCGACGAGTTGCCAGCTGACGATGTTCGCGTGGTGCTCGAGTCCGCTAATGACGATTTCGTCGTCAGCATCGAAGAATTTGCGTCCGTAACTCCAGGCGACAAGGTTGATGCTTTCGGTCGTGCCGCGCGTAAAGACGATTTCGTCTTCGCTCTTGGCGTTCAAAAACTTCGCCACATCCTTGCGGGTCTTTTCGAAGGCTTCGGTGGTGCGGGCGCTCAAGCGGTACACGCCGCGCTTGACGGAACTGTAATGCTCGCGGTAGAAGTCATCCATCGCGTCGATGACGCATGCGGGTTTCTGCGTGGTGGCGGTGCTATCCAAAAAGGCGAGGGGTTTTTCTTCCTTGTCGCCGGCTACGAGCATCGGGAATTCGCCACGAATCGATTCCGCGTCGAGAAAAATGGTGCCATGAGCATTCGCGTCGTTCATGTCCACAAATTTAGAAAACCGAAAACAGGATGCTTGTAAACAAAAGGATACAATATGGGCTTCAAAATATACTTTTTTTACTTTTTTTCTTAAAAAATACTGTCTGCTGTAAAATAATCTTACATGGCCGGAAAGATATGTTTTGATTGCTATATTAAGGCCATAAACGGTTTATAAGGTGTATGCGTGAATCCGTTTGGGTATGTAAGGAGTATATGAGAACTTTGTCTGTAAAACGTTCGCTTTACGTTGTATTATTTTTAGCTATTGGTGCGTTTGCGCAGGATTCCTTGCATGACGCCATTGATTCCGGCGACTTGGCTGCAGCCAAGAAAATGGTAAAGAACGGAGAAATTGAAGAAATATATTGCGGCAAGATGTCTGCGAACGATGCCGTCAGCGTTTACGAAAAAATTTTCAAGCAGATGCCCGAACAGAGCTTTGCCGCTTGCCCCAACCAGTTTACCTACGGTTACGGAACCAAGGTTTGCGCCAATGCGAAGGCCGTAAACGCCTGTACTGAAGTCGTTTCCTTTCTCTTGAACGATGCCGTCGCCGGCAACACCAACGCCCTGGACATGTTGGACAAGGTGGCGAAAGTTGCCCTGAAGACAAAGGGCTTCAACAAGCCGGTAAAGGAAAAGGTCGATACGACAATGTGGGTCGCCTGTCCCAAGAAGGGTAAGGCCAAGGAAGAATGCCTTGCCCAGTGCATTGCCCAGGCCGATTCCATGTACGATGTCGCGCACAAGCTTTCTTGCCCCGCCAAGCCGGAACATTATGTAGATACGGTTGTTACGGTTACGAAGCCCTCACCGCTTTACGAAAAACTTGGCACGGGCCTTAAGGAAGGCTATTGGAAGTGCCCGATGAACGTTGCCGTGAAGTTCGCGAATATCATGCAGGCGAACGCGAAGGCCCTGGCTATTCCCGATACGTTGATTCCGTCCGTGAAGTATGTGCAGCGCTGGGCCGAACAGCACAAGGCCGACAGCACCGCGTTGCCGGGTGGCCAGCTTTTCCGTTTCTGTACGGCTTGGCAGCCGCAGGTGGATTCTATCCTTGCTTCGCTTGAACTGGAAACGCGTTGCCCGGTGTTCGAGTCGTTTACCGACCCGCGTGATAACCAGGTATACAAGGTGAAGGATATCAATGGGGTCAAGTGGTTCGTGCAGAACCTGAATTATGCCATGGAAGAAGGTTCCATGTGCTATGACCGCGACGACGAGAACTGCAATGCCTACGGGCGCCTCTACACGCAGGCCGCCGCCAAGACGGCATGCCCCGAAGGATCCCGCCTTGCGACGGACGAAGACTGGAAGATGCTTGAAGTCTATGCCGGTGGCGCCAGTGATGCCGCGGTAAAGCTCCGCAGCAATGGTAGCGACGACTATGCGTTTACGGCGATGTTTGGCGGCTATGCCAACAAGAACGGAATTTCTACGACAATAGGAGAAGGAGCCTATTTTTGGACAGAAAAAGCTGATGGGGATAAACGCGGAACGGCCCGTTCCATGTTCAGTACGGATAAAGAAGTGTCGTCCATTTCCGTGGACAGCGGATTCTACTTGGCCGTACGTTGCATAATGCAGGCCGAATAAAAGAGAGTTTAGGGGGCGTAATGGTATCCATCAGAAGTAAATTCGCACCGACATGTTCGCGCGAGACCTGGGTCGAAAGGCAATCCCTTTTGTCTAAGGTGAGATCTTTTTTCTTGAACAGGAAGGTATTGGAAGTAGAATCTCCGACGCTTTCGAATGCGGGCGGTACCGATCCACAATTGGATTATTTCGAAGTGGATTCCACGCCGACGCAGTACATGATGACGAGTCCCGAATTCCACATGAAGCGCCTGCTGGCAGCCGGCTTTGGCGATATTTTCCAGATTACCAAATCGTTCCGCAAGGATGAATTCGGTTGCCACCACAATAACGAGTTCAGCATGGTGGAGTGGTACCGTGTCGGGATGCCCCAGGAGCAGCTGATGGACGAGGTGGAAAGTCTTGTCAGCGAAATCATGGGCCATCCGGTCAATGCCAAGCGTACGCGCTGGATAGACGCTTTCAAGAATTACGCGGGTGTCGATCCGTTCTGCAGGGATTTTACGAATTTTTCCGACACTTGCGAATACCACGGGATTCCCGTTCCGGAACATTCCGGGATGATGAGCCGCGAGGACTGGTGGGATTATCTGATGGTCTTTGTCGTGGAACCGGCCCTTGCCGCCCATGGTGCAGAATTCATCACGGACTATCCGCCTTCCCAGGCAGCCCTTGCGCAGACGTATGTGGACAAGGACGGCCTGACCTGGGCGAAGCGTTTTGAGCTCTTTATAGACAAAGTAGAACTCTGCAACGGCTATACGGAACTGACCGATGCCGCGGAACAGCGCCGCAGGTTCGAAGCCGATCTGGAACTGCGCCGCAGGGCGAACAAGCCTTTGCCGCCCATGGACGAACGTTTTCTTGCCGCGCTGGAATCGGGCATGCCCGCCTGCTCCGGCGTCGCGCTTGGCCTGGACAGGCTCTTTATGCTGGCTCTGGGCAAGGCGGAAATCGCCGACGTGATTCTTTTCCCGAGTCCCGTCGCTTAGAATCTTTCTGGCAATAGACTAGTTCAGGATGCGTTCGAGTGTCGAGCGCATTTTCTTTTCGTCGAGGATGCCGGCGGTGATGTTTATGATATCGTCGTTGCCGTCGACAAGGTAGCTGACGGGAAGCACTCTCGGATTTCCGAGGGCGTTCATGAGGTCGTAGTTCCAGTGGACGACAGCCCAGGGCATCATTTGCGATTTCTTGAACCGGGCGGCAATCTTGATATTGTCGTCTTCGCTTATCATGAGGATTTTGAACCCTCTGGAAGAATAGTCCTGGTGTAGCGACTTGAGGATTGGTATTTCGGCGATGCAGGCAGGGCACCAGCTGGCGCTCAGTACGATAAGGGTCACCTTGCCGCGTTCGTAGTAGTATTCCGTCTTTTCTCCGTTGAGGTCAAGGGCGGTAAAGTTCATGATTGTCTGCGGCATCTCCTGGAACGGCTTCGTCTGTTCCTTGTATACATGGTATGCAAGGATGAAAAAACAGGCCGAAATCAGTATGGCGAGGATTTTTTTGGATTTATGCCACATATCTAAAGAGAATTTATGTTTTTTTTTGCCCTTTTTAAATTATATTCTGCAATATGGCATACAATATTCAAGATCTTCTTTCTGAAATGGTGAAACGCGGAGCTTCGGACCTGCATATTACGGCTGGTGCGCCTCCCCTTGTCCGTCTTTCTGGTAAGCTGACCCCGATCGGGAACGACAAGCTGAAACCGGACGAAACCATGCGTATGACTTACAGCTTGATGAACGAGCTGCAGAAAAAGTCCTTTGAGCAGAACAAGGAATGCGACTTCTCGTTCGGTATCGCGAATCTTGCGCGTTTCCGTGCGAACGCCTACCTGCAGCGTGGTTGTGTGGCGCTGGCGCTCCGTATCATCCCGCTCGAAATCAAGACCTTCAAGGAACTCGGCCTCCCGAAGATCCTGGCCGAATTCACGACCCGTCCGTCGGGCCTTGTGTTGGTGACGGGTGCTACCGGTTCCGGTAAGTCTACGACCCTTGCCGCCATGATCGACAAGATTAACAAGGAACGTCATGACCATATCTTGACGGTGGAAGACCCTATCGAATTTTTGCACAAGCACCAGGGTTGCATGATCAACCAGCGCGAAGTCGGAAGCGACACCAACAGCTTCTCCCAGGCGCTCAAGATGGCTTTGCGTCAGGACCCGGACGTGGTGCTTATCGGCGAAATGCGTGACTTGGAAACCATCCGTGCGGCCCTTACGATTGCAGAAACCGGCCACTTGGCCTTTGCGACCTTGCATACCAACTCTTGCGTGCAGACCATCAACCGTGTGGTGGATGCTTTCCCGAAAGGAGAACAGCAGACCGTGCGTACGCAGCTTTCCTTCGTGCTCCAGGGTGTCATTTGTCAGACCCTTGTCCCGAAGATTGGCGGCGGCCGCGTAATGGCTTACGAAATCATGAGCGTGACGCCGGGTATCCGTGCGCTTATCCGCGACGACAAGGTCCACCAGATCGAGTCGATGATTGAAATTGGCCAGAAGTTCGGCATGAACACGATGAACATGTGCCTTTGCGATCTGGTGAAGAACCGCAAGGTGGACCGTTTTGAGGCTCTGGCCCGTTCACCGAGTCCGGACCAGCTGGAACAGTTGTTCGTGAAGGAAGGAGTCTAATCGATGGCAGAGTTCCTGTACAAGGCGCAAAATGCCCAGGGCAACAATTTCGAAGGTACTCTCGAGGCAAAGGACAAGGCCGAAGCCGAAGCCATGCTCATGCGTCGCCGCCTGGTGATCGTGAGCCTCAAGAAGAAGCCGACCGAAATCAAGATCAAGATTGGTACCGGCATCAAGCACGAGGACCTCACGCGCTTTACGCGTATGTTCTCGTCCATGTGTTCCGCCGGTCTTCCGATGTTGCAGTGCCTGAACATTCTCGAAGAACAGTGTGAAAATCCAGAACTCAAGAATGTCGTCCACAAGGTGACCCAATCCATTAACGGTGGTTCGTCCTTGGCGGATGCGCTTGCGCTTCATCCGAAAGTTTTTGACTCCCTCTATTGCAACATGGTGGCGGCCGGCGAAGCGGGCGGTATCCTTGAAGGGATTCTTCAGCGTCTTGCCGAGACGATGGAAAACAGTATGCGCCTCAAACGCAAGGTGAAGAAGGCCCTGACTTACCCGGTGATGGTTATCATCGTCGGTATCTTGGTGGTGATTGCCCTTATGACGTTCGTGGTGCCGACCTTCGCCGAACAGTTCGCCGCATTGGATGCGGAACTCCCGGCTCCGACTCAGGTGGTGATGAACATATCTGATTTTATTCGTGACAATGGTGCTTTCCTCTTCATTGCGCTTGTCCTCGTGATTGTGGCATTCAAGATGGTCATGAGGATCCCTGCGGCAAAATTTGCATTTGACAAGTTTATGCTGAAGGTGCCCAAGATAGGTGACCTCACGATTAAGTCTTCTACGGCGAGCTTCTCGAGAACTCTCGGAACCTTGTTGAATGCAGGTGTGAGCGTGATGGAAGCCTTGAAGGTCGTGGCCTCTACGGCTGGTAACAAGGTAGTGGAACAAGCCATCGGTAAGATTGCAATCGGCATTGCCGGCGGTAAGAGTATCGCGGATCCTATGGCAGAAGTAGGCATTTTCCCGCCCATGGTGATTCAGATGACTGGCGTGGGTGAGAAGACCGGTAACTTGGGCGGTATGCTCTTGAAGTTGGCGGACTTCTATGACGAAGAAGTGGACGCTGCGGTGGATTCCGTCGTGAGCATGATCGAACCGCTCATTATCGTGTTCCTCGGCGGCGCGGTCGGTGGCCTCCTGATTGCTATGTATATGCCGATGTTCTCGATGGGCGACGCTATCAAGGGATAATAAACTGCGTAATACTTCGTTACTCCCCCTCTCGCCGTAGATTTTACTACGGCTTCGGGGGTCGTGGCCTCGTCTTACTTGTTTCTTATCCCTTGCTAAAATAGTACGCTACGCGGAGTTGGTTCCTTCTCTCGCTAGGCTTTAGACGAAATCTCGGTTCTATTGAATTTTTGATGTTAAAGACGGGCTTTGGTCCGTTTTTTTTGCTTATGGATGGAAGATTAGGCGCCGAGAATCTTTTTCGCGTTTGCAATCCGTTCCGGTGACGGCGACTTCACGTCTTTCAGCGCGTAGTCGATGCCTAGTTCCTGGTATTTGGCGAGTGCCAGCGCATGGTAGGGGAGGACTTCCACTTTCTCCACGTTGTGGAGCGTCGCGATAAATTCGCGGGTCTTTGCAAGGTATTCGTCGTTGTCGCTGATTCCGGGAACCAGAACGTGGCGAATCCAGATGGGCTTGCCGATTTCGTCCAGGTAGCGGAACATGTCGATGATGTTCTCGTTCCCGTGGCCGGTGAGTTTCTTGTGCTCCGCGGGGTCGATGTGCTTGATGTCGACAAGCAACAAGTCTGTCACGTCCATGAGCCGCTTGAACTTGCCGAAATACGGATCGTTACGAACAAAGTTTACGCCCGACGTGTCGATGCAGGTGTTCACGCCGTTCTGTTTCGCCAGTTCAAAAAGCTCTATCAAGAAATCTATCTGGGCGAGCGGTTCTCCGCCGCTGACGGTGATACCTCCGTCTTTACCCCAGTAGGGCTTGTAACGCAGCGCCATCTTGATGGCCTCTTGCGCGGTCATCTCGCTGCTTGTGCTGTCGTTGAAATTCCATGTTTCGGGATTGTGGCAGAAGAGGCAGCGCATCGGGCAGCCTTGCACAAAGAAAACGAAACGGATTCCGGGTCCGTCCACAGAGCCGAAGGTTTCACACTTGTTGATACGTCCCGTAGTCATGCGTTAAAGATACAATAAAGAAGCACGACCGCAAAGTGTGACGGGGAAAACACTTTGAAAAAGATATTGGTACACTTAATACAGTTGTTTCAGTTTGAATGCCTAAAGGAATTGTAATGCGTTTTTGCGATGAGTAATTTTGAAAACGTAATAAGAGAGGTATACTATGAAAACCAAATACATGCTCCCTACGGCGCTCGCCTTCGTTGCGGCGATTGCAATCGGTTGCTCGGACGATTCCACTGCTACCGCACCGGAAGAACAGGCCGAAGTGCCTGCATCCTCTGCCACTATTGAACCGGCTTCTTCCGAAACCATCATCCAGTCTTCCGAAACTATCGTGCTGTCGTCTTCGTCGGCGGGACCTGTCTCCTATGCCTATTATGGTGCGGAGCTGACTGGCCGTGACCAGTTTACCTACGGCCGTTTCGAAGCCCGTATGAAGATGCTTTCCATTCCGGGTTCCGTGAGCTCCATGTTCCTCTACTACGATCCGTCTTACCTGTTGGGTAAGCAGCCCTGGAACGAAATCGATATCGAGGTGCTGGGCACGACGGATACGAGCTGGCAGGCCAACCTTATCACGCGCTATCCGAACGACACCCTGGAAAACGGCACGGTGAAAAAGAATACGAAGGTCACTTCCGAAAGCAAGCATCCCTTCGGATTCGGGGCAACGGAAGACTTCCACCTGTTCACGCTTGTGTGGACCCCGGAATATATTTCCTGGGAAATCGACAGCGTCGAAATCCGTCGCGACACCCTGGGTATGGCAAAGGGCCAGGTGGAGTTCATGACGCAGCAGCAGTCCCTGCGCTTCAATGTATGGGCTTCCAAGAGCCAGGCCTGGGTGGGCAAGTTCACGGGTGACGAACTCGCCGACGGTCCGAAAATCCAGTATATCGACTATGTGCGCGTCTACAAGTATGACGAGGCGACCAAGAGCTTCACGCTCGATTGGCAGGACGACTTTGACGGAGACGACCTTAATGACGACCACTGGTCCAGGGGTGCCTGGGAAATGGAAAAGGTCATGTTGCGTCACGAAAACCTCATTGTCAAGGACGGCATGGCTCAACTGATGCTTTCTCGCGAAGTGGAATAGACTGAGTGATTATAGGATAAATCCAGCCTGTTTCGCTTACACAAGAAGCCCCGGATAACTCCGGGGCTTCTAAATTGTTTGCACTGAAATTCGGGCGGTCTATTACAGCACGCCGTGGCAGGTTCTGCTGATGACGTCGTCCTGCTGTTCCTTCGTGAGCGAGAGGAACTTGACGGCGTAGCCGGAAACGCGGATGGTGAAGTTCGCGTATTCGGGCTTTTCGGGGTGGGCCTGCGCGTCGAGCAGCTTTTCCACGCCGAACACGTTCACGTTCAGGTGGTGGGCGCCTTGGGCGAAGTAGCCGTCCATCACGGTCACAAGTTTCTGGGAACGTTCCTCGTCGCTGTGGCCGAGGGCGTTCGGGCTAATCGTCTGCGTGTTGCTGATGCCGTCGAGCGCGTATTCGTACGGGAGCTTCGCGACAGAGTTGAGCGAGGCGAGCAAGCCGTTCTTTTCGGCGCCATAGCTCGGGTTTGCACCTGGAGCGAACGGGGCGTTTGCCGGGCGGCCGTCGGGCAGTGCGCCGGTAGCCTTGCCGTACACGACGTTACTCGTAATCGTAAGGATAGAAGTCGTCGGTTCCGCATTGCGGTAGGTGTGGTGCTTCTTGATCTTCGCAATGAATTCCTTCAGGAGCCACACGGCAATTTCGTCGGCGCGGTCGTCGTCGTTACCGTACTTCGGGAAGTCTCCCTTCACCACGAAGTCCTTCACGAGGCCATCGTCGCCACGGACCGTCTTGACCTTTGCGTACTTGATGGCGGAGAGGCTGTCGACCACATGGCTGAAGCCTGCGATACCCGTAGCGAACGTGCGGCGCACGTCGGTATCGATGAGGGCGAGTTCCGCGGCTTCGTAGTAGTACTTGTCGTGCATGTAGTGGATCAGGTTCAGCGTATTCACGTAGATACCCGCGAGCCATTCCAGCATGATGTCGTACTTGTGCATCACTTCGTCGTAGTCGAGGTATTCGCTCGTAATCGGGGCGAGTTCCGGACCGATCTGCATGCCGGGCACCAGGCCGCCCTTCTCGTCCTTGCCGCCGTTGATGGCGTAGAGGAGGGCCTTCGCGAGGTTCGCGCGGGCACCGAAGAACTGCATTTCCTTGCCGGTCTGCGTTGCAGAAACGCAGCAGCAGATGCTGTAGTCGTCACCCCATACCGGGCGCATCACGTCGTCGTTCTCGTACTGGATGGAACTCGTCGTTACGGAAATGTAGGCGGCGTATTCCTTGAAGTTTTCAGGGAGGCGCTTGGTGTAGAGAACGGTGAGGTTGGGCTCCGGGGAGGGACCCATGTTTTCGAGCGTGTGCAAGAAGCGGAAGTCGTTCTTGGTGACCATGGAGCGTCCGTCCTGGCCCATACCGCCGACTTCGAGGGTGGCCCACACCGGGTCGCCGCTGAAGAGCTGGTTGTAGCTTTCGATACGGGCGAACTTGACCATGCGGAACTTCATGACCATGTGGTCCACGAGTTCCTGGGCTTCGCTTTCGGTGAGCGTGCCGTTCTTGAGGTCACGTTCGATATAGATGTCGAGGAAGGTGGAGATGCGGCCCACGCTCATGGCGGCGCCGTTCTGAGTCTTGATGGCGGCGAGGTAACCGAAGTAAAGCCACTGGAAGGCTTCGTGGGCGTTTACTGCGGGTTCGGAAATGTCGAAGCCGTAGCTTGCGGCCATCACCTTCATTTGTTGCAAAGCGCGGATCTGTTCGGCCACTTCTTCGCGCAGTCGGATGACGTCGTCGGTCATGGTGCCGTCGCCGATATGGGCGAGGTCGTTCTGTTTCTGCTTGATGATGTAGTCGATGCCGTAGAGGGCCACGCGACGGTAGTCGCCGACAATACGGCCACGGCCGTAAGTATCCGGAAGACCCGTCAACAGGTGAGCCTTGCGGACGGCGCGGATTTCAGGAGTGTACGCATCGAACACGCCCTGGTTGTGCGTCTTGTGGTAGTCGGTAAAAATCTTGTGGAGCTCGGCGCTCGGTTTGTAGCCGTACTGCTGGCAGGCTTCTTCGGCCATCTTGATACCGCCAAACGGCATGAAGGCGCGCTTGAGCGGCTTGTCGGTCTGGAGGCCCACGACCTTTTCCAGGTCCTTCAGGGATTCGTTGATGTAGCCCGGCTTGTGGCTCGTAATGGTCGAGACAATGTCGGTATCCATGTCGAGGACGCCGCCGTGCCTGCGTTCTTCGGCCTGCAGGCTCTGCAGTTCGTCCCATAATTTTTGAGTTGCATCGGTCGGACCGGCTAGGAAGGACTTGTCTCCATCGTAGGCGGTGTAGTTTTGTTGAATAAAATCGCGGACATTTATTTCGCTTTGCCAGAGTCCGCCGGTAAAGCCTTTCCATGCGTCTATCATTTCCATTTCCTTCTTTTCGAAATGCTAAAAATCCTGTCTAAAATTTATCAAAAGATGGGGCGTCCGTCTTTAGAAAAATATGGGTCCTCTTAACATAAATTGATTTGTAATTATTACAAATATAGTTAATAAATTAACAAGAAGCAACGAAAAAATTGAAAAATTTTTTAAGGCGTTTTTTGCAACGCGTTGATGTTCAATGAAATAGGGTCTTCATGGTAGTTTTTTAGGGGGAAAACCGGCCTCTTTTTATTAAACACTTCTAAACTCTAGACTCTAATTGCTAAATTTACCCCCGAAAAAATAAAGGGACACATTATGCCTACTATGACTTCCGCGCAGGTGCGCGAATCTTTCATCAAGTTCTTTGAATCCAAGGGCCACCTCTTTGTGCGTTCTTCGCCGGTGGTTCCGCATGACGACCCGACGCTCATGTTCACGAACGCGGGCATGAACCAGTTCAAGGCCATTTTCCTGGGCGACAATCCGAAGGGCTGGAAGCGCGTATGCAACAGCCAGAAGTGCCTCCGCGTTTCTGGTAAGCACAACGACCTCGACGT
>NZ_DGUN01000029.1 GCF_002395745.1 Fibrobacter sp. UBA4309
ATGACCGCATTCACGCCGGTGCTGCTCGATATGAATTCCGAGGTCACCCGCTCCGCCCCCTCGAAGAAGTGGATGCAAAGCAAGGTGTGGACCGCTGCCGTAAAACGAACGCTGACTTTCATAATCCGCAATTTAACAATTGTTGCCTGCGTTCACACGCACCTTGGTCTATTTGTAGAACATTCCCGCCGTCATGTCCAGGTATTTTTCGCCAGAGTAGTTCGTAAATTCCTGCTTCATGGCGCTCTTGAATGCCGCCGGGTTCACGTTCTTGAGGGCGATATTCTTCATCACCTTCAGGTACTGGATTTTTGCACGTGCATCTTCCAGATTTTCCACCGTATAGTGTGACGTGAGAATCAGGGAAATTCCGCGGTCGATGTAATCCGTGAGCTGCGCGATGATGGCATCGGCGTGCTTGCTCCCTGCCACGATGGAATGAACGTCGTGGCCCATCATGTGGGTGTAGACAACGTTGATTTCGGGAAATTCGATATCGAATGCCTCCTGGGTCGCGACAATGCGCATGTCGATGCCCGCGAGATTCAAAATCTCGCCTTCGATAAAGTCTGTCGTCGCGTAAATGGAGCTGTTGAAAGCATCGCCAAAAGCCGCCGTGAAATTCTTGACCAGGGCCGCACCGCCTCCGTTATGGTTGTAATCGTCGGCATGGCGGGTGCTGTACACGGGAGCACCCTTCATGAAGGTCGCGCCCGCGCCATGGTAGGCAATCACCGTTCCCACGAATTCTACCGAAAGGCCCTTGATGTAAGCTTCCAGTTCCTTGATGTTGTCGAAGAAACAGGGGGCTTCGACCATGAACATCTTGCCGCCCTTTTCCAGCAAGAAACATTCGTCGGTTATCAGGTCGTTTGTCTTGTAGGCATGCAGCTTGACCGCGCCGAAATCGTAGACTTCCACGACGCCCTTGCCAAGATTTACGGTCTTGAAGTCGTTCTTTTCCATTTTGAGTCTCCTTGGGCCATGCCCTTTTTTATTTGATTTTAAGCAGTTGTTCTTTAATTGTTACAACACAAAATATACCCAATTATCGTTGTAACGTCAATAGAACAACTAAAAATTTCGTGTAAAAAATTTAATTACACAAAAATCGAGGGTTAGTTAGAGTTTTCGGACGTTTATTCTACCGAGAATGTCGCCTTCACGTTCCCTTTGCCAAGGATCTGCTGGAGGCGTTTCTTGTTCACGTTGTCGATACGGGCGAGGCGCGTGAAGTTCCAGGAGTTCTTGTCGTAGTAGATGGTGATGGAGTTGCCCTGGTAAAGGATGATGTCGCCCGCGTCGGTGTCGATTTGCTTGTCGTTACGCGGAAAACTGCGCGGCAAGTCGGCCACCTTCTCGAAACTGCCGTAGTCGTGCATGTCAAGCGTGAGGTCGCCCTGCGCAAGGAATTCGGCGAAGGCCTTGGCGGAGGAATTTTCTTCGAACGTTGCCGTGAAGGCGGTGTCGTTCACATGGATTTTGAGTTTCACGGGAGCCTCCCCCACTTTAGATGTTGAACTTGCGGACGATTTCGGCGTCTGGGTTTCAGGCTGTGACGAATGGCTTGCGGCATCGCTGCAGGCCACGAGAAAGAACAACGCTATAAGTACAAAGTTTCGCATATACACAATATAAATAATTGTGCGAGCGATTCAAAATACTTATTTGCTATGACTCACTATGCCTTTTGCGCATAGTGAACCGATGGCGAGAACCGAAACAAGCGTCAAAACGGCGCCCACGAGAAGCACGATTGATGCACTTGTGGCGATGTCGCCCATGCCCACCAGCGGGGAGACGATTCCGCCCATCAAAAAGCCCGATGCCCCGATGGCCGCGGCTGCGGTGCCTGCATTTGCGCGTTCGGCGTTCAAAGCCAATGCGTTTGCAGGGGGCTGACTCATGCCGAACATGAACGTAAGCCCCATGAAGGCGACTTGCAGAATCGGGAGTAAAGCGTGCGTCATGAGGGCGGCAGCAACGGCAATCGCGAAAACGAGCATTCCCACGCCAGCGATTTTCAAGGTATTGTATTCGTTGCCGACCCTGCCCGAAAGCGCACAACCGAACGCCGTGAACAACGCGTTCAACGCAAAGCAGAGGCTGAAACCCACAGGCGAAAGGCCGTAGATTTTTTGGTAAATGAACGGCGAAGAGGCGATATACCCGAACAAGATAACCATTGGAAATGTGCATACCAAGAAATACGATACGTAAGCGCGGTTCTTGAATACTTTTGCATACAAGCTAAAGCTCGCAAAGACGGATTTTTTGCTGCGACGTTTTGCCGGGAGCGATTCCTGGAATTTCCCTGACATAAACAGCAACAGCGCTCCATACAGGAGCAACACCGCGAAAGTCCCNNGGGAGCGATTCCTGGAATTTCCCTGACATAAAGAGCAACAGAGCACCATACAGGAGCAACACCGCGAAAGTCCCCTTCCAGCTCATGAAATTCAGCAAGAATCCGCCTAGCACCGGGGCTATAATCGGAGCGACTCCGTTCACAGCGCTCACCATGGCAAGGAACTTCGTGAGGACGGGACCACGGTAGGAATCCGCCGAAATGGAACGGGCAATCACGATTCCGCCGGATGCCGCCATGCCCTGCAACAGGCGGAATACGTTGAAGGTTACGATGTTCGGCGCGACAATGCAAGCGACAGTCCCGCAAACAAAAAGCAACAGACAAACTAGCAACAACTTTTTGCGGCCGTACTTGTCGCTCAGCGGGCCTACAAAGAGTTGCCCCACCGAAAGTCCGAGCATGCTCATGGTGAGGCTAAGCTGTGCCATCGAGGGGCTTGCCGCAAAATAATCGGCAAGGCTCGGGAGGGCAGGCAGGTAAAGGTCTGTCACGAAGGGGCCAAATGCCGAAAGCAGTCCAAGCAACAGCATAAGGAAAGTGAATTTCTGTTTTCCGCTCATAAATTCCTCTTGGCGAAACCGCACGGAATCGCCATAAAAAAAGCCCGCAAAGCCTTACAACTGGACTTATGCGGGACCGCTACACGTTGATTTCGCAAGCGAATTTAGGAAAAAATTTTTCCGTTGGCAAGGATTTTATCTATTTTTTGCTTACGTGACAGGCATCGAAGAACAATTCAACGGCAAGAAACTCCTTGTAAAAAAGCTCATTCCGTTCGGGTTCACGAAGGAAGGGCCAAACTATGCGCTCGTCCGCGAAATACTTGGCGGGCAATTCCGTCTTGAAATCAGAGTGGGACGGGGCAAGAAAGTTTCGGTCAAGGTAATCGACAACGATTCCGGCGAAGAATACCTGCTTTTTTCGGTGCTTTCCGTGCAAGGGGCCCTCGTGGGCCGCATCCGCAAAGAAGTTTCCGCTATTACGGATAAATTCATTAGCGAATGTTTCGAGACACAGATTTTTAAAAAGAAATCAGCGAACGACCTGATTGGCTACGCGGAGCAAAAATACGGAGACAAGCCCGAATATCTGTGGGAACGGTTTCCGCAATTCGCCGCCATCCGCAAGCACGAAAACAAGAAATGGTATTGCCTGTTGGGGACTGTCGAAAAGTCAAAAGTAGGCCTCAAGGGCGACGAGATTATCGAAGTGGCGAACTTCAAGATAGTCCCGAAGGAATTGCCGGAACTCCTGAAAAAGCCTGGCTACCTCCCCGCATACCACATGAACAAGAAAAGCTGGGTAACGGTCGTCCTTGACGGGACGGTGTCGTTAACCGAAATCAAAAAATTGCTGGATAAAAGCTACACGCTGGCGTGAGAAATAATGTCATTTCAGCACAAAAACAGCCGCCAACAAGCCAAATCCCAGTAAAATAAGTTTCAACAAACCCTAATTCACCATTTTGCCGCAGCACTTCTTGTACTTGAGGCCGCTACCACAAGGGCAAGGATCATTGCGCCCCACTTTCGGCGTCGAGCGAACAACGGCGATATTCTGCTTCATTCCAAAGCCACTTTCTTGAGACGAAGACAATTCATCTGGAACATTTCCGTAAGTAACCCAAAGTCTAGCCTTGTTGTTCAATTCCATAATGGCACTGATAATGGGCGTAATCTTGTCCATATCGATACGGGTAAAGCCGAGTTGCCGACGATACCTTTCAACAATTGCAGCAGGGTGTTCCATAGCCATGCGCAAATCATCCAGGAGGCAGTGCGCATCAAAATCAGCAAAGGCGGGTTTATCCGAATACTTTTTAAAGTGATCGCGGATGGTCTTGAATTCCGCAAGATTTTCATTGATATCGTCCGTATAGTCAAGCCACTCGTTAAATTCCTCATTGGTCGGCCTATAGGGGCTATGGATTTTGCGCTCTTCAATAATGTGCTCAATCACTACAGATGTTTCGACACTCCAGGCGCAAAGGCACACGCCATAGCTCGTAAAATAACGGGTAAACAAACCGCACTCGTTGATTGCCGCAACTCCTTGTTTCTTGGTCAGGGTGCGGTCGACATGGTCCATGTTCCACTTGCTGATGACCGTCTCGGGATTGCATACGCCATAAAGGTTGGCGTAAACCTTGCAATAGTCATGGAACCCTGCCATAGACCGTTTTGTTCCATCCACAATTTCAATAAATTCCTCAGGAACAACCAATGTCAAGTTGTCTTCATCCGTTCCGAAAAGGAACATAAACCCAATAGACAAATTCTGTTCCACGAACTTGAACACGCGTTCGTCAATGTTCGGGAAATTGAATCTTGCTGAATAACCTTCCGGGAACATTTCCTTAAAGGGAGGTACATCCGCGTATTTACCAAACATAAGGTCCAAGAACAGCGAAAATTCAAAGTCTCCGGAATACTTGACAAAGTTCTCGAATATTTTAGGAATTCGCTTTTTAAGGATTTCGATGTACTCGGCCTTGCGCAATTGTTCTTCGCAAACCTCGTCTTTTTCTAGTTCCGGTGTCGTGCAAAAATGAATATCCTGGACTGATGTTCATTTCTTAAAATCTCCTGAACCACTTGTTGAATATGGGGTCGCTGATATAGAGGCCCGTTTCACGCTGTTCTACTATATCTCGGTCTATCAGGGCCTTCTTTATTCGGGGAATATTCGATTTAGTCCCGAGGCGATAGGTCTCCAGCACCTCCTGCGACAGGAAACCGTTATGAATTCCCGCGGCAATCGCCCGGAGCATGTTCATCTGGTAACTGGAAAGCCCCTCCGTCTGCTGCATAAAGAGCGCCGCATTTTGAGCGATGAGTTCATTCATGGCGGTATCAATTATTTCAGAAGTAACTTCGCGTTCCGTGTGCAGCATTACCAGCCAGGCAAGCTGTTGCACGTAAGAAGAATAATTTTCCACCTCGCCACAAATTCTTGAAGCCTGTTCCTTGTCGATACGAAGTCCATGCTTCTTGAACTTATCGCAGATAAAGGGAACCCAATTTTCGGTAGAAATGACACCCAGGTAAATCGCGTCGCCAAACTGATAGAATGGCATGCTCTTATTCTGGAAGATGTTTGTGAGCAGGTGCTTTTTGCTGCCAAACAGACAATACGAAACGTTCTGCTGCAACTGCCATGCACCGCGAAGCCGTTTCTGGACAGAGAGCGAATCCGGAAACTCGCCTATCTGCTGAAACTCGTCAATGCAAACAACGATGCGTTTCTTTTGCTTTTTCGCAATATTTTCGGCCAATTCCAAAATTTGCTCGGGAGCGTATTCCTTCGGAGTGATACTCAGCGAAAGCGAAAAATCAGACGTCGGATCCGGCCCCATGCTGATTTTAGGCGAAACCCGGCTCAAAAAATTCTTCGCATTTTGCAGGATAGAATCAATCTTTGACGAAGTCTGCTGCAAGACTGCAGTCGCAAGTTTATTGTAGAAATCGTATTCGCTGCGGCAATCAAAAATGTCCAAATAGACGACTGAGGCCTTTTTCGGATTCACCAAGCGACCGACGTGGCGAACCAGAGATGTCTTGCCGATACGGCGATTAGAGATAAGCAAGGTGTTTACCCCGTGCTCAAAATTCGCCTTGAGCCTTTTGGTCTCAGCTTCGCGATCCGTAAAGTTTTCGCCCTCAACCGCATAACCATATATAAAAGCGTCGTTCATAGGAGCCTCCGCCTATAATATACATTATTTTTCATCGGTACACAATGTTGTGCACCAAAAAGTACACAAAGTTGTGGTCCACAAGGTTGTGTACCAGGCGTTTGGCTTAAATTCAACAAAAAGCAACCAAGGTCACATTTGTGACCTTGGACAGCTGCGATAATCGTCGCGGTTTTGTGTCTTTTGCTTACTTCAGGTTCGTCTTGAAGAATTCGTTCAGCTTTTCGAAGGGGATTTTTTCCAGGTTGTCGTAGAGGTCCACGTGGGAGGCTCCGGGGATGACGAGGAGTTCCTTGTTGCCGACGGTCTTGCTCCAGTTCTTGGTGGCGTCGAGTTTTGCGGGAACGTCCGCCTTCTTGCCGGTCATCTTTTCGAATGCGCCTTCGCCGAAGTAGCGGCTGTGGGCCTTTTCGCCGTGGATGATGAGCACGGGGTTACGGATTTCGTCGGCGTACGCGAGGAGCTTGGTGTTCATGAGCGAGGTGCCTGCGGAGGCGGCCCAGCCCTTGTTGCTGTTAAGGGAACGCTTGTGGTAGCCGCGCGGGGTCTTGTAGTAGGCGTAGTAATCCTTGACAAAGTAAGGAGCGTCGTCCGGGAGCGGGTCCACCACGCCGCCGGCCAGGTCGTACGTGCCGTTCTTGAAGTCCTTGGTGCGCTGGGCCATCAGAGCCTTGCGGGCTTCGTTACGGGCGTCGGCGTTGTTTGCGGAATCGAAGTAGCCGTTCGCGGTTACGCGGCTCATGTCGTACATGGTCG
>NZ_DGUN01000011.1:0-1473 GCF_002395745.1 Fibrobacter sp. UBA4309
TATTTTTCTTATCAAACGTACTGTGCTTTACTAAATACCGATTGAGAGTGTCTCTCTTAACTTGGACAGTTTTCTGTTCACGATAGTATTCACTGCATAAAGAATCTGTGACATTTCGCTTATCCCGTGCAACGCCGTTGCTGTCTATGGTCATGGAACCGCAGCGAATAATGTCTTCAATATTCCAGTCTTTCGCAAAACAGTTTGTCGAAAGAAGCAAAAATGCAACTGCCAAAAGAAGGAATCTCATAATTACAGGCCTCTATCACAAGATACAATTTTATGGGGTCTTAGGGGCTAGGCCCCTAGGCGAAAGGGTAGCGGAAGACACAGGGAGATCCCCGCCTGCGCGGGGACGACATGGGACTGGAGCGAGGGGAGGGCTCTCCCCCTTTGTATAATCAGGACTAGATTCTTCGACTTCGCCCTACGGGGCTCCGCTCAGAATGACACGTTTAGCCCCTAACGCTGTACTCCAGGGTGACAATCGGGACAGTATTATTTGCCGAAACGCAAGCCAAATGCTACATTTGCGCGCACCGCCAGATGTCGTATTTCTGGGGAACCGGGCGAGAACCGCCCACAAAAAGGATTATTTATGTCTCAAATCGAACTCACCTTCCCCGATGGCTCCGTACGTTCCGTAGCATCGGGCACCACCGGCCTCGAAATTGCGAAGGGCATTTCCGAAGGTCTTGCACGCAAGGCGCTTGGCGTCAAACTCGGCGATAAGGTCCTCGACCTCACGCGCCCGCTCACCGAGAGCGGCACCATCAAGATTATCACGCCGAGCAACGACGACCCGGATGCTCTGATGCTCCTGCGTCACAGCTGCAGTCACGTGCTCGCCGAAGCTATCTGCGACCTGTTCCCGGGCACCAAGCTCGCCTACGGTCCGGCTATCGAAAAGGGTTTCTACTACGATTTGATGACACCGACCCCGATCCAGCAGTCGGATTTCGAGCGCATCGAAAAGCGCATGAAGGAAATTATCAAGGAAGACCGTCCGTTCGTGCGTTGCGAAGTCAGCGCCGCCGATGGCCTGAAGCGCACCGAGGGCGACAAGTACAAGACGGACAACGCTGAACGCGCTCTCGCCCGCGAGGGTAGCGACGGTACGCTCAGCTTCTACGTGACTGGCGAACCGGGCAAGAACTTTGAAGACCTCTGCGCCGGCCCCCACGTGCCTTCTACCGGCAAGCTCAAGAATTTCAAGGTGCTCTCCATGTCCGGTGCTTACTGGCATGGCGACCAGAACAGCGACCAGCTGACCCGCGTGTACGGCACCTGCTTTGCCGACAAGGAAGGTCTCGAAACTTACCTGAAGTTCCTGGAAGAAGCCGAAAAGCGCGACCACCGCAAGATCGGCAAGGAAATGGACCTCTACCACATCGAAGACCATTCTCCGGGCATGGTGTTCTGGCACCCGAAGGGCACCAAGATGGTGAACGCCCTGAAGGACTACATCCGCGG
>NZ_DGUN01000011.1:1665-14065 GCF_002395745.1 Fibrobacter sp. UBA4309
CCCTGCCACATCCAGATTTTCAACACGGGTCTCCGCAGCTGGCGCGACCTTCCGATGCGCCTTGCCGAATTCGGTAAGTGCCACCGTTACGAACCTGCCGGTACGATGCACGGCCTGATGCGTGTGCGCGGCTTTGTGCAGGACGACGCCCACATCTTCTGTACCGAAGACCAGATTGCAAGCGAAGTGGCCGACTTCTGCGCCCTCGTCAAGGAAATCTACCACGACTTCGGTTTCGACGATATCGTGGTGAAGTTCTCCACCCGCCCCGAAAAGCGCGTGGGTTCCGACGAAATCTGGGACAAGGCTGAAGCCGCCCTCGCCGAAGCTACGAAGCTCGCTGGCCTCGACTACGTTTTGAACCCGGGTGAAGGTGCCTTCTATGGCCCGAAGCTCGAATTCACGCTGAAGGACAGCCTCGGTCGTGACTGGCAGTGCGGTACCATCCAGGTGGACTTCAACTTGCCGCAGCGTCTGGGTGCCGAGTACGTCGGCAAGGACAACCAGAAGCACATTCCGGTGATGCTTCACCGCGCCGCCGTGGGTTCCATCGAACGCTTCCTCGGCATCCTTATCGAAGAATTTATGGGCGATTTCCCGCTGTGGCTCGCTCCGGTTCAGGCCCGCGTGCTCCCGATTTCCGAGAAGTTCGTTGACTATGCGAAGCAGGTCGAAAAGGAACTCGTGAACGCCGGCGTCCGCGTGGAAGTCGACGAATCCAACGAAAAGCTCGGCTACAAGATCCGCCAGTGCGAACTCCAGAAGGTGCCGTACCTCCTCATCGTCGGCGAGAAAGAAGTTGCTGATGGCGTCGTGTCCGTGCGTAAGCGTAAGGATGGGGATAAAGGCAGCATGAAGGTTGCCGACTTCCTCAAGATGACGGAAGAAGACCGTAAGGTTGTGCGGTAACCACGCCCGCGTGTCATCCTGAGCGAAGTGCCGTAAGGCACGAAGTCGAAGGATCTCAAAAACTTAAAACGCAGACTCAACCCGAGCCTGCGTTTTTTTTCAATTCTTACTGGAACTGCAGCGGGTTACTTCTTTCCGGCCTTCGGTGTAGCGGGTTTCCCTGCGGCGGGTTTCGGTGCAGAGCCTTTGCTTTCGGCGGCCTTCAGCTTCTTGAATTCGGCCTGGGCCTTGCGCATGTCGGCCATGAAGGTTTCATTTGTATGTAGGCTCGGATAGGCGCCCGAGACAAGAACCTTGGATGCATCTACGTCGCTTTGCCAGTGGAAGCCTGCGATTACGCGGCTCTGTCCCCATTCGTAGGCGTATTTCAGCAGGGCATCCTGGGCTGCCGGGTTCACCTCGACCAGCAACAGGGCCATGGCCCACGCACGGGCTGTATGTCCCGACGGATAGGAGCCATTCGTTCTCAGGCGTTCTTCTTCGGCAGGGACAAGCGTCGGCTCGTTAAAGCGGTCATAAGGGCGACGCCTCATGTAGTGCCTTTTGGCCTTGCTCCCCACTTTTCTAAGTGTCAGGACTCCGCGTTCAAGCAGGTTCATGATGGCAGGCGTCTTCTTTGCCGATATTTCCATCCCGAAAGGTTCACTGAACATTGCGGCCATCTCTTCGACGGTTTCTGCCGCCTGAGCCACCGCAAGGGCCGCGCGTGCGGAATCCTGCCGCATCTTTTTGCCCCACATGTACTGCGATATGTCGTACATGAACTGCGGCGACATGGTATCGGGGGGCGCAGGGTAATAGTTCAGCGCGTCCGGAAGCGCATCGGCATCCACATAGGGTTTGACATCGGCGGCAAAGCTGCACAAAGCAGCCCCACAAAGGGCGATTGCGATTAAGGACTTCTTGAGAATGTTCATGCTTTAAAAATAAATATTAAAATGCGGACTTCACCTTGATTGCAAGAATGGGTGTTATTTCATGCCGCGAATAATGTCGCGGAGACGGGCGGCTTCTTCGAAATCGAGGCGCGCTGCCGCTTCTTTCATCTGGCGCTCGAGGTCTTCGAGTTGTGCGGTGGCACCGACGGCCGCGCTCAGCTTGGCGTTCTCCGCACGCTTGGAGTAATTAGAACCATTCTTTCGTCTTTCGTCTTTCGTCTTTCGTCTAGAACTGGGCTGCAGCGGTTCCATCGGGCGAATTCCGTTGCTGTCATCTTCGTAGTCGTCGTCGATAGAATCGTCGCCAATGTCGCCCAGCGGGTCGTTGATTCTCAGGTCTTCTTCGATCTTGCGGGTCACGGACTTCGGCGTGATGCCGTGTTCCTTGTTGAATTCTTCCTGCACGCTGCGGCGGCGGGCGGTTTCGGTAATGGCTTTTTCCAGGCTGTCGGTCATGTTGTCGGCGAAGAGCAATACGGTGCCGTTCACGTTGCGGCTTGCGCGTCCCATCGTCTGGATGAGGCTCCTGTAGTTGCGCAGGAATCCTTCCTTGTCGGCGTCGAGAATCGCGACCATGCTCACTTCGGGCAGGTCGAGGCCTTCGCGCAGCAGGTTGATGCCCACAAGTACGTCGAATTCACCAGTGCGGAGTCCGCGGATGAGTTCGTGGCGCTCCAAAGTCTTGATGTCGCTGTGCAGGTAGCGCGCGCGGATACCCGCTTCTACAAAGAAATCGGTGAGGTCCTGTGCCATCTTCTTGGTAAGCGTCGTGACCAGCACGCGGTCGCCGTTCTTGACGACTTCTTCGATGCGGTAGAGCAGGACGTCCATCTGGCCCTTGATGGGAAACATCTCGATTTTCGGGTCCAGAAGTCCGGTTGGCCTGTTAATTTGTTCGGTCACCACGCCGCCCGTCTTGGTGAGTTCGTAGTCGCCGGGGGTGGCGCTCACGAAGAGCACTTGCTTGGGGTACATGAATTCGAACTCGGCGAAGTTCATCGGGCGGTTGTCCAGCGCACAGGGGAGGCGGAACCCGTACTGCACGAGTGTTGTCTTGCGGCTTTTGTCGCCTTCGGCCATGCCGCCCACCTGCGGAATGCTCACGTGGGATTCGTCCACCATCAGGAGCCAGTCGTCGCCGAAGTAGTCGATAAGCGTGAACGGACGCGTACCCGGGGCGCGGTTCTCGATAATGCGCGAGTAGTTCTCGATGCCGCTGCACATGCCGGTCTCGCGGATCATTTCCATGTCGTAGCGGGTGCGGCTGCTGAGACGGGCCGATTCCAGAACCTTGCCTTCCTTGTCGAGTTCGGCGAGGCGCTCGGTCAGTTCCACTTGCATGCGCTGCAAGATTCCTGCACGGCCTTCTTCCTTTGTCACGAAGTGCTTCGCCGGAGCGATTGTCATCTCGTCGAGTTCCTGCGAGACTTCGCCCGTGACCATGTTGAATCTTACGAGACGGTCTACTTCATCGCCGAAAAGTTCGATGCGGAGTCCTTCTTCGTCATAGCTCGGGTGAATCTCGATCACGTCGCCGTGCACACGGAAAGAACCGCGTTCCAGGCTGAAATCGTTTCGCGTATACTGGATGCGCACCAGGTCGTGCAGAATCTTGTCGCGGTCGTAAACGTCACCCTTCTTGATGCGAACCATCAAATCAAAATATTCACTCGGACTGCCCAAACCGTAGATGCAGCTAACGGAGGCGACAATGATTACGTCGCGGCGGGTGAGCAAGTTCGCGGTCGCACGCAGGCGCAATTTGTCAATCTCGTCGTTGATGCTCGCGTCTTTCTCGATGAACGTGTCCGTGTGCGGGATGTACGCTTCGGGCTGGAAGTAGTCGTAGTAGCTTACGAAGTATTCCACCGCATTGTGCGGGAAAAACGCCTTGAATTCCTGATATAGCTGCGCCGCGAGCGTCTTGTTGTGCGTCAGGATCAGCGTCGGCTTGCCCACGTTCTTGATGACGTTCGCCATCGTGAAGGTCTTGCCGGAACCTGTGACGCCAAGGAGCGTCTGGAACTGTTCGCCGTTCTTGAATCCGGTCGTCAATTCTTCAATCGCTTTCGGCTGGTCACCTGCTGCACCGTAGGGGCTCACGAGTTCGAAGTTTGCGCGCGTCGGCGACTGGAACTGTTTCAACTTTCCCGGCAAACTCTGCTCGGGCGGTAGCGGTTTCGCTATCGGTTTCGCATACGGGTCAGGTGTAATTGTCTTGCGTGCGCGTGCCATGTCTTAATGGGCCTCGAGCCAGTTTGTGCCGAATCCGACGCTTGCCACGAGAGGGACTTTCAGTTGCATCGCACCTTCCATTTCGGCCTTGACCATCGCGGCCATGGCGTCCACCTGGTCACGGGGGCATTCGAATACGAGTTCATCGTGCACTTGCAGCATCATGCGTAGCGGCAGGTTCTCGTCGTTGATTTTTTTCTGGATGCGAATCATCGCAATCTTGATGAGGTCGGCGGCGGAGCCTTGTACGGGTGTATTTACCGCCATGCGTTCGGCCATCTGTGATTCCATACGGTCGGAACTGTCAATGCCGGCAATGTAACGGCGGCGACCGGAAAGCGTTTCTACGTAGCCGTCGCGGTGTGCGGCAGTCTTGATGTCTTCGATATACTGTTGTACCCCCTGGTACATTTCAAAATAGCCGTCAATGAATCCCTTCGCTTGCGACATCGGGATTTTCAAGTCGCGGCTTAGGCGGAAAGCGGTCATGCCGTAAAGTACGCCGAAGTTCACCACCTTGGCGTCGCGCCTCATGTCGCTTGTGACTTCTCCAATGTCCACGTGGTTGATTGCTGCTGCTGTGCGGGCGTGGATGTCGATGCCTTCCTTGTAGCTTTCGATGAGCGCCTTGTCTCCGCTCAGGTGCGCAAGCATGCGGAGCTCGATTTGCGAGTAGTCTACAGCGAGAATGACGTTATCCTTGCCTTGCGGGACGAATGCGGCGCGGATTTTCTTGCCGAGATCACTGCGTACGGGAATGTTCTGCAGGTTCGGATCGCGGCTAGAAAGGCGGCCTGTAGCTGTGCCCCATTGGATAAAACTCGTGTGGATGCGCTTTGTTTCGGGATTCACCAGCGTGGGAAGCACCGAGATATAGGTGCTCTGCATTTTCTTGAGTTCGCGGTATTCGATGACGGAGAATACGATAGGGTGCGGGGCCTTGAAACTGAGTTCCTCGAGGACGACGGCGTCGGTGCTGCGTTTCTTGATTTCAGGAAGGCCGAGTGTATCGAACAGAACTTCGCCCAGTTGCTTTGGCGAGCCGATGTTGAATTCGAAACCTGCCATGTCGCAAATTTCTTTTTCCAGATTTTCGATGCGGTGGGCGAGTTCCTGCTCGAGTTTCTTGAGGGCGGGAACGTCGATGGCGACACCGACGGATTCCATCTGGTAGAGGACCTTCAGGAGAGGCATTTCCTGTTCAAAGAAATACTTTTCGTAATCGAGCTTGGCAAGTTCGCGTTGGAGCGGAGTCCACAGGCGCAGCGTATAGACCGCATCTTCGGCGCCATATTCGGTCGCGTCCTTAACGGGAACGCGGTTGAACGTAATCTGGTTCTTGCCGCGGCCGATCAAGTTCTCTATCGGAATCATCTCGTGCTGCAGACGTTGCATCACCTGGTTGTCGAGCCCGAGTCCCGATTGTCCCGGTGAAAGCATCCATGCGGCAATCAGCGTGTCGACTATATTCGCATTGTCGATGACTGCCTGTGAAATCTTGAACGCCCGCGCGAGTACGTGCAGGTCGAATTTGGCGTTGTGGAAAACGAAGGAACGGGGGGCGCCGGAATCGTTGAGCGGGGTTTTGTCTGCGAAAAAATCGCAGAACCAGGCCTTGGCCTTGTTGAAGTCGAAGTTGCCACCCTTTGCGGGCGGGAGCGGGAACCCGATTTCGTCGGTGTGTCCGAGCGGCACATAGTAGCCCTTCGTGACAGTTCCGTCGCTATCTGTTGCGGCGAGGCAGAGTCCTACCAGGTTGCATTGCATGGGGTCGAGCCCGTCGGTTTCGGTATCGACGCCGATTTGGGCGGCAACGGCGAATTCCGCCTTCATCTGTTCGAAGACCTTGTCGTTGTCGACGCAGATGTAGGTGGGGAGAGTGTCTGTCCCGAAATCGGCATGTTCCACTCCCTCGCCATTCCCGGAATCGGTACTGTCATTTTCGTGGACAAAGCCTGTCTTGCTCGGAATCTTTTCAAGCAGGCGCAGCAGGCTGTTGATTTCGTGGTCCCTGAACATCTGTGCGAGCGTATCCACGTGAAGCCCGTTATATTCAAGAGCGTCGAGATTTCCGTTGAAGGCGCGCTTGGTCTGGAGCGTCACCAGTTCGCGGCTGAGGAAGGCTTTTTCGCGGTTGTTTTCCAGATTGTCGTGCAGCCCTTTCTTGGTGACTTTGTCCAGGTTCGCGTAGAGGTTGTCCATGTCTCCGAAGTCGTTCAGCAACTGAATGGCCGTCTTCGGGCCCACCTTGGGTACGCCGGGAACGTTATCGCTTGCGTCGCCCATGAGTGCGAGGTAATCGCGAATTTTTTCGGGAGGTAGACCGTATTTTTCGAGAACCTGTTCCGGACCGAAATCGATTCCGTCAGCACCTTTTGTTAAATGGAAAAGGTGGATCTTGTCGGTCACGATTTGCGACATGTCCTTGTCTTTGCTCAAGATGACAACATGGTCAAAACCGGCTTCGATGGCCGCCGTTGCTGTGCTAGCCATTACATCGTCCGCCTCGTAACCCGGTTCCGAGAGGAGAGGGATTCCGCTAGCTTCCAGGCTTTCGCCCAGGAGCGGCATCTGCGCTGCCATTTCTTCGGGCATGGGACCACGGTTCGCCTTGTAGTCGGGGTAAAGTTCGTGCCTGAAAGTCTTCGTGTGTGCTACGTCGCGAGCGATTGCGAAATGCGTCGGCTTGTGCTGGGCGAGAATGCGTAGCACAGCGCCCCAGTATCCGTGCATCATCGAGACCTCTTCGCCCTGGCTGTTTTTCAGCGGGTTCTGCGAATAGGCATAAAACATGCGGAACGCAAGCGCATAGGAATCGAGCAGTAATAAAGTCTTTTCGGCCATGGTTTGAATGTAGAAAAATAGCGTGCCGAAGAAAAAAAACGGATGGCTAGGGAGTCGGCAGGTCGCTGAAAATCCGGATGTAGTCTACGAGCATTTCGTTCGGGAACTGCGAATCGTCTATTTCGAATCCTGGCCAGTTCCCGCCAACGGCGACGTTCAATAACAGGAAAAACGGCTTGTGGAATGCTTCGGTGCCGCCGGCGTTGTTCTCGATGGAAATTTCGTGGTACTTGAAATCATCTACGTACATGGCGATAAGCTTGTTATCCCATGTTAGTTTGTATGTGTGGAACTGCGTGATATCGAGTTCCTTCTTTGCTCCATGGAAATCGTTCGTGTTGTTGCCGTAATCGGCTTGGTTGCCTCCAGTTTGCCAGTGGTTGGTTCCGTAGACGATATTCTCTTTATTCACCGCCTCGATGATGTCGATTTCGCCGCAGGCGGGCCAGGAAACCTGATCGATGTTTTCGCCGAGCATCCAGAACGCGGGCCAGATTCCCTTGCCTACGGGGAGCGCGATGCGGGCTTCGATCGTGCCGTACGTGAAACTGAACTTGCCCTTGGTTATCATGCGGGTGGAGGTGTAGCCTGCGCCCTCGTAGCTTTCCTTGTTTGCGCGGATGTGGAGGATGCCGTCCTTGATATAGGCGTTCTCGCTACGTGCGGTGTAGTATTGCTTCTCGTTGTTGCCCCAGCCGCTTGCTCCTGTACCGATTTCGAACGTCCACTTTGCGGTGTCGATTGCGTTGAATTCGTCGTTCCAGAGGTAAGGCGATTCGCTTGATGAGGAAATGGTTGCGGAACTGCTTTCTGGCAAGATCGTGGAACTGCTTGCGGGCATTTCGCTGCTGGAAGATTCCGGGTCGATCCCGGAAAGACGTGAAGAACTAGAAGATTTTGGGTCAGGCTCGGAGTGACTCGACGAACTCGTCATGGCGGGCATGGACCCGCCATCTACGCTGCTTGATGAGGACGGTGTGCTGGAAGATTCCGGGTCAAGCCCGGAATGACGTGATGCGGACGAGGATATTGTATCATCGGAGTACGGAATCGAAATGTCGATGCTGGAGGAAGACGCTGCGGGCGGTTCCTCGGCGGGTGCGGAACTGCTTGAATCGGAGGAGCACGCAAAAAAGGCGGCACTTGCTGCCGTGACGATTACAAGGGACGCTGCGAACTTTTTGAGCATTCTCTAAATATAGCCTAAATTCCTGCGTCAGGACCCTGGATGTTCCAACTTGGAATAACGGGCGCGGTGGATGCTCCCTGCGAAAACGTGTTTTTGTAGTAGATTTCTTGAAAAAAGGATGTTTGTATGAAAGCTATTCTCAAGTTTGGCCTGGTTGCCATGTGCGCCCTGGCTGCAAATGCGTTTGCGCAGGATTTCTGCAACACTGCCGCCCATAGCGGTTCCAAGGTGGAGGTCTCCACGAACAATGTGGGTTCGTTCAGCAACGGTATCGGATATGAACTCTGGAACGAAGGCGGCAACGGTGGTTCCGCAACGTTCTACGACGATGGTTCTTTCAACTGCCAGATGACCGGCGCCAAGGACTACCTTTGCCGCGCGGGGCTTTCTTTCAATAGCGACAAGACCCATGCCGAACTTGGCCACATGAAGGCGGATTTCAAACTGGTCAAGAGCGGTCTTTCTGAAATTGACTATTCCTATATCGGTATTTATGGCTGGACTCGCGAGCCCCTGGTGGAATGGTACATTGTGGATAACACCGGTAGCCAGTATATGCCGGGCGACTGGGTGGCGCAAGGTTCTTCTGCAAAGAAGCATGGTACATTTGAAATCGATGGTGCCCAGTATACGGTTTACGAAGGAGACCGCACCTCTTATTCCATCGATGGCGATAACAAGTACTTCAAGCAGTATTTCAGCGTTCGTAAAACACCGCGCGATTGCGGTACCATCGACATTACGGCTCACTTCAAGAAGTGGGAAGAACTCGGCTTGAAGATGGGCAAGATGCACGAGGCCAAGATTCTTGGCGAAGCCGGAAGCACCAAAGGGCCGAATGCCAGGGGCGAGTATGACTTCCCCTATGCGAAGGTCTATATCGAGAGCGATACGCCGTCGAGTTCTTCTGTTGCTCCTGAGGTCAGCAGTTCGTCGACCACGGCTATCCAGGGACCTCGTCCTATGACAACTGGCCGCGGCATGTCGCTCGTGTTTGACGCTCAGGGCAAATTCCTCACTTCCTTCGAGACGGAAAACGATACGGACTTGACCTATGCAATCAAGGCCAGGTTCCATTCCGGCATCTTCCTGGTGAAGCAGGGCGGGACGGTCCGCAGCATCACCGTAAAATAAGTAGTTAATCCTGCGGGGCTTCGGGCGGGACTCTTGCAATCACGCCCACGGTCGCACGCGTCGCCTTGACGAGGTCGGCGGGTGCGATTTTTAGCTGTAAGCCGCGTTCGCCTGCGCTTACATAGATGAACGGGAACTGCAATGCAGTCTCGTGAATGAAAATCGGGAAGTTCTTCTTGAGCCCGAGCGGGCTGCAACCGCCACGGATGTAGCCGGTGAGCGGGGTCAGGTCCTTGAGCGGGACGGTATCGATTTTCTTGTTGCCGCTCACCTTCGCGGCCCCTTTCAAATCCACTTCGAGATTCCCGGGCACGACGCATACGAGATATCCGATTTTGTCTCCGTGTACGAGGATAGTCTTGAAAACCTGGTTGATGTCTTCGCCCAGGCTGTCGGCCACGTGTTGTGCGCCCAGGTCATTTTCGTCGACCTTGTAGGGAATCAGTTCGTATGCAATCTTTTGCCGGTCGAGAATCCGCGCGGCGTTTGTCTTCTTGATATCCATGTTCTCTGCTATTTTTATGATGTCGTCCCTGCGAAGGCGGGGATCCCTAATACGTCATTAAATATAAAACATCGTCGCTTTTTATGCAACACGTCATTTTTCTATATTCCCCAGCATGAACACGCGTGTGTATATTGCGGACATCACGGCTCTCGACGATGCGGCGCTCTTTGAACGCCTTCTCGGGACGGTTCCCGCGTATCGCCGCGAAAAGGCTCTGCGTTTCAAGTTCCCGAAGGGACAAAAGCAGTCGCTAGGTGTAGGGCTCCTGCTTCGCCGTGCATGCGAAGATTTCGGAATTCCCGGTGCCGACGAGAATGTCTTGTGTGGCGAAAACGGCAAGCCCGCCTTTCGCGATGTGCCGGAGGTGCACTTCAATCTTTCGCACTCAAAGGAACGCGTGATGTGCGTGGTCTCTGAATTCGAGACGGGTTGCGACGTGGAACATGTACGTGAAGGCCGTTCCAAACTTGCCGAACGGTTCTTCATGGAAAACGAGACGCGGTGGATACGCTCTTTTGCGGAACTCCGTGCGCAGGACGACGCCTTTTATCGCCTGTGGACGCTCAAGGAATGCTACATGAAGGTCACGGGACGCGGACTCTCGCTTACGCCCGACAAGTTTTCGCTCGCGCTTTCGCCGGACGGGATTTCGCTCTGGCACGATGGCCCGAGACCGGAATATACGTTCCGGGAACTGGATTTAGAAGACGGTTACCGCTATGCGTATTGCCTGAAGGGCGCGCCGGCAAATCACGGCATCGACTTGGGGCAACTTTCCCTGGGTGCGCTGTGAAGAATTGCAAGGCAATCCTCGTCGGGAACGGAACCATGGGCGCTCGCCACAAGGCGCGCTATGAAGCCTGTGGGGTGAACTTTATTGCCGTCGCGGACAATGCCGGCGAATTTGACCGCATCGTGAACGGTGTCGCGCTTTCTGATGTCGACTTCGCGGTTATCGCGTCGCCTGCGACGACGCATTACGATTACGCGAAGTATTTCCTGGAACATCGCATCCCCGTGTTTATCGAGAAACCTCTCGCATTGAACGGGGCAGATGCGCAGGAACTGGTGGACTTGTCCGTAAAGAACGCAACGACGCTGTTTGTCGCGCAGTCGGAATGCTATAACCCGATTTTCCTCAATTTCCGCAAGCATTTTTTTGCGGAACTGCGTGCGCTGTGTGGAGCCTGTGAAAAAAAGGAAAGGCCGTTCGACGTTCATCTGGAATTCAGGCGCGAACACAGGTATTCCGAACGGTGCCGCGACGTGAACGTCTCGCTCGACTTGCTCGTTCACGACCTGAGCCTGTTCTTTACTTTGTTCAAGTACGGAGATGTCGACGTCGTGAATTTTGAGCCAGTCGGTGTTGCCGGTAAGGAATGCTACGATGCCGCGATATTGCGCCTGGTGGTCGCCCGCGGCCCTTACAGGGGCGTCTCTGCCGACTTCTTCGTGAACCGCGATAGCGATCGCGACGTGCGGACAATCTCTGTCGATTTTGGGCGGTCTGCCGAAAAGCCGCATTCGGATTATACCGTGAGCCTCGCGCGTTATACGGCCGATGGGGAAATTGCCCACATTCCCGATTCGCTCGACAACGAACACCGTTTTTTCGTGAAGATTCTTGCCGGGGCATGTGCCGACCTCTCGCGTCGAGCCGCCCAGAACGCCGCTGACTGCGTGAAGGTCGCCGGGGAATAAAAAGCTCGTTTCGTCCCGATGTTCTCAAATTATTTTAAATTTTTGAGAACATTTTTGACGCGAAAAAGTCGTGTATATTGAATTTTTACAAGAATTTTAGTTAAAACTTGTTGACTTTTGCTGAAAATTAGAGTAAATTTTGAGAAGAAATTTGAGAACAATCAAGTTTCGAAGGGATGTTGATTATGAAGAAAACTCTAATTTTCGGCGCGACGCTCGTTAGCTGCGCCATGGCAGTCACCTCGCCGGATTTCCCGATGACGGGATTCGCAACACAGAATGGCGGTACCACGGGTGGCAAGGGTAAGTCCGAGGTCACGGTGGACAACGTGACTGATCTTAAGGCTTATGCCAAGGCGGGCAACAAGATTATCTATGTGAAGCCCGGAACCTACATGGGACCGATCGAAGTGGGCAGCAACGTTACCATTTACGGCTATCAGGGAGCTATTATCGCCCAGCCTACGACAGGTAGCGCCATGAAGTTGAGCGGATCTACTAATGTCATTATCCGCAACCTGAAATTCAAGGGCGTCGGCGCGCACGACGACGATGACGAGGATTGCCTGCAGGTGAATCACGAGTCGAAGAACGTGTGGATCGACCATGTGGATGTTTACGACGGTCACGACGGCAACCTGGACATCACCAACGCCTCGGACTACGTGACGATTTCGTGGACCAAGTTCAGCTATACCTCGGCATCGAGCGGCCACCAGTTCAGCAACCTGATTGGCAACAGCAAGACAAAGACGAGCGACCGCGGACACCTGAATGTGACGATTCACCATACGTGGTGGGCGGACGGCGTGGTGGAACGCATGCCGCGCGTGCGCTTTGGCAAGGTGCATGTGGCGAACAACCTCTTCGACAGCAAGAATGCGAGCTACTGCGTGCGTGCAGCCATCGAGGCGGATATCCGCATCGAAAGGAACGTGTTCA
>NZ_DGUN01000048.1 GCF_002395745.1 Fibrobacter sp. UBA4309
CGTCGCTGAAGAGGCCGATGAAGTGAAGCACGGAACCGTGGTCACGCACGTTCGCGGCAATTTCCTTCCAGGCGTCGCGGCCGAAGATGTCGCCGGAGACGATTGCGTCCTGCACGAGGGCGGCACCCTGGTTGTACACCTGGCCGGCACCGATGGCATTGTGGCCCACTTCGGAGTTACCCATGTCTTCGTTGGTCGGCATACCCACGGCGCGTCCGTGAGCCTTCAGGAGCACGTTCGGGTACATCTTGAAGAGGTTGTCGAGAGTCGGGGTGCGGGCGGCCTTGATGGCGTTGCCTTCGACCTTATCGGTGATACCAAAACCGTCCATCACGATGGTTACGACCGGTCCCTTGATGCCGGGGAAATTGGAAAGCTTCTTGAGCATAGTTTACTCCGTATTGATGTTTACGGCGCAAAGATAGAAATTAATAAAGGAGATCCCCGCCTTCGCGGGGATGACAGGGGGCATAAAAAAAGCCCTCCCGAGGGGGAGGGATTCAAAAAGACCTTCGTTTCCGATTACTGGAAGTAGGTGATGATGATATAGCCCTTGGAGTCGCTTTCCATCATGGTCTTGCCGACCATGAACGGATAGACCTTACCGGTGGCATCCACGGCGTCGATCCAGGTGCCGTTCGCGAGTTCGCCATCAATCGCGTTGCTGGATGGCTGGAAGGATTCGAGGCAAACCGGGCCGGTCGGGAGCAAACCGTTGACCTGCGTGTAGTTGTCTTCGACGAGGGTGACTCCTGCGCCGGCAGTCGCATAGGCACCGCCATCCTTGAAGGTGATGGTGATGTGCGGGGCGTCGGCTGTACCCGTGGCGAAGTTGACGGCGTACTGGTCGCTACCGAGGCTGTTCGAAAGCTTGATTTCGTGGGCGACAGCCTGAGTGCAGGTCTGGACGACTTCGGAAGAAGAGCTTACGATCGGGGCGGCCTGGCATTCCGTTTCGGCGCGGATGAACGAGCCGGCGGCCATTTCGTCGGGTTCGTCACCGAAAACGCTGACGTACGTAGAGGTCTGGAGGCCTTCTTCCGTAGTGCTGCTGTAGACGGTGATGTACAGGCTGAAGCTGCCGCATGCGCTCAACTCGGAAGTCTCGAAGGAGTTGCCGGAAAGGGAAATCCTATCGGAGGCCACGCTGACCGGGATGGTGACTGCTTCCTGGATAATCTGTCCGTTGACGTTGTGGCCGACGGCGAACTTCACGCTGTCAATGTGGGTTTCCGCATAGGGGGTGTACGGAACTTCTGTGTTTTCGAAGTCCGGATCGAGCTTGATAAGGCCGCTGAGGGCGATTTTCTGGGAGCCGGCGACGGCACCGGACATCTGCGTAAGGCCGATGCTGCCGAAAACAACCGGATTAAGGGAAGAAGCTTCGGGAAGCTTGATGACTTCGCCCGGCTTGGATTCGCTCGACGTCGGTGTAGGATCTGCATTGCTGCTGGAGTCGCCTCCGCAAGCTACAAGACCAAAAGTGGAAACAGCAATCGCTGAGCTGAGTAGAATCTTTTTAAAGTTCATTGTTGTACCTCTGATATTAACCCATAGAAAAATACACAAAAAAAGAAAAAAAGGGTGCTCCGGGTACGTAAAATTATGGGGAAGTGGCAAAAATATGCTTTAAAATACGCTTTTTTGCCTTAATTCTAGGATAGGCGTTCGGTAAGGCGGGTAAAACGCCTGATTCCGCGGTTGGTGCGGACCGCCGTGGCCAGTGCGCCGGGTGCCGAAAGTACCCACACATGGCCCTTTGCTCGCGTGATGGCGGTGTAGATGAGGTTCCTCTGGAGCATCACGTAATGGCTCGCGTCGAGTATCACGATGACGGCCGGGTACTCGCTTCCCTGGCTCTTGTGGATGGTGCTTGCGTAGGCGAGGGTCAGCTGTTCCAGTTCGTCGCCTTCGTATTCCACGGTCTTGTCGTCGTAAAAGACGGTGATCTTCTCGGAGTCCTTGTGGACCCTGAAGATAATCCCGACATCGCCGTTGAAGACGTTCTTGTCGTAGTTGTTCTTGATCTGCATGACCTTGTCGCCGTCGCTCCACATGGCGCCGCCGAGCCGGTGGCGGGTCTTTTCCGGGTTCAGGATGTTCTGCAGGAACGGGTTCAGCTCGAACGTGCCGAGAGGCCCCTTGCGCATGGGCGTGAGTACCTGCAGTTCCGCCTTCTGGTCGATATCCATCTTGTTGCGGACGCCCTTGTCCAGGAGGTCGCGGAGAATCAGTTTGGCCTCGTCGGGAGTCTCGAAGGGGACAAAGTGGAAGTTCGTTCCCTCGATAGGCGACGGGAGGATACCCCCGTTGATTTTGGCGGCCCTGTCGGCGATATCGTTGTCGCCCGCCTGCCTGAATATGTGCTGCAGCCGCGTCGTGGGAATCTTGGGACAGCGGATAAGGTCGTTCAGCACGTTGCCCGGACCCACGCTCGGCAACTGGTCGGCGTCCCCGACCAGGACGATGCGCGTACGCGCGGGGATGGCCTCGAAAAGCGCAGCCGCAAGCCAGGTGTCGACCATGCTGAACTCGTCGACGATAAGCACGTCGCAGTGGAGCTTGTTTTCGGCGTTGTGGTTGAACTTTTTTGTGACGGGATCCATTTCGAGCATGCGGTGGATGGTGCGCGCGGGGATGCCGCAGAGGTCGCCCATGCGCTTTGCCGCGCGGCCCGTGGGGGCGGCGAGGAATACGCTTTCGTCCATCTTTTGCGCAAGGTGGAGGATTCCCTTGAGAATGGTCGTCTTGCCGGTGCCGGGGCCTCCCGTGATGATGGATATGCGGTAGGCAAGTGCCATCTCGATGGCCTTGCGCTGGATGGGGTCGAAGGCGAACTTGTGCTCGCGTTCCCATTCGGCGAGGTCCCGCTCGAATCCGGATGTCGGGAGGGCGTTGCCCGCCAGGCGGTAAAGGATGCTGTCGGCGATGTTCTGTTCCGCACGGAAAAGCGACGGGTAAAAGCAGTCGTCGTCTATGCGGCGGATACGGTCCTTGCTGCACAGGCGTTCGAATTCCTGCAGAAGGGCGTTGATCCCGTCGTCGTCATCGGGCATCAGCCGCAACAGACGGATTGTCTTTTCGAGCAGCAGGTTCCTGGGCAAAAAGACGTGGCCCTCGTTAAAGCTGGATTCCTGGAGCACATACAGGAGCGCGGCCTGGAGCCTCATCGGGCTTTCCTTGGGGAATCCGACCTTCATCGCAATCTCGTCGGCCTTTGCAAAGCCGATTCCCCAGACTTCTTCGCAGAGCATGTAGGGGTTGTTGCGGATGGCGGCAATCGTGTCGGTGCCGTATTGCGTCCAGAGCTTCTTGGCGATGCTGCCGGCGATGCCGTGCTCGTAGAGGAACAGCAGTGTTTCCCTGCTGTGGCGGTTCAGCTGCCATGCGGCGAGGAAGGTTTCGACTTTCTTGGCGGTAAACCCCTTGATTTTTGCCTTGCGGAAAATGTCCGGATGGTTGTCGAGGATGTCGGCGGTGTCTTCGCCAAAAACTTTCACTATGGCTGCGGCAGTCTTGGGGCCGATTCCCTTGAACAGGCCGGAGGCCAGGTATTCCGCGATGTTCTCGTTCCCCGTCGCGGCGATGGTGAACGACGTGCATTTGAACTGCCTGCCGTACTTGGGATGGATTCCCCAGTCGCCGTCCATCTTGAGCTTTTCGCCCGGCCTTAAATCGGGAAAAGTCCCCGTCACGATAACGGGGGCTTTTTCGTCCTTCACGTTTACCCGGAATACGGTGAATCCGTTGTCCGGGCTGTGGAAGGTGACGCTCTTGATGGTTCCTTCGAGCTGCATCCGGTAGGCTTGTTCTCCTTAGTCCGGTGTGTAGTCGTGTTTCTTGTCGATTTCAGGATCCCATTTATCCGGGTCGAATTCCTTCCTGGAGGCGAGCGTCTTGCCGCGGCGGCAGAGGACGACGCCGAGGATGGCCGCATTCTCGATAGCGAGCACGAGGGCAGTCTTGTAGTCAAGCCCGAATCCGAGCGGGGCGCCCTTCAGGTTCTCGGGGCTCACCCACAGGATGTAATCGAAGCAGATGAACGCCATGAACATGCACGGGATAAGCGCAATCACGTAGTTCTTCTTTTTGCTGCGGAGGTAAACTGTTGCTACGCACAGGCTGCACACGGCCATGAGCTGGTTGCTCCAGCTGAAGTAGTTCCACAGGATATTGAAGCCCTGCGGGTTCAGGTTGCTCCAGAAGATAATCACGAGGCAGATGGCGAACATCGGCACGGTGAGGAGCAGGCGCTTCTTCGGGTCGGTCTGGTCGATGCCGAAGAGTTCCGAAATCGTGAGGCGAAGGCTACGCAGGCTCGTGTCGCCGCTCGTAATCGCGAGGATGATGACACCCACCACCACGAGGATGGAAATCGGGGCGAACGGGATGACGGTGGAGACGAGTACGCTCAATACCTTCACGCCGCCTGCCGCCATGAGTTCGGGTTGCATGTGGTAGATGAACATGCCGCCCGCGGCCCAGATCATGCCGATGAGGCCTTCGATAATCATCATGCCGTAGAACGTCTGGCGGCCAGTCTTCTCGGTCACTTCGGTGCGGGCCACGAGCGGGCTCTGCGTGCTATGGAAACCGCTGATGATGCCGCAGGCAATCGTCACGAAGAGCATCGGGATAATGGGCTGGTGTGCCGGATGCTGGTTGAAGTTCGAAGCGATGTCGCACAGGTTGAATTCGTCAAGCACGTTCAGGTGCGGAGCGATGCCGATCATGATTCCGAGGGAGGCGAGAATGAGCAAGCCGCCGAAAATCGGGTAGATGCGGCCGATAATCTTGTCGATGGGGAAGAATGTGCTTGCGAAGTAGTAGGCGAAAATCACGCCGACCGCTACCCAGAAGAGCGTGGGGGAGACTGCGGAGCCCGCGATGATGGGCGTGTTGATGAGCTGCGCCGGCGTGTTAGTGAATACAGCACCCACGAGGATGAGCGCGATGGAAATGAGCGCCATCACCACCTTCGAGGGGCCCTTGCCCAGGAACTTGCGCGAAAGTGCCGGCACGTTGTAGCCGTTGTTGCGCATGCTGATCATGCCGCTGAAGTAGTCGTGCACCGCACCGCCCAATACGTTACCCAGCGGGAGGATGATGAACACGATGGCTCCGAACTTGATGCCGAGAATCACGCCGATGACAGGCCCGATACCCGCAATGTTCAGAAGCTGGATGAGCATGTTCTTCCAGTGCTTCATGGGCACGCGGTCCACGCCGTCCGGGTTGGCGAGTGCCGGAGTCTTGCGGTCGTCAGGGCCGAAGACATGTTCGACAAACTTTCCGTAAGTGAAGTAGCCTCCGATAAGGATGGCAACACCGATAAGGAATGTAATCATGTTATGCCTTCTTTGTAGTTATTTGACTATTATAATCTAAAAAAACTCGCTATTCTTCGTAGTCGTCTTCTTCTTCGGCGTCGTCGGAGGGAGCTTCTGAAGCGGCGCTTTCGTCGGCAGCGGCTTCTCCGGATTCCGGAGATTCGCCGGAATCGCCCGCGGCATCCGGTTCCTCGGCCTTTTCTTTCTTGGCGCCGCGGACATAGCCCTTCTCCTTCGCGATTTCGTCGGGAGTCTTGTCGTCGCCGAATTGCTGCTTGAAGTACAGGATGTTTGTCGTGAAGCTGGACTTGCCGGCGTAATCGAAGCCGACGACCGGATGGAACGAAGATCCAAGCGAGAACGCCACCTCGAGTCCGAATTTAAAGCCGTTGTTGCCGTTGACCGAGATGTTCGGGGTAATGACTTCGCCGTAGTGTGCCGACGGGGCGCCGCCGATTTCTTTCTCGAGGCAGGTCAGTAGGCCTGATGCCTTCATGTTCGCGTACTGGTAGCCGAGAGTCATCATGACTTCGAAGAAGTAGACAGGCTTGTAGCCGATGACAATATCGAACGTGAACGCAGAAATGTCGAGGTCGAGCGAACCGCTGTAATCTTCGGGCTGGTAGCTGATGCCACTAGTGCTGTAGCCCAGCACGACGCTCACGTCGAGAGGCTGTGCCGCCGGAGGCAACATGTACTGGAACAGGTGACCGAAACTGTACTGGGCGCCGACGCCGAACAGGTTGAATTTTTGCAGTTCGCTGATAGACGGGAGGAACATGCCGCGGAGCACGAGACGTGCATGGTAGTAGCTTAGGGCCGTCTGCAGATACGGATACGTGAAGACGCTCAAGTTGCTGAGAGTCTTGTTGCCGTAAACCAGCGGGCCTTCGGCCAGGACTTGGGGCGGCTGGGTCATGTCGGCATGCCCGCCGAAAATGGTGGGGGAGCTCATGCCGAATTCGTTGAAGGTCTTGTCGTCGTCGCCAAGGAAGATGAGCGAGATGGGAATGCCCACTTCGAATCCGAGAGGTCCGCCGACCGTCGCGCTAGCGAACCAGTTGCTGTTCAGCACGTTACCCAGGTTGTCGATGATAGGCTTTACGTAGCCCGGGCGGTTGAACAGCTCGGGGTCTCCGTCAGGGCGGTTTTCAAATGCCGCCATCGATTCGTAGGTAGAAGCCCAACCATCGCTATCCCAGGCGTTGGCTAAAACGGTAGCGCCCAGTAAAAGGGCAAACGAAAACTTTGCTAGCTCTTTCATGGCCCGCAAAGATAGAATTTTGAAGGGAACTCGGCTATACTAGAACTGGTACTGAAGTCCCACCGAGGCGTAAACGTAGGTCTGCCAGAGGAAGGGATCCAGGTCGAGAGTGCCCGTGGCCTTGGCGTTTACGAACTTGAACCAGTTTTCGTAGAACTTGACGGCCGGGACAATTGCAAAATTATCTGTAATGTAGTAATGGACGTTGGTGACCAGCGAGACACCGGAGCCCATCAGGTGCGAATTCTGTACCTTTTCCCCGATAAAGGCGGAGTTTTCGGCGGTAAGGCTAGTGTAGGAGTAGCCGATGCCAATGCCGACCTGGAAATCTTCGGGCCAGAACAAGTTGTAAATGAATTCAAAGCCGACGCGCCAGATGGTCGCGTTTTCGGTTTCGTCAATGCCGACAAGCTCCTGCGATGTTTCCCAGTACTGGAAATTCGCATTAAGCGAAAAGCAGCGGATGTTCGCACCGAGCGAGATTTCGGGCGACGGGAAGAAGAACATGTCGGGTGTGTAGACCTTGTGCTTGTTATCGAGGGAATCCGTAACGGAGATAGGCCTTTCGTTGACATCGCCCCAGGTAAAGAACGTTCCGAAAGCGGCGTTCACGTAGTAGGAACGCGGCCAGTAGCTGTCATCGTACTGGATGTGGTCATAGGCGAATGCAGGTGCCGCGGTCATGAACAGCGCGAATGCGAGAAGGCTTTTCAGGAACTTCGTCATGGTTCTTGCGGCCTAGAGGTTCGCGTAGTGGAACATCGCGTCGATGCACTTTTTGGCGGCAACGCGGGTCGGCTCGTCGATATCGACGTGTTCCGCCTTTTCGGGGTGGCGCAGCGTCTCGAGGATGTTCTCGAGGGAGTTGGACTTCATGTACTTGCACATGCTGCAGCTGCCGATGAATTCCATGTCGGGATGCTCGTAGTGCATGCGTGCGTTGAGTCCGCATTCCGTGAGGAGCAGGAACTTGGAGCCCTTCGGCTGTTCGCCGATGTATTTGACCATCTGGCCGGTGCTGCCGACGTAGTCGCTCAGGAGGGCGACGCCGGGATGGCATTCGGGGTGGCTCACCACCTTGAGTCCCGGGTTCTGGCTCCTGAAGAAGTTGATGAGGTCGGAATCGTAAGTCTCGTGGACGTAGCAGCATCCGTCGTGAAGGATGAAATCTTTCTTGACGCCGCGCTTTTCCATCTCGCTCTTGATGTTTTCGCCCATGAGCTTGTCCGGGACGAAGCAAATCTTGTCCGTCGGGAGGCTTTCGACAATCTTCATCACGTTGCCGCTCGTGACGCACACGTCGCAGGCAGCCTTGACGGCGGCGGTCGTGTTGATGTAGCAGACGAACGTGTAGTCCGGATGCTGTTCGCGGAGCTTGCGCACCTGTTCGCCCGTGATGGAGTCGGCGAGGCTGCAGCCGGTGAGCGGTCCGGGAATCAATACGTCCTTTTCGGGATTCAGGATCTTGGCCGTTTCGCCCATGAAGCGCACCGCAGAGAACAGGATGGTTTTCTGCGTGACCTTGGTGGCGTCTTCGCTCAGCTTGAAGCTGTCGCCGGTGTAGTCGGCAACGCCCAGGACGATTTCGGGTGCCACGTAGCTGTGCGCGAGGATGACCGTGTCCTGGTCTTTTTTGCGCTCGTTGATTTCGTTGATCAGCGGGAGCATCTGCTCCACCTTTTCCTTGGTGTACGTGCAGAGAACGGCTCCGGGGTGGATGGAGCTCAGGCGCTTGTAAAGTTCGTCGATTGTCATGGTGTGAAAGATAGAAAATTAATATCCTGCCCATTCGGCGCTGATGGACGGGCTTGCCTTGCGGATGGTTTCGTCTTCGGCGGAATTGTGCGCGGGGGTGATGTCGCCGCTTTGAATCCGGGACTTGATTTCGTCGAATGTTTTTGGCGGAACGCTTTCGGGGGAGTTGTCTCCCAGCACCTTGCAGGGGGCCATCTCGGATTCTTTGGCCTTGTCCTTGACGGGCGTGTATTCGCGTGCGGCGGGAATCTCGTAAAAGCGGTCTTCTTCAGGGCACCAGGCGGTAAGGCACTTGCCGTAGACGCAGCCCGAGTCGAGCCCGATGAATCCGGGAATGTTCACGAAACCTTTCTTGGCCCAGTGCCCGAATACGACGGTCTTCGGCCATTTTACCAGCTTGTACCACGGAACGTCATTCCACTTGCGGATGGAGAGCAGCACTTCGGGACTCATATCCTCGAGCCTTGCCTTGCCCGGTTCGAGTCCGGCGTGCACCAGGAGCGCGTGCGGCGTGTCGCGCCACAGCGGCCACTCTTTTACGGTGTCGCGGATGGACTGCCACTGTTCCAGCGGGAGCGCCTTGAAACGCTTCTTCTGCTTTTCGTTCCAGCAGTCCTCGGGAGTTTCCATCATGCGGATGAGGTGCTCTTCGTGGTTGCCGCGTACGGTCAAAATACCGCATTCCTTCACGATCTGCATGGCGCGCCACATATCCGGACCCTTGTTGATGATGTCGCCGGTCTGGTATAGCGTATCGCTGCCGCGCACGAATCCGAACGCGTCTATAATGCGCTCGAGTTCGTCGGCACAGCCGTGTACGTCACCTATGTAAAGAGTCCTGGACATGGTTTATAATTGATAATGGATAATTGATGATGGATGATGGATAAATGCATACACCTATCTTTCGTCTATCGTCTATCGTCTTTCGTCTAAAGATGTACCGCTTGGCGCAATTTGTTCATCTCGTCGGCGGTGAGTTCGCGGAATTCTCCGGCGGGCAGGTCTCCCAGCTGCAGTTTGCAGTAGCTCACGCGCTTGAGGTCGCGGATTTCGTAGCCGATGGCGCGCATCATGCGGCGGATTTCGCGGTTTTTGCCTTCGATGAGCACGAGCTCGGCGAATCCGTTTTCAAGGTACACGTCGGTCGCGAAGGCGATTTCTTCCTGGGCTTCCGGATCTTCGGGGTCGCGGATGTCCACGCCGTCTACCAGGCGCTGCGCTGCGGCTTCGCTGAGCGGTTTCGTTGTCCAGACGTAGTAGCTGCGCGGGATTTCGTAGCTCGGGTGCGTTAGGCGGTGCAGCAGTTCGCCGTCGTCGGTGAACAGTAGGAGTCCGCGGCTCTGCAGGTCCAGACGTCCAACGTACTTGAACGTATGGTAGCCGGGAGGCAGGTAGTCGTAGACGGTGCGGCGGCCCTGCGGGTCGTCCTTGGTGCACACGCAGCCGGCCGGCTTGTGGAACATGATGACCTTGGTCTTTTTCGGGAGCTTCGCGGTCTTGCCGTCGACAGTCACGACGTCTTTATCTTCGTCCACCTGGTGGCCGAGATCGGAGACGGTTTTGCCGTTCACTTGTACGCGGCCTTCTGCGACAAGCGCATCGGCGGCACGGCGGCTGGCGATACCGCTGAGTGAAATAAACTTGTTGATACGCATTACTTTTCTTCGCCTTCCATCTGGATTTTGAGGGCTTTTATCTTGCGCCAAAGGGTAGAACGGCTAATGCCCAGCTTCTCGCAAATTTCGGTCTGGTTGCCCTTGCATACGCTCAGGGCATGCAGAATGTGCCTGCGTTCCATTTCTTCGAGAGAAAGGATCTCGTCGCTGGCTGGTTCGGCCTGCGCTGCTGCGGGCTTGGCTGCCACGATGGACGCCGGGGCGATGGGAGCTGCCGTGCTCTCTGTCTCGATAGCCTTGGGCGCTGTCGCGTCGTGGGGCATGTGTGGAATGGCGAATTGCTTTTCGCGTGCTTCTTCTTGCACGTCTTCGGGCAAGTCTTCGAGGCGGATGATGCCGTTTTCCGAAAGCACGATGGCGTGCTCCACGATGTTTTCCAGTTCGCGGATATTGCCCGGGTACGGGTAGCGGGTCAGGGCGTACTGTGCCGCCGGTTCCAGGTCCAGAATCTCCTTGCCGTGAGTTTCCTTGTACTTTAGAATAAAATAACGGATAAGGGTCGGGATGACCGGCTTGCGCTCACGGAGCGGCGGCAGGTGCAGGTGGAACGTGTTCAGGCGGTAGTAGAGGTCTTCGCGGAATGTCCCCATGTGCATTGCCTGCTGCAGGTCGCGGTTTGTCGCGGCGATAACGCGTACGTCCAGGTAACGGGCCTCGGTTTCACCCACGCGGCGTATTTCATGATTCTGCAGGAACCGCAACAGCTTGACCTGCGTCGATGCCGAAAGTTCGCCGACTTCGTCGAGGAACAGCGTACCGCCGTTTGCCGATTCGAACAGTCCCTTCTTGTCGGCTGTCGAGCCGGTGAAGGAGCCTTTCTTCGCGCCGAAAAGTTCGCTTTCTACCAGGTTCTCGGGAATGGCTCCGCAGTTTACCGCGACAAACGGTTCGGCCGAACGCTTGCTGTAGCGGTGGATGACGTTGGCGAGGAATTCCTTGCCCGAACCGGATTCGCCCGTGATGAGCACGGTACTCGTGGTCGGGGCAATCTTGTAGACGTTCTTGAGGATTTTCCTCATTTCAGGAGTGTCGCCGAGCAGGCTGTCGAGCACCTGCGATTCCATCAGCTGGTGCGTGTTCTTGGTCTGCTGCTGCGACTGGATTTTCTGCGCGGTGCTTTCGAGCTGGTCTATGGAGACCGGCTTCATCAAGAAGCTGTTCGCCCCGCGGTTGATGGCGCTTGTCGCGCCGGGCCAGTTCTTGTTGTCGCAGAGAACGAAAATTTCGATGCCGGGATTCCTTTCTTTAAGGAAACTCACCATGTCCATGTTTTCTAGCGTCAAGAAGGGAACCTCGATAAACGCGAGGTCTATCGAATCGCTCTTGACTAGGGACATCAGGGATTCCCTGTCGCTACAGACCAAAAGCTCCGTGTCGACTAGGGACCAGGAGCGCTGGATGTCGCTGATAAAGGATTTATCCAAATCGGCGATCAGAATTTTCATAGGAAACTCTGTTACGGATTGTTCTGGATGATTTCCTCAACCTTGGCTCGCAGCGCCTGGAGGTCAACAGGCTTGTTGAACGTTGCGGCAACATCGAAATGCTGTGCCGTAATCAGGTAGTCGTCCGCGGCCGTGCGTCCGCCACCGCTGACGGCGATCGTTCTGCCGCTCATTCCCATTCTGCGGAGGTCCAAAATAACTTCGTAACCGTCGACATCGGGCATGATGATGTCGGTGATAATCACATCGTACTTCTTATTCTGATAAAGGGCCTTGGCTTCCTTGCCGTTCACAGCCGTTTCTACGTCATACCCTTTGATTTCCATGGCGGACTTCAACATCAGGTTGAATTGTTCGTCGTCATCAATGATAAGAACCGTGGACATGCTCACTCCTTGTGTTCGCTGATAGATTCTTTATACATGTTCCAATATAGATTAAATGTCGTGCCTTCGCCAACAGTAGTTTGTATGGTGAAATACGCATTTCCCTCTTTTAACAGGCGTACGGCGCTTGAAAGCCCCAATCCGAGCCCTTCGCCAGGGGCTTTCGTGGTGAAAAACGGTGCAAAAATGCGCTCGAGCGTCCCGGAGTCGATTCCCGTACCGGTGTCCGAGACGGAAATTTTTGCGTAATCGCCCTTCGGAATCGGTGGGGCGTAGGGGGTCAGGAGCTGGTGGGTGAGGGTCTCCTGCTGTACCTCGAACGTCAGTGTGCCGCCCTTGTCCTTCATCGCGTAGATGGCGTTGTTCGCCAGGTTGCTCAGGATGCGTTCCAGCGACGGCACCTGCGCCTTGATTTCGATTGTCTCGTCCATGGTCTTGGAGACGACCTGGATGTTCGGCGGCAAGGTGATGATTACTTTGTCTATAACATCGCGGACGATGGTCGCGGGCGGGAATATGGTACTCGGAATCTTGCTTTCCGTCTTGCCGCGGACGGTGTCCAGCAACACGTTCAGCGACTGCTTGCCTCGTTGTGCCGCGGTGGTGGCTTCGCTTACAAAGCTCGATGCCTTGGTGAGGTTCTGCTGTATCTTCTTGTCGGTAATATTCGGCGTGACCGTGTTGAGCAGTTCCTGGGCCAGCTGGCAGAAACCGATCTGGGAGCCGAGCAGGTTGTTGTAGTCGTGGGCAAAGGCGCCGCAGGCCGTTCCCAGGTCTTCTAGGCGCGAATGGATAATCTTCTGCTCGCGCAGCATGTTCCTTTCTCTTTCGAGACGCTTTTCTTCGCTCATGTCAATTTTCAGGCCGATCACCTTGTACGGAGGCCTGTTGACGATGATGGGAATAAAGTGGTTCTGGTAGACAAAGACCTGCTTGTCGTTCTTGATGTTGATGCTGGCCTCTTCTTCGGAAATTTCGTTGTGTTCGGTGTCCTCGAACGTCGTGAAAATCTTGCTGCGGCCTTCGTTGCGGGCAGCCTTTTCCTCTGGCTTGATCTTGCTGGGAACATCGGTAGTCTTGTTCAGGTTCCCGCGCATGGTGATGTCTTTCAGATTCTGCGTCATGTAGACGCCGTTCTCGTTCTTGGACCAGAATTGGAAGGGCAGCGCGTTGATCAGGGTGGCGTTGATGTTTTCGGTTTCCTTGGATTTCTTTTCGGAAATGTCCAGGCGTTCCTGGTAGCGAATCAGGTCCTGCTTGTATTCCGTGAACTGGCGGTTGAGCGTCTTGATTCTCTGCTGGTAGAACAGCAGGTTCGTCTGGTCGCTGAGCAGCAATACGTTTATGGATGTCGTCAGGGACTGCCTCAGGGTGAATATGCCCACGTTGAACGTGTGAAGCTCGTTCTTGATCTGAACCTTGACGTTGTTGTAGGTGGCCTCGTGCTGAATATCGATATCGGGCAAGATATGCTGGATATTCATGTTCGCGATTTCGGCGTCGTTAGCCTGGAGAATCTGCCGCGAGGCCGGGTTGGCGTAGAGGACCTTGCCCTTGGAATCGAAATAGATGATGCAGTCGCCCAGGTGGATGATAAACTGGTTCAGGAACCACCAGGAACTCTTGTTCTTGAAAGAAACCGAAGTGAAATACTGCCCGCAAAGAATGGCGAGGAAAATGCAGGTATACTGGTACCACTGCATGAATTGTACGGGCCCGCGCATGTTCTGGAACCTGCAAGCGAGCGGGACGATAAAGTCGAGCGTAATGGAGAACAGGACAAAGAAGAGGAACGTGACGAGCATGTAGGCGTAAATTTGCAGGAGGCTCTGGTCGCTTGTCTGCAGGCAGGATTTGAGCAGCGAGTAGCATGCCTTGAGCAGGTCGGGCAAGACGAACAGCAAGAAAAGCAGGCCGTATACGACAAAAGCCGGATGCTGTTCGAGGCCGAGGGCGTGGAATCCGAACGTATGGTTCATGGTTTCGGGTTCGACGCAGAACATGACGGTGGCGGCAATGACGCCGGCTGACCCGATGATGTTCCTCAAGGCCGATACGGGGGATCTCTTGGAAGCATAACGGATGCGTGCGATATGGCGGGCCGCGTTGCCTGTCTGGATCCAGGTGAGGGCTTGCAGACCGAACAGGATATGCGCATAGGGGCTGTTGGTGGCACCGAACGTGACGTTGCCGACAATATTTATCAAGTTCCAGAAAATGAGGATAAGGATAAGCTGGTAAAGCGGTTTCGGGAACTGCTTGACACGGGTCTTCTGCCCGAGCGTGAGCGGGAAGGCCAAAGCAAGTATAAGACCGATAATCGAGAGGATAAGGTCGGTCGGCGAACTTGAAAAGAGAGCTTCTTGCATATCTACAAAGAAACTTATAAAAAAAATGGACAAAAAGAAAGAAAACGCGAAAAGCTCGCGTTTTCTGGGTGCATTCTAGAATGATTTAGGTTAGGGAGCGCTCTTCTGGCGCTTGATACCGAATATCCTCGTCTTGTCGTAGGAGTCGCTGGTGCTGAAACGGCTCTGGGTGCTGGCGTCCTTTTCCGTGTTGGCGATGAACTTCGTCTTGACCTCGGCCTTGAAGATGTAGGCTCCGGTTCCGACGGCACGGCCGTTCTGGGCGCGGACACCGACGTTCGTCACGTTGGTCCATTCGACAAAGAGCGTGACCTTGCCGGTCGAAGACAGGTAATCGTCGGGCAACACCTCGTAAGTTCCCGAAAGGCGGTTGACGAACGTGCCCAGGTTGGTGTAGATGGGCAGGTCGTACTTGATTTCGAGCTTGCTCCAGGCAGCGGCTTCGCTCGTAGAGCTTCCGCGCGGGACCGTAAGGTCGAACACCCATACGGCGCCCGAGAGCGGAGTCTGGGTAGTGTCGATGCCCTGCTTGATAACCTTGCCCGTCTTGGAATCGATGGCGTCCAGCTTGTTCGTGTTCGGATTCAAGATGTACATCACCATGGTCGGATCGTTCGGCGTGGCTGTTCCCCTGTCGATATTGACCCTGGAGAGATGGTCGCGGACGTAGACGTTGAACGTAATCTTGGGATCGCCGCTGCCGCCGACAGTTACCCACGGGTTGTTCGTGGCGGGCATGTTGCCGCTCAGGTCGATGAACGCGCTCTGGTCCAGGGGCGCGAGGCGTACGCGGTCGCCGTCCATGATAAAGTCGGCCGCCGTGTCGACGACGTTTAGTGCCGAGGGCTTCAGGGTCCACCTGTAGGCGTTAGCCTTGCTTACGGCGAGGTTGTCGCGTTCGCGCAAGAAGATGATCCTGGAGGAATCCGTTATGGACACGGGTTCGCTCAGGACATAGTTCGACGTGTTGAAGGTGGTGTTTTCTACAGAGGCGGATACGAATACCGGCCCGACCTTGTCTTCGGCAATGATAGAATTGCTTTCGTAAGAAGCTCCCGTTCCCAGGTGCTGCATGACAAGCCCCGCGCCCACGAGGCTGCGGCCATTGACGACGCCGTCGTAGTTGCCGTTCGTGTTGCCGAGCTTGAATGCCGGATTCAGCCTGAGCGTTCCGTTCTTTTTCGTATCGTCAAACCTCAGCGAAGAACCGTCGACCCAGAGGGTTTCCGGTGCGGCGCTACCGAAAATGACGGAAATCTTTTCGGGGGTGTGCTTCTGGTCTACAGGCTGCGAGAACTGGATGCTGACGTTGTCGGCAAGTCCGTCTTCGTTCGGGTCGGTAATGCTGGCGTAGACCATGGGAATCGGGCGGATCTTCAGGAGCACGGGGAGAACTGCCGGTGTGCATTCCCCAATCCCGTTGCCGGCGAGGTCCATGATGTTGCTGGTAGAAAGCAGCTGAACCTTCATGCCTTCGGTAATCAGGGAGCTTCCGTCTGCAGCGAAATCGATTTCGTATTCCCAGATGTTCAGGCTGTCGTTATAGATCTTGGCCGTCTTGACGACTATGGGCTGGTCGGCGGGCAAGAGCCTTGTGGGCCAGTCCAGTCCCGGAGCCTTGATGGGCTCGCTGAACTGCAGGTAGACGCGGTCGGATGTCGCCGAATCGAGACGTTCCAGGACCGAGATGGAAAGCAACGAAGGAGCGATGCCGTCCTGGTAGAAATCCGTAGAAGCCTGCTGGACTCCGGCAACGTTGCTGACAAGCGTGATGCTGCCCGAAGGACTCGTGTTGATGTTCGTGTCCGGGGGCGTGATGCCGACAACCAGTTCCTTGCCGTTCTGCGAAATCACGGTGGTGGATGTCAGCGTGTCGCTGCCGTATACGAACTTGATGGAATTGAACGACTGCTGCTGATCGGCCATGTATTCGTTCGAAAGCGTTATGTTGATGGCGTCGGGTTTCCCGTCGCAATCCTGGTCAATCATCTTGGCGAAGTCGATAATGGGCCAAGGCGGCAAATCCTGGATGACGAGCTTTGCCGGGTTGTTGTTGTAGCGGACCTTGCTCGTGTTCGGGCCGGCGGCAAAGATCTGCGTTTCCATGGCCATGTCGGCGCTTACGTAGAATACGGCTTCGCCGTTCACGATGTCGACGTTGAATCCGTCGCCGCCAGATACGGTGGCGTCGCTTGTGGCGTAGAACTTGGCGAGCCCGTTTTCGGAGCTGATCTGGATGGTGATGCGTTCCGCGGTAATCGGGTTGAACGCGCTGTCCAGAAGCTGCACGTGGACTTCGGCCTTCTTGCCGGTGTATGCCGTAACCGGATCGACAGTAAACTTCAGGTACCGTTCTTCGGGCGGGATCGTGATGGTGTCGATCTCCACGTTGGTGCGCATGATGGCGCAGGCGCAATCGTAGCTTCCGCTCAGGTTGGCGCCGTGGTTGTGCCAACTGACCCATTCCATGTAGTTGTTGCCGTAAGCAAGAACGGAGTCGTACTGGAATATGAAGGCGTCCTTGCGGTTCTGCGGATCGTACAGCGTATGGTTGAAAACGGAATTGCCGTTCATTTCGAAGTCGTCGAGAAGGCCGGAGGGCGTCACCTTGCTGGAACCCTGGTAAGATGTGGGCGCTTCGACTTTTTCGACAGAGTAGTGCGGACTGACGAACGGGCTTATGAAATCGAGCGAGACGGTGCGGCTGACTTGCGGTCCGCTTTCGGGCGTGTAGTCGGGGCCGTAGCCGTAGATATGCTTGCCATGGTAATAGACGGCGACATAGGGGTCACGCGTAAAGGCGACAACCTTTTCTCCCTTTGAATTGATTTCAAGGAAGGTGGTTTCGGATCCTTTGAAGTATGGAGCTTGAGTCAAGTCGATGCCCTCGAAGTATTCGGGGTCGTCTTCTGCGGTATGTGCTCGGAGCGACCAGGAACCTACGAGGTCGCTGTATTTTGCCGTTTTTACAGAGGGGTTGTAGTCATGGATCATGACTTGAATGATCAATTGTCCGGAAACTTCGAGAACGCCCTTTACGTTGATTGGCAGATAATATCCGCCAAAGCCGTCGGACTGTGCGCTGCCGAAGCTCACTTGGATGGGCTTGCCCATTCGTCCGTCGCCCCCAAAGTTCTGGTGGGAGTTCCCTAGGGCCGCCAGGTTCGCGTCCTTTAGGTACATGCGGATTTCAAAATCTTCAAAGGGCATGGTGTCGTTGTTTGCGATAGACAAGATAAATGCACTGCAATCTTCCCATGAGCTGCAACTTGCTTCGCTGCCATAAGAACTGGGCTTCAAGAATATGTCGAGATCGGCGTAGATGGCGTGGGCTTCGGTCGTGAAGCTGTAATAGCTTCCGCCGTTGTCGTCGGTAGTGGCTCCCGAAGAAACGCTGAAGTAATACGTGGTTCCCGGAGCCAAGTCGGTAAGGATCGCTTCGTGGAACAGCACTGCTCCGCCTTCGGCTGTCTGGGTCTGTCCCAGTGCAGAAGATTTCCCGTAGTTCACGATGCCGTTCATGCGGTCGCTGCTCCACCAGTAAATCTTCGCGCTCCTGTGGTCCACCTGGCAAATCGTCACGCCGCTGATGGTCGTGTTCACGTTGGTCATCGTGAACGTGTACCACTGGCCGTGGTTGTCGTCGGTCGACATGTTGCGTTGCGTGTCCATGCCTTCGAGATAGAAGTAGTAGGTCTGGCCCATTACAAGTCCTTCGAGGGTGACGGAGCCGCCCTTGCTGGCCTTGTCCTGCTTTACGGACTTGGCGGTGGACTTGTCGGGAGTCGTATTGTAGAATACCGTGGTCAGGGCCACTTCGTTGGCGTCCCAGCTCACGACGGCAGAAGTCTCCGTGATGGGGGTGCCGATAATGTTGCTGTAGAGCGGACCTTCGGCATCGATGGGGAGGGTTTCGGCGAGGCTCTGTGCCGGGAACAGGAACTGGGCCGAGAAGTCGATACAGGTTTCGGTGGAGGTGTACTTGTTCCAGTCTTCGATAAGGGTCTTGGTCGGTTCGCGGCCACCCATGAGAGCGCCCTTGGGGCAACGGTACTGGTACGGCATTCCGCCGGCGTTGTAGCCGTCGGGGTTGGCGGCGCGGTTGTGCGGGTGCTGCGGGTTCTTGTCGCCTGCGCCCATCAACAGGGAGATATCCCACGGGTTGGCGCCCAGGGCGTAGTACATGTTGTCGAGGGCAATCTTCAGGTAGCGTTCGTCCTTGGTGAGTTCGTACATCAGGAACACGGCCACGGCTGTACCCAGGTTGTAGCGGATGACGCCCCAGTCGAAGCTGACCCAGAGGAGGTTGTAGGGAGAAATGGCGTGCAGGTAGGTGTCGCTGGCGTGCGGATCGCCGGTCGTGCCCGGGTTGTGGACGACGACCGAATCGCCGTCGTTCGTGGCATCGTTGATGACCTTGTTGAAGGTGGCCATCACGCGCATGTCGAGGGAGTCCCTTTCTAGCGGGGTGAGCCCGTAGACGTCGTAGGCGTAAGCTTCGTTTTCGAGGATGAGCTTCTTGAATCCGAACAGGACGTACGAGTGGATGTTCTGGTAGTCGGATGCCCAGCCGCCGGGGGTGAACCCGCTCGTATGGCCCAGGAATCCGCCCTTGAAATATTCAAGATTGAAACGGTAGTTGTTTTCGTTGTTGTTTATGGCGGGGTTCTTGTACAGGTCGTAGCGGTAGGTGGTGTCTCCGGTCGCGTACCACAGGGCGAGGGCCGCCGCGGCACCGTCGTCGTAGAGCGGTCCGCCGCCGGTGTAGAATCCCGGGAAGTTCGTGTTCTTGCCGTTATTGCCGGCCACGGCGTAGTTCATGAAGCTCGGCATCAGGACTTTCGCATAGATGTCCTTGGCCACGGTGAGCAGGGAGTCGGAATAGGCAGGGTCGAATGGCCTGTAACCGACAGAAACGTTCGCGAGTGCGGCGGTGAACATGCCGGCCACGTTGGAGCCGATGCCCGTAAGCACGACGCGGTCGGGGCCACCCTTGGATTCGTCCTGGGCGTCCTGCTTTTCGGGAACATCCCAGAACTGGTGGTCCTTCTCGTCAACGCCGACGGAATGGTACATGTCGCCCTTGTCGAGCAGGCCGTCGGCCTTGGAGGCTTCGTAGAGCTTGAGGATATAGTCGGTGCCGATATGGGCTTCGTAAAGGACATCGGGAATGCCGTCGGTAAATACCGTGTCGTCGTAGGAGTTCCCGTAGCGGTCCTCGGCCTTGTTCTGGTAGGTGAGGTAGACCATCGAGAGCACGTAGGCCGTGTAGCCGAGCGTTTCGGAAACCTTGAAGTGGTCGCCGCAGTCATGCCAGCCGCCGGTGAGGTCGTGGCCAATCTTGGAACCGTCCTTCAGGTGGCAGGCCTTGTGGAAGTGCGACTTGGTGTTGCCGCAGCGCTGGATGCCGAAGAACTGCAGGGAGTTCTCGAGAATGGCGTTGTAGATGGAAGGGTGCACGTGGAATGTGGCCGAGGTGTCGGCCCCGACGACCAGGTAGTATTCGCCCTGGGTGCTGAGGGTCGTGAAATCGGCGCGGTAGAGGTCTTCGGTCTGCCTACTGATGGAATCCTGGTTGCCGAACTCGTAGACGGCACTGGTGGAGTTGAACGCTCCGTTAATCCAGATGTTTGGCTTGACGACGCCCTTCTTGATGAGCGTGAGGTTGCCGCCACCGGAAACTTCCAGGCCCGTGTTGGCATCGATGACCTTGAAGGTGTTGACGTCCGGATCGGCCACGTAGGCGTACTTGTAGTCCTGGGGGCGGAACCCGCTCTGGTTGATACGGATCGGGCGCCTGGCGTAGGCGTTCAGGGAGTCCAGGTAACGGCGGCTGTGGGTCTTGTCGGTACGGTCGATAACCGGAAGCGCCGCAGAAGCGTAGTCCGTAATAAATAGTCCCAGAAGGACCATTGCAAAAATGGATTTCTTCATAATGTCTTTCTAGAGTAATTTTTTCTTTAATATATATAAAAAGGCCCGAAATTCCTAAAGGGCGACAAGGCAGTTTTCCCGATTTGGCGGAGAATAAGCAAAATGCAAGTTTTTTTATCGCAAATAAATACCTTGCAACGAAAAAGTCCGCCTCAACGGCGGGCTTCTGCTTGTAAGCTTTTACGACCGGTTCCTTATTTCTTCTTGGCGCGCTTGAAGCCGAACGTCTTGGTCGTATCGTCGGAAGTCGACGTCGTTTGCCGTGTCTTCTTGCTCGTCTCGGATGCCTTGAAGTTGAACTTGGCTATGAAGGCTCCAGTACTGATTTTCCTGTTCTTCTTGGATACCGGGGCTTCGCCGTCGTGGACGAGCCATTCCAGGGACAGGTGGATAATCCCGTCTTCCGAAATGACGTTGCGGACGGTCTCTGCGTCGATCTCGAATTCCTGGCTGTTGATGTATTGGCCGAGGTTGTCGAACAGGTCGATGCTGAACTTCACGCTGATGTCATAGGCAAAGTCTCCCGTAGAATCCTTGATGCCGGCCGTGGGGAGCGTGATGTTGACGTCGAACGTGGGGCCGGACTTCATATAGTCGGGGCCGACAAAGCCCAATGCAGAGCCGAAGCGACCGTTGTCCAGCTTCAGGATGGATTCCTGGCTGCCCTTCTTCACGTTGATGCGGAAGGCTTCGTCTGCGGCAGGAATGTAGGCTCCGTAGGCATGTTCGTTTCCGGTCGCGACAGTCACGCCCTTCTTCATAGTAACTTCGAACTTGGTCTTGCCGGCTGCACCGGAGACTATCTTCCACGGGTTCTCGTCGAGAGGATAGTTGCCGGCGATATCCTTGAGGCGGCCGAGCTTGCTGAACACGACGAGCTTGACGGAGTCGCCAGCCTGCACGGCTTCGTTGATGTCGGAGTTGTAGGTGTAGATCTGCTGCTTTCCGTTGATCTTCTTGGTTACCGTGCTGTCGAGGTATACCATGGCGACACCACCGCGCTTGCGTTCGATGAAGTTCAGCCCGGAAGTCTCTTCGACAAGCGGTTCCGAGGCCGTGATGGTGAGCTTCGAGAATACGCTGATGGTGTCGATCTTGGCGTCGATAATCACAGGAGGACACTTGTCGAACAGCGTGGCGTCGTTGTCGTCGAAGAATCCGCCGAGCGGTCCCTGGCGGGGGAGAACCATGCCGTTGCCGTTCTTGGAGCCACTCGTCATATTTTCGAAGGTGCCCCTGGCGATAGGAATCCGGATGACGGAAGCGTTGTTCACGACAGTCTCTGTGCCGATGGTGTCGATACCCGGAATGAGGGTGGAGTCGACGGTCGTGGTGCAGTTGCTCTTGTCTTCAACAGTCTTCGTAGAAATGGAACCGACAACCTTTATGGGCTTGCCGTCGGTATCCACGGAATCCGAGGTAATCCAGGTGGTATCGGCCACTTCCTTGGTCGCGCAGGTCGTAGAAGACCTGGTGATGTAAGTGTCCTTAGCCGGATTCAGCTGCGTCTTGATCTTGTTTACGGTGTCGCTCGGGACGGTGTCCATATCCCAGCCAGTGGCAGGAATGGCGAACGCCCTGTATACTTCGGGGTCGCCCCAGTAGACGTCGATGGTGTCGAAGATGTCTTTCTGGCGGAGGACCTTCGTGAGCTCGATGTAGATAAAGTCGGGCTGGCCGTCGCCCTCGGTGTCGCCGATATAGGCGTACTTTACGGGAACCGGCTTTACCGATTCGATAATGGTGACAGGGCCGTTGCAAGTCGACAGTTCGTTCGAAGAGAAGTCCTTGACGATGAACCCGCTGGCGATTTCTGCCTTGTAGTTCATCTTGACAATGTCCCCGTTCGTATTGCCTTCGATTACGTACTGCCAGTTCTTGCCGTTGTCGGTAGACTTGGCGCTGATGACGGTGATGGTCGACTGGTCGACTTCGGCGCCGCTGTTGACGACGCGCAACGGCCAGGCCGTCTTGGAGGCGAGATCGACCGGTTCGGAGAACGAAATCTTGAGGGTGTCCTGCGGGCTCGCATGGCCTTCGTTTTCCAGGATGGCGACGGAGGTCAGCTTGGGAGCGATGCCGTCGGTGATGGCCTTCTCCGCTGTCTTGGTGACGCCCCTTTCGGTCATGTAGATCGTAATCTTGCCGCTAGGAGCCGATGTGCTCGGGACGACGCTTTCGTCCAGCGTTAGCGTCGCCTTGGCTCCCGTTATGGTAGAACTGGGCTTCACGATGAAGCTGGTGGCAGGGATGTTGCCCACAGAATCCATGGAAACGAGGACGCTGTCCAGCTTGACCTGGCTGCCGTCGAATTCGTTGCCCGTGAACGTGATTTCCAGTGCGTCGGCGGTGGAATTGCAGTTGAGGTCCTGCATGGTGGCCACCTGCGGCATAGGCGTTGTCGGGTTGGAATAGAAGTACTGCGCCGTGGAGTCTTCCGGGTCTTCGGCGTCGATATAGACTGCCCAGATGGTATCGCCACCGAGCAGGGGTACGTTGGGGAGGCTGGCGTCGGCGCTTGTCGAGGTCGACAGCCAGGAACTTTCGAAGTATCCCAGGGTCTCGTCTGTCCTGAGGAGCGTGACGGCCGTAGAGTCCTTGGTGCGAGAGTTGTGCAACATCACCGTAACGGACTGGTTGCCCTTGTTGTCCTTGTCGCTAACGACAATCTTGAACCGCATGGGATTCTCGGTAACGGGGCTCGTGACGGAGTTGTTGTCCGACTTGACAAGCTGCAGCTGGCCGACGGTACGGTCACCCTTGCTGAACTGCACGTAGTAGGTACGGTTCACGAAGGCGCAGCCGCCGTTCTCCTGACATTCGGAGCACTTGGGATCCGGGCCGGCGAAGATCGTCAAGTCGACCTTGTTCGTTCCGATGGACATCTTCACGGGGATATCCAGCATGTACAGGCCGGAAGTCGGGTCGTATTTGGCTGCGCTTTCGAGCTGATCTGCGCTGAGTGCCACGCCGTTCACCCAGATGGCGTTGACATGGCCGCTTTCGGTGATGTAGGCGTTACCAGTGACGTGCATGGTGCTGATGGTGGAATCCAGCTGGATATAGGATCCGTTGGCGAGATCGAAAGGCTTGTCCAGGGTGACGGTAATTTCGTAGTGGGCTCGCTTCGTCGTCATTTCCTGATAAGAGGGGCTGAATCCCGAGATGAACTCGTCCTTGCGGTATACCACGATGTAGGGGTTGATCGGGGCGAGGTCCCCGTCGCCAAAGTCCTTTTCCAGAATGGGCATGCCTTCGTAGTCGGCGCCGTCCACGTTGCGATCGTGCGGAGCCCAGCTCCAGTCTCCGGACTGGTCGGTCATGCGCTTGTTGGCCGTGGTGCGGAGCGTCTCGCAACCGCCGTTCTGGTAAAGGCCTTTAGAGAAGGCGAGGTCGATACGCATACGGGAAGAAGACTTGATTTCGGTTCCGCCGAGAGGAATGGGGAAGTACCAGCCGTATGTGCCTGTCGCGGCATCGTAGGTGTCGTCGAGGCGGACAGGGACGGAATGGCGCAGGTTGTAGCGGATCATGTCGTCGGCCAGGTTGCCGTCGGTATCCCTACAGGGCTTGTTGAAGCCAGCCTCGTCGTACGCCTGGCAGATGTCCTCGTCGATAAGCAGGGGGCAGGAACCGGGCATGTTGTTTTCGCCGGGTGTCGGCATGACGTCTTCGGGCTTGGCCGTAACGTACAGGCGGAGTGTCAGGCTGTCGAATGCGCGGTCTTCGTTGTTGATGATGTTCAGGTTCATGAAGTCGAGACCGGTAAATTCGTACTGGTAGGCACGGACGTCGAAGTCGTACGATGTCACGGGAGTCGTGAACTTGAGCGGGACTCCGTCGTTGTCAACGCAGCGAGATGTGCCGTTGCTTTCGACGCAGTAGTAATAAGTCGTCTGTTCCTTGAGCTTGCCTATCTTGACATAATGGAACTTTGTCGGGATTCCCGATACGTCGGCGTTCCCGACGATATCGCAATTGCCGTTAGGCGTGGTCGGGCATTTCATCTGGTCTTTGCTGGTCAGTACGGTATCCCAGTAGACCTTGGATTCGTACTGTCCGTTCGGCGTGTACCACATGATTTCGGCGGAATCGCTAGTAAGGTTACATACCTTCACGTTCTGGATGTCGGCATCTCCCGGAGGACTCAGCAACGTGGTGAAGGAGAACGGTGTAGAGGTGCTGTCTACCAACCACTTGGTCGCGTAGGCTTCGCTGCGGGCATTGATGGCGACGACCTTGAAGAAGTAGGTTGTGCCGTTATTCAGCGATGTCATGTGGATTTCGTGCTCGACGGCCGGGACGGAATCCTTGACGACAATGTTGAACGGACCCGTTTCGTTGGTGCTGTAGAGGATCATCGCGGGGCCACGGATGTCCTGCGAGATTTTCACGATGGCAGAGTCGTATCCGACATAGCGGATTTCGACATTGATGTTCGAAGGGGCCCTGTTCCTGTCTTCGTCCTTGATGGCGACGGCGCAGGCGGCGAGGAACATGGCCGTACCGTCAATACAGGTTTCCGAGTGGAAATAGTTTTCCCAGCTTCTCGGTCCGTCGGGGTCGAACGCGAGGCCGACCGGGCTGACGTTTTCTCCGCCGGGAGTCCAGTCCAGTTCGGTTTCCGGGTTCACCGCGCCGAAGATAGCGCCTACAGGGGGCTTGTACTTGTAGCCGGCACCGGGCATGTTCTTGCCTTCGGGGTTCGATGCTCTGTGGTGGGGATGGTGGTGGTTCTTGTCACCGACACCCATCAGGAACGAAAGATCCCACGGGTTGACGCCCAGGATGTAGTTCAGCTGGTTGATGCCGAGCTGTTTCATTTCGGCGGAATGCCAGTTCTGTGCGCCCTTCTGGGGCAGCGTGATGCCTTCCAGGTCCTTGGTCACGTCGGCATAGGCAAAGATATCGAAGGTGTTGCCCGCCTGGTAACGGTTGTAAATCCAGGTGGATTGCGTCTGCATCTGGTACCAGAGCGTGCTGGCGGTAACGTTCTTTGTCCCGTCGGTCCAGTGCGGTACGCTGACGGAGTGAGAGCCTTCGCTCGAACGGGAAGATACGTTGGAGGCCATCGTGTAGGCGACGTTTTCGGCGTACCAGAGTCTTTCGTTCTTAGGTATGCCATAGGCCGTAGCGGTGCTGTCGTCTTTCAGGAGCAACTTGTAGAAAGCGTAAAGGGCGTAGGTCTGGACACTGGCCCAGTCGGTGTTGTTTTCTTTGCGGTTGTCTCGGCTGCTGGCGAACCATCCGCCGCGGAAGACACCTTCGCTGACCTTGCCGGCTCCCAGCACGGGGTCTTCGACAGCGTCTTCCAGGTATTTCATGCCGGAATCGGGGTATGTGCCGTAGTGGAGCGCGATGGCGGCAACGCTGATGTCGTCAAGGTAGGAGTTTCCTCCGTTATAGGCGGGGGTTCCCCAGGCTCCTGCAATCTTGTTGTTGGTGTAAGTCTTGCCCGTTGCGATATTCTTCGCGAATTCGTACAGGGCCTTGGCGACCATTTTACAGGAATCGGCAAACGGCTTGTCATTGTATTCGGCATACATCTTGCCGAGGATGGCGAGGCCGGCCGCGATTTCGCTGGAGACGTTGGCTCCGAGTTCTCCGAGACGGACGTCACGTTCGTGGGGGCCGCCGCGTCCGGTCAGGTCGGGGGGGAGAGCGTCCTGGTTTTCCGGTCTGCCCCACCAGCCGTGGTCGGCGCCGAAGTTACCGATGGAAACCGCCATGTTGTCGATGACACCGCCGGCGGCCCTGTAAGATCTCAGGAAGTAGTCGGCACCGTGCTTTGCTTCGCGCAAGATGTCCGGAATACCGTCGGTATTGACCGTGACGCCGTGGTTGTACCCGTAATTGTCTTCGTCGCGGTCCGGGTTGCTGGCAGCCATCACCGCCAGCACCATGAAGGCGTACGCTTGCGTGTAGGATTCCTTCAGGTGGTCGCCGCAGTCGTACCAGCCGCCCTGCAAATCGCCTTCCTTGAGGGAAATTCCCGCAGTCGGGGCGCCTTCGGTGATATTGTTGACGACCTTGCCACCGCCGTCCTTGGTATGGCTAGGGGGGTGGAACCATGATTCAGAGTTGCCGCTACGGTTGATTCCGTAGAACTTGATGACGGCGTCGCGGACCATGGAGTAGACGCGGTCACTGATAATGAATGTGGCGGAATAGGACTTTCCGACCTTGATGCGCAGGCGCTGCTCTGTCGGGAGGCTGCCCATCTGGATGAGGCTACCGATACAGACGGTTCCTTCCGGTCCGTTCTTACCGACCGTATAGCGGTTCTTGTTGTTGGTAGCGGCATCGGTTCCTGCCGTAATCGTCAGGGAAGAATGCGTTTTCTGTCCGGTAGAAGAAAATGTACCGCCGTCGGCAACCACGTTCCCGTTCAGGTCGACTACGGAGAACTTTTCTGCGCAGTTCCCGCTGGAGATGTAATAGAACTGTTTTTCCGGGTCGTCGGTGAGATAGCCTGCCTGGTTGACTCTGATGCGGCTGATGCGCATGTCGAGAGCATCATGGAAGGCCTGGTTCAGCGTATCGGGAATGAATGCGTTGGGAGCAAACGACTGGGGGACCGTTCCGACCTTGGGAACGGGGTTCCTCTTTTTGGGGTTCGGAAGGAAACTGCTGAAACTTTCTACTGTACCACCATCGTCAGTGGGGATGGTGTCCCATGTCATAGGGTATACTGGCCTAATGAGGTCGTACGGCGTAGGTTGTTCCTGCTCAACAGCAAATGCCATTACGGCAAGTGCTAAAAAGGGCACGACAAAGAAAGGCATAGAGACTCCTTATACAGTGATGTCTATACATTATAAAAATAGACATATTTTTTGACAATTATCTAACTGTAATAAAAGAATTAGAACAAAAAACGATTATTTTTTTTATATTCAAGAATATGAAAACGTACAGAAAATTTGTTATGGCCGTTTTTGGGGGCTTTTTATGTGGAAATGTCTCCTTGACGGGCTGTGGATCTGATTCTGCGTCGGAACCGGACGATGTTTCGCCGATACCGGGGGAAACCTCCAGCATGAGCGCGGACCTGTCGTCGGGTGATTCGGCGAACAGCAGTCCTGTAGAATCGGGTACGAGTCAGGGGAGCGGAGTCCAGAGTTCTGCCCAAGGTTCCCAGAATCCGAACAGTTCTTCTGTTCAGATGCCCAATTCGGTGAGCAGCAGCGCACATTCCCAGCAGACTGTTCCGTCTTCGTCTTCGAAGAAAACCGAAACGGTGAGCTCCGACGAAATCCTGAACAATCCTAACAACGTTGTCAATGGTTCCTGCCAGCCGAAGAATTCCGTAATTGCACGTGATAGCATGGCTACTTGGGAATTTTTGCGCTCGCAGGGAGATGTCTTTGACCAGATTCTCGCTCCGTACATTTGGACGTTCAGTGACGGGAAAACCCTCCAGGGAAACGGCCTGAATACGGTCAATGTGACCTATAAGACTTCGGGAACGGTAACCGCCAAGCTGTCTGTTGACGGTAACGAGGTGGAATGCTCTCCCTTGCAGGTGCAGGGCGACCCGATCGTTATCTCTTCGTGCAAGGCTAGCACCACAAGCGCGAAAGCCGGCGATGTCGTTACCTGGACCGTCGAGGCCACCTCCGAATCCCCCATTACCGGCTACGCCTGGACTTCGACCACCGAAGGCGCCGAAGTCAATGGCACCGGAGCTACCGCCTCGGCAACGGCGACAAGCGCCATGCACAAGAAGAACCTCGAAGTCTCCGTGGCCGTCACGAACGAAGACAAGACTACCGAGACCTTCGCATGCGAAAGGGTGAGCGTCACGGACCCCAACCAGGTGGACGTCGTGATTGCCCATACCAACGTGGACTCTACAAAGGTATTCCCGGGGAGCCAGACCATTGTCGCACAGTACCCGTCTAACGCTGTCAACTGCCAGATGGTCTGCAATACTGACGGCAACGGCGTGAAGCTGATTATCGACGAAGAAGAATTCACAATCGACTATTCCCTGAACATCTCTCCCAAGAATTGTACCGCCGGTTCCGCAGCCGGCACCAAGATTACGGTGCAGGCCTCGATGAACGTATACTGCTACGTAACGTACTAGCTCCGGGATTGACAAGATCCTGTAACGATAAAGTCTTGAAACAAAAAAAGAACGTCCGGCTGAAACCGGACGTTCTTTTTTCTAATGGTCTAAAAGACTGGATTAGTCCCCAGTGAAGATAATCACGAGAACGGATGCGATGAACGCGGCAGACACGATGAGGAATTCCCACGGATTTTCCATGATGGTGGTCTTGGCGTTCACACCCTGATTTTCACCTTCGGAAGCCTGTTCTTCAGCTTCGGCCTTGGCGGCAGCTTCAGCAGCCTTCTTGTCGGCTTCGGCCTTGGCGAGAGCGGCGGAATCAACCGGAGCTTCTTCCTTCTTGGTTTCGAGCACTTCTGCGCTGTCCTTGGCAGGTTCGGCGGCTACAGCGGCTTCGGCCGGAGCGGCAGCAGAGTCAGCCGGGGCAGCAGCGGCTTCGGCAGCCGGAGCGGCAGCAGAGTCGGCCGGGGCGGCGGCAGCAGCGGGAGCTTCAGCAGGAGCGGCAGCGGCTTCAGCCTTCGGGGCTTCGGCAGGAGCGGCAGCGGCTTCGGCCTTCGGGGCTTCGGCAGGGGCTGCAGCAGGTGCAGCGGCAGGAGCTTCGGCCTTGGCGGCTTCGGCCGGGGCGGCAGCAGGAGCTTCGGCCTTCGGGGCTTCGGCAGCAGGTGCAGCAGCTTCAGCCTTCGGGGCTTCAGCAGCGGCAGCAGCGGGAGCGGCCTTGGCGGCCGGAGCTGCCTTGGCAGCCTTGGCGGCCGGTGCAGCGAAGGCAACGGCAGCGGCAACTGCGGTAGCAAGCAAAATCTTCTTCATCATAGTTTGATCCTTTTTGAAGTGATTAGTTTTAAATTCAATGCTCAAAAAATAATACTTCTTGTCCCCTTTTGGCTTGGAAAAGTTAAAAAAAGTTAAAAAAACTCTGCTATTTGACGCTTTATCGGCTTTTTTTGCAAAAAAACGGGGAACCCGTCCTCGTACCGCTCCATGCGGTCGGGGAATTTCGGACGGAAAATAGAAGACGTTGGGCAATAGAAATTGTAATTTTGTAGGCGAAAAACATTAACCTCAAACCAGACTACTAACTATGGCATTCAAATACGAAGCGACCGTGCAGCACGGCGAAGACAAGACTGAATACGTGAACCTCGGCAAAGAAGGCATTTCCGTCGCCGAATTCGAAGGCAAGAAGATTTTGAAGGTCGCCCCCGAGGCGCTCACCAGACTCTCCCAGGCGGCATTCGAGGAAGTGAGCTTCAGGCTCCGCCCGGCCCACACCCAGAAGGTGGCGAAGATCCTCCAGGACCCGGAAGCTTCCGACAACGACAAGTTCGTCGCCCTCACGCTTTTGAAGAACGCCTGCGTGGCCGCCAAGGGAATCCTCCCGTTCTGCCAGGACACCGGTACCGCCATCTGTATTTGCCACAAGGGCCAGCAGGTCTGGACCGGCGCTGACGACGCGAAGGCTATTTCGGAAGGTATCTACAATGCCTACACCGGCAAGAACCTGCGCTACAGCCAGATTGCCCCCCTCACCATGTACGAAGAGAAGAACACGGCTTGCAACCTCCCGGCCCAGATCGACATCCATGCCGAAGAGGGCGCCGACCTCAAGTTCCTGTTCGTCGCGAAGGGCGGTGGCTCTGCCAACAAGACCTACTACTGGCCCATGACCAAGGCGCTCCTCAACCCGAAGTCCCTTGAAAAGTTCATCAGCGACAAGGTGAAGACGCTCGGCACTGCGGCCTGCCCGCCGTACCACCTGGCCATCGTGATTGGCGGTACTTCTGCCGAAATGAACACCCACACCGTGAAGCTTGCGAGCTGCGGCTACCTGGACGACCTTCCGACCACCGGTAGCGAAGGCGGACGCATGTTCCGCGACGTGGAGATGGAAGAAAAGGTTCTGCACATCTGCCAGAAGACGGGCATCGGCGCCCAGTTCGGCGGCAAGTACTTTGTGCACGACGTGCGCGTAATCCGCTGCCCGCGCCACGCGGCTAGTTGCCCGGTCTCCATCGGCGTCAGCTGCTCTGCCGACCGCAACATCAAGGCGAAGATTGACGAGAACGGCCTCTGGCTCGAGAAGATGGAACACCATCCGGAACAGTACCTGCCGAAGGGTGACGCCGTGAACATGGCCCCGGCCGTGGAAATCGACCTCGACCGCCCGATGAAGGACGTGCTCGCCGAACTCACCAAGTACCCGGTCAAGACCCGCCTGAACCTCAAGGGTACGATGATCGTGGCCCGCGACATGGCTCACGCCAAGATTGCCGAAATCTTCGACAAGCAGGAAAAGGGCGAGGCCCTCACCGATATCGAGAAGACCGTGCTCGAAGTCGTCAGCAACCACCCGATTTACTACGCCGGTCCGGCCAAGACTCCGGAAGGCATGCCCACCGGAAGCTTCGGCCCGACGACCGCCGGCCGCATGGACCCGTACGTGATGCGCTTCCAGAGCAAGGGCGCCTCGATGATCATGGTCGCGAAGGGCAACCGCAGCCAGGACGTGACGGATGCCTGCCACAAGTACGGCGGCTTCTACCTCGGCTCCATCGGCGGCCCGGCTGCCATCCTCGCCGAACAGAACATCCTGAGCAACGACATCGTCGCCTTCCCGGAACTCGGCATGGAAGCCATCCGCAAGATCACCATCAAGGACTTCCCGGCGTTCATCCTCGTCGACGACAAGGGCAACGATTTCTTCAAGGACCTGCTGTAATATGATTGCAAAGTCAAGATTGTTTTTTGCGTCTGCGGTTCTTGCGTTTTTCTTTGCCGCCTGTAGCGACGATTCTTCGTCTTCTGTAAACCCTATCCTGCTTCCGCCTGCCGATGAATCTTTCAATGCGGCTGCGGTCGAGGATTCTACCGGTGCCGAAATCGACCTGACCGCCATGGGGACCTCTTTCAAGTGCGACCGCGTCACGGAAGATTCCTCGCTTGTCGTGTCGAACGTGCTTTCGGGCCAGGTGGACGCCTGGACTGCCTCCATGGGCATCACGGTCGAGATTTCTTTCAAGGAAAACACGGATGCGGCGAAGAAGGTCGTCGAAGCGGTGAATAAAGAATACAGCTTCTCGGAATCGGAATTCCCGGCTGATGGCGGGGAAGATTCGGACCAGGTCCTGTTCCGCGGGACCAAGACGATTTCCATGTCGCTCCAGAAGTTGCCAGAATACATCATGTCGCATTGCGATACGTCCAAGGCCAAAAAGTCCGGTTCGGACAAGTCCGAGTCGGAAAAATCCGAAGACTAGCGCTTAAGACAGGAACAATTTCTATTCCCCCGGGGCTTTCCCGGGGGAATTTTTGCCTTTTAGGGGTGCCCCATTGTATTTTTTTCAATGGCAAGTTGCCATTTTGGGGCTTTTTTCGGGTAGAATAGGTTATTTTAAGACTATGCTGAACATCAACGAAATCAGTGACTACCGCGATCTGCTCAAGAACTACTATACCCAGCGTAAGCTGGATATGCCGTTGTATTCGTACAAGATTATGGGGCAGAAGCTCGGTCTCGAGACAAGCCAGATTTTCCGCGTGCTGAACAAGGAACTTCACTTGCCCAACCACAGCATTCCCCTGGCGAAGGATTTGCTGGACCTGAAGGGACGCAGTGGCGAGATTTTCGAAATCCTGGTGGCTGCGGCCAAGGCGAAGTCGCAGGTGAAAAAGGAGAAACTCTACAAGATGGCGCTTTCTCTCCAGGACGTGGATTTGCGCAAGTTCAGTGCCAGCGAATACCTTTTCTTGAGCAAGTGGTGGATCCCCGTGGTGCGTGCCCTTATCGAGATGAACGGGGGCCATGCCGAGGTCTCGCGCCTGGTAAAACAGATTTCGCCGGCTGTTTCGGAAGACCAGGTGCGCGAAGCCATAACGGTCCTGAAAGACTTGAAGCTTATAACCCCGCTCGCTTCGGAGCGCTATGCCGCGACGACGGCCAACTTTACGTCGGCGGGTTCCCCCACGAAGACGGCCGCTATCCGCAGCTACCAGAATCAGCTTTTGGCATTGGCGCAGAATGCGCTGGTGTCCGTGGATCCGGCGAAGAGGAATATTTCGTCGTTGCTCGTTGGTGTCGACGAAGACTGCTTTACAGAATTGAACGAGATGACGCTTGAATTCAGACGCCAGGTTCAGAAGCGTGTGGCCGAGGTGAAGAATGTCGACAGGGCGATGCAGTTCGTGTTCGCCTTCTATCCGGTCGCCGAGTTGTCCAAGGGTGCGCAGACTAAAAAGGTGGGGGTGAAAAGATGAAAAAATTGCTCCTGCTTTTGATGGTCCTCGCGCTCTGTGCCTGCTCCGACAAGGAAGTGGCGGGCATCAGCACGGTCGAGACGGAAAACGCGTACCTGATCCGCATTGTCCATGGGGATTCCCTGCCTGCTGCTAATGTCGTGGCCCGCGTCCGCTCCGCAAAATTTGTCCGCGATATCCCGGGTGATTCGACGGGTGCGGGATTCTATGCGGAATACGTGACGGATGCCCAGGGCTGTATCCGCGTAGACAGCCTGGCCGTAGAAGAAGCGACGATTGAGATTGTGGAAGAGGGCGAGGGCCTGTTCAAAAAAATCCATGCCGCAGATATCCAGAAAGGGGATTCTGTCCAGTTCGCCATGGAAAAGACGGGAAGCCTGCGCGGTAAGGTTTACTTGCCGAAGGGTGTAGACTTTGCGTGGGTACAGGTGTACGGAACGGATCGCCTTGTCAAGACCGATGGCGACGGGTTCTACGAGATGGATTCGCTGCCGCCGTATGATGGATATGGTTTGCGCTTTGTCGTGGGGGACAGCGTCGTGGAACAATCCACATCGGTCGACGCCGGCGAGGAGACTCATGCGAACGTCCTTGCGTTCGAACCGGATTCTATCCAGGTGCTCGACTTTGAATCTGCGGAAGAGCAGTTCTCGATCATGGAATACGGCTTGAGTGCGAAAGGCTACATGTCTTCTACGGATACGAGCGTGAAGACGACTCCGGCGGTGGAACTCATTCCGGAGGTTCGCGAGGATATTGCAGAGTTTATCGTAGATGCCGGGGCAGGTCGCGAAGGCAAGGCCCTTCATTGGGAATCTTCTGCAGGGCATGGCTTCTGGTCTTTCTATGGAATCTGGGTGTGCGAGGAGGAATCCCCGTGCGACTTGTCCGCGACGGATTCCATCGTTTACTATGCCCGCGGAACCGGGGTCGTCTCGGTAATATTTGAAACATTGGGCTCGGAAAATACCGAGGGCAAGACTCTTGCCTACGATACCCTCAAGACTGCCGACGAATGGACCCGTTACTGCATAAGGCCTTCGGATTTCAAGCCCCGCGACGACAAGTACGGTAACCTCGGCTGGGAGGTCATCAGCAAGTCGGTGACGACCATTTCGATTGCCGTTTACGATGACACGGAAATCTGGATAGACGACGTGGTGCTTTACGGTGTCAAGCCCAGCGATTTTATCGTCAAATAACTTTATTCGTAACCACACTCCATTCCCCTGGCCTTAATCCGCCTAGGGGAATTTTTCCTATTTGCACGCGGATGAGCCGGAGCGTCGGGAATCCGACTGCGGCTGTCATGTGGCGAACCTGCCTGTTCTTGCCTTCGATAAGCGTGAGGCGGACCCAGCTTGTGGGAATGTTCGCGCGGAACCGTACCGGCGGATTGCGTGGCCAGAGCCAGTCGGGTTCTTCGGCGATTTCTGCCTTGCAGGGCTTGGTATGGTAACCCTTGATGTCGACGCCCCTTTCCAGCTTTCGCACGGCTTCTTCGGTGATGGTCCCTTCGACTTGCGCAAGATAGGTGCGCGGATGTTCGAATTTCGGATCGAGCAACTTCTTGATTAGCGTTCCGTTGTCTGTAAGCAACAAGGCCCCTTCGCTGTCGTGGTCGAGCCTGCCCGCCGCATAGACTCCTGGCGGGAGCCCGAATTGGTCTAGGGCCTGGTGCCCTGCTTCGGGCGTGAATTGGCTCAGTACGCCGAAGGGCTTGTTGAACAGAATGACGGTAGACATTGCCGTAAAGGTAAAAAATAATATATATTAAGGGCATGATCGACATTTATGCTCTTGCAAAAAATCCGCTTGTATTCCAAAAGCAGAGGACCATCACCTCGGCCTATATCGACGTGTCCGGAAAGATGGGCATCGCGCAGACGGTACTCATGGTACAGGACAACTTCACCGAGAATTTCGGTGCCATCAAGCAGGACAACTTCTGCGTGAAGGAGAAGGGCGCCTACTGGGTTATCTACAAGGCGAAATTCAAGTTCTTCCAGCGTCCGTTCTGGCGCGACAAGGTGGTCACCACGTCGTTCCCTGCCGATAACGCCCCCATCCGCACGTACGAAAACACCGCCGTCACGACGCTGGAGGGCGAACCGATTATTCTCGCCGTGCAGGAGGCATGTTGCCTCGACCTGGACCGTCACCGCCCCGTAAAGCTTTCTGCGGTGGATTTCCCGATGGAAGGCGCTCCGGAGCCGTTTATGGACAGCAAGTTCACGAAGTTCCCGGTAGAACCCGCGGAATACGTGGAGGTCTACCGCCAGAAGGTGTTGCCCCAGCACATCGACATGTCTCACCACATGAACAATATCGAGTACGTGAAGCTTTCGCTGAACGTGTTCAGTTCCTCGGATTTGGAACTGTGCATCCCGTCGATGCTCGAAGTCCACTTTATGGGCGAGACGCACGAGGGCCAGGAAGTCAAGGTTTTCCGTGCCGACAAGATGGGCGCGACCTACATGAAAATCGAGGACGACGAAGGCCGCCAGGTTTTCGAGATGAAAATCAAGATGAAGTAGCCTAAACCAGGATATCGAAGAATTCAGGCCGGTGAAAATCCGGCTTTTCTGTTTCTATCGGGAATGCGCTCAGGTAGTGCGGAGTCTTTGCCTTGTCGGCGCACTTGTAGAGGTTGCCGCGCAGCTGTACGCCTTCGAACGAGGTGAGCCCGAACAGGCTTGCCGGAATGCGGACGCTCATGCCCCAGCATACGAAATCCCCGATGACGCTCGCGAGCTGTTTTGAACGTTGGACCTGGGCCAGTTGCGCGCTGTCCAGGTCGGTTCTATTATTGCGGTCTGTACCGCGGGCCGCCAACAGGTAGCCGCGGCTAGTCGTTTCGAAGTTGTAGTACTCGGCCGGATTCGCCGGATTCTGCAAAAATATTTCGATGCAGGAATCTTCCCAGCTGTGGCCGCCGTCTTCCATGACTTCGGCACGGAAACAGTCGATAGGTTCTTCGACGGAAAAATCAACCTGTAAAAATTCGTTGGAGGCGGTAATGGTGGCCATGACCGTAGGGAGTGCGATTCCCTGGTTTGCGGCCCAGTTCATGTTCGGTTTCAAGAGCATGGCTTTAATATAGTTGAATCCGTTTTGCGGTGTACAGGCGTCGGACATTTTTGGACACTTTTGAACATGCCTGCTACGGTAAAACCGCATAATTTGTCAAAAAACGGCTGTGGCGGATTGGCACGGCTTTTGCCTAAGGTAAATGCCCCGAGATGAGCGGCTAACTGGAGCCGTCCCGGGTTTTCTCAAAGATAGGAGGCCTTATGGCTGAAAAGAAAAACACAACAGAAAAAAATACAATCGAAAAAGATACGGCGGCGACGTCCGCCTTTGACTGCCTTGCGGTGACGCAGGTCTCGGTGTGGCCTTTTAAGGAAGGCCCGAACCTTGGACACATGAAGGGCATGGCCCAGATCGTCTTGAACGACCAGATCGTGATTCGCGGTCTTCGCGTGATGGAGGGCGAGTACGGAATGTTTGTCGGTTATCCGAACGACCCGTTCTACAAGGGCGAAGATTTCCGCAGCATCTGCTGCCCGATTACGCGCCAGCTCAAGGAACATATCGAGAACTGCGTAATTGAAAAGTACCAGTCTTCTTTGGCTGCCGTGTAGAGGTATCCCTTGTTCAAGCGCATCCGTTCTTACTGTCTGTTTGGGATAAAGGCTGTCCCCGTGAGTGTCGAAGTCGATGCTTCCCAGGGATTACCGGGGTTTACGCTGGTTGGGCTTCCCGACAACGCGGTGAGGGAATCCAGGGAACGTGTTGTCTCCGCGATACGTTCCATTGGAAAAGTGGTGACAGGTTTCCGTACTACGGTGAACCTGTCGCCGGCGGATTTGCGCAAGGAGGGGAGCGCTCTGGACCTTCCGCTAGCGATAGGGCTGCTGGTATCTACAGGCGAGTTGTCCATCTCTTGTCTGGATAAGTATGTCTTTGTGGGCGAGTTGTCTCTGGACGGTTTGTTGAAGCCGGTTAGAGGGGTTCTTTCCATTGCGATGAGCCTTGCAAGGGACGGTGGCGTTCTCGTGATTCCCAGGGGGAATGCGCAAGAGGCATCGCTTGTGGAAGGTCTTCGGTTCATTTGTGCGGATTCATTGAAGGAGTGCGTGGAGCATCTGGAAGCCGGGGGAGAATCCGGCGTGAGCGTTGCCGAAGGCATGAAACACTTTGTCGATGCGGAACAGAACGAAATTCCGGATTTCGAAAATGTGGTGGGGATGGAAGGGGTGAAGAGGGCGCTTGAAATTGCTGCGGCGGGCGCCCACAACTTTTTACTCGTGGGGTCGCCGGGCGCCGGCAAGACTTTGTGTGCAAGATGCCTGCCGGGAATCTTGCCGGAAATGACGGAGCAGGAAATTCTCGAGACGACGCGGATCCATTCGTGCGCAAGGCGGGCCGGGGATGCGGGGGAGTTCCGGCCGGTGGTGGTCCGGCCCTTCCGCACGCCCCACCATTCCGCATCGATGGTGTCGCTGGTGGGCGGCGGATCGCGCCTCGCCCCCGGCGAGGCGAGCCTTGCGCACAACGGCGTCCTGTTCTTGGATGAACTGCCGGAATTCAACCGCGGCGTGCTGGAAGCCTTGCGCGAGCCCATGGAAGAAGGCTCCATATCGGTGAGCCGGGCGAGCGGCACTGTCGTTTGGCCGGCGCGGTTCATGATGGGGGCGGCGATGAATCCCTGCCCTTGCGGTTTCGCCATGGATCCGAAACATGTCTGCACATGCCTGCCCGAAGCGAAAAAACGGTACCGCGACAAGATTTCCGGACCGCTGCTGGACCGCATCGACATCCAGGTCAGCGTGCCTCCCGTAGATACGCGAATGTTTGCCGGGAACCCGAAGGGGGAGTCGTCGGCCGCCATCCGCAAGCGGGTCTGTGCGGCAAGGAACATCCAGCGGGAAAGATTCGCCGGAACTTCCGTGAAGTCGAATGCCGAAATGTCTTCGAAGAATGCGCACAAGTTCGCGATGATGTCGGACTCCGTAGAGCGGTTCGCCATTGCCGCGGCCGAAAAAATGGCGCTGAGCGCCCGCGGGTATTACCGCCTGCTGAAAGTCGCCCGCACGATAGCCGACCTGCGGAAAAGCGAAAAAGTCAATATCGACGATATTTCTGAAGCGTTGCGCTATAGGGCCTACCGCTAGCGGTAGCCTTAGCGGCGAATCCTGATAGTCGATTCCGCCCCGGCGCAGTTGGAAATCGCGCAGGGCTTGCTGACGCTGACTTCGACCATCTGCGTCTTGGGATAATTGTCCAGAATGTGCTTGCCGGTTTCCATGACGAGAGTTTCTTCGAGCTGGAACTGCGAAAGGCGGATGAACTGAATCAAGTCATCCGCCAATTGTGCATAGTCTATGGAATGGGCCAGATCCTCGTTCCGGGCAGCCAGGGCAAAATCCAACCAGAGGCTTACGTTCAGTATAATCGGCTGTTCATTTTCCCTTTCGTAGGGGAGCGTGCCGATAATGCAGTCGAACTGCAGGTCCTTGATGCTGATTTTGCCGGCTTCGATTACCATACGAAGAGGACGATTGCCGCAGTCAGGGTCACGCCGGTGACACCGAACCAGATGTTACGGGCGGTGGCGTGAGAGTCACGAGTCTTCTTGTTCGTGCTCATGCGGGATTCGAGGGACTTGAGGCTGTAACCGGACCCCTGAGTCAGGTCGTAGTAGCTCATGGCCGCTACGCAAGAGGCGTCGTAGTTACAACGTTCGGCGACACCGGGTACCCATTCGTCGGAACCTTCTTTCTGGTATCCGTTCAGGATCTTGTCGTAGGTGTCGTAAAGTTCGTCATAGGCGTCGCCAGCCTTGTTGGCTTCCATGTGTTCCAAGACGCCGAGCACGGCACTGGTGGCAGAAACGACAGAAAGGGCAACGGCGCTCCAGAAGCGGACTTCGTCAGCAATGCCGAAACGGTCGGTGGCGTTTTCGCTGGCATCGTCGGCAGCGTCGCTGGCGGCGTACCTACGCCTGTCGGCTTCCCTGTTCGTCTCGTCCATGTCGCCGGCGACATCATATTCCTCTTCTTCTTCGTCTTCGCAATCCGGATCGTATTCGTCGCACTCTTCGCCGTTGCTGCTCGGAACTTCCGGAGCGGCTGCGGCTACCGGTTCTTCCTCTTCTTCCGGTTCTTCGGCAACGGGGGCCGCGGCCTTCAGTTCGACGGGGGAGCCGCCAATAAATACGATGGCAGAGGTCTTGCCCGGGATGTAGACGTTCTTTCCGTCGAAGTATACCTTTTCGAAATCGTCCTCGGCGCTCATGCCGCGACGCTGGTAAATCTTGGTCTTGACCACGGCGCTGTAGTCGGTTCCCTCGGGAACAGCGAGCGGGGTAAGGCCGTCCATGTCGCCCTTGCTTCCCTGGTACAGCTGGTATGTCGTTTCGTCTTCACCAAACGGGTCTACGAACTTCTGGCGGACGACCAACCGGCCCTCCTGGAGAGAACTGACCTCATCTGCCGGAGCGACCTTGAGTTCGCCACCGAATTCGGCGGTGATATAGTCGTCGGGTGTACCTACGTCCTGGGCGGAAAATTCATCAATATCATAGGCCCCGGCGAACGCGGTGGTCATGGAAAGGCAAATTGCCATCAAAAAAGAACGCTTCATTATATTACTCCGAATGGACTAATTTTCTAGGAAATATATAAAAAAAAAGCGAAATGAAAAAAAAAATAAGGAATTTGGCTATTTTGAGGGGCGAAATTTGCCCGGTCGCAAACATTAATATCGCTCGGATGATGTTTTATTGTGTTTTTCTGCGAAAAATGCTAATTTTTAGCCCGTAAATTTTAACCCTAAAAGAGGAATCCATAATGGCAAAGCTCTCTATCGAAGATCTCGAACTCGCCGGCAAGCGCGTGTTCATCCGTGTTGACTTCAACGTTCCGCAGGACAAGGTGACTGGCGAAATCACCAACACCAAGCGTATCGAAGCCGCCCTCCCGACCATCCAGTACGCTCTCGATCACGGTGCAGCCGTCGTGCTCGCTTCCCACCTCGGCCGTCCGAATGGCGAAAAGAACATGAAGTACACCCTCGCTCCGGTTGCAAAGAAGCTCGAAGAACTCATCAAGAAGCCGGTGAAGTTCCTCTCCGACTGCGTGGGTCCGGAAGTCGAAGCTGCCTGCGCCGCTATCAAGCCGGGTGAAATCATCCTCCTCGAAAACCTCCGCTTCCACATCGAAGAAGAAGGCAAGCGCAAGATCAAGAACGCCGATGGCACCGAAACTAAGGAAAAGGCCGACAAGGAAGCCGTGAAGGCATTCCGCGCAAGCCTCACCAAGCTCGCTGACGTCTATGTGAACGATGCTTTCGGTACCGCTCACCGCGACCACTCCTCCATGACTGGTGTTGAACTTCCGCAGCGCGCTGCCGGTTTCCTCATGAACAAGGAACTCAAGGCATTCGACCAGGTGCTCAACAATCCTCCGCGTCCGTTCCTCGCCATCCTCGGCGGTGCAAAGGTCGCCGACAAGATCCAGCTCATCAACAACCTCCTCGACAAGGCCGACAAGATCATCATCGGCGGTGGCATGGCTTTCACCTTCAAGAAGGTCCTGAACAACATCGAAATCGGTTCTTCCCTGTTTGACGAAGAAGGCGCCAAGCTCGTTCCGGATCTGATGGCCAAGGCCAAGGCTGCCGGCAAGGAAATCATCCTCCCGGTCGACTACATCGCTGCCGACAAGTTCGCTGCCGACGCTGCCACGAAGGCTGTCACTGACGCCGAAGGCATTCCGGCTGGCTGGATGGGCCTCGATGTGGGCGCTGAATCCACCAAACTCTTCGTGAACGCTATCAAGTCCGCCAAGACCATCGTCTGGAACGGCCCTGCAGGCGTGTTCGAATTCGAAGCTTTCGAAAAGGCTACCAAGGCTATGGCCGACGCTATCGTCGAAGCTACCGCTGCCGGCGCAATCACCGTGATCGGTGGTGGCGATACCGCTACGGCTGCCAAGAAGTACGGCGCCGACAAGAAGGTGACCCACACCTCTACGGGTGGTGGCGCTTCTCTCGAGCTTCTTGAGGGAAAAACCTTGCCTGGTGTAGCAGTGCTTACTGACAAGTAATTCGGATTAAATTCCTGGTTTTTATAAAGACTCCGCAATATTCTTTGCGGAGTTTTTGTTTTTAGGCGAATTACGCAAGTTCCATGTTTATTACGTCGTTGAGTACGTAGCTCGCTTGTAAATTTTCTATAATAATCTACATGAGCTTGATTGATAACATTGTCGTTTCCGGCGGAACGCACGGGAACGAACGTACGGGCGTATGTCTAGTAAAGAAATGGATGGAAAATCCCACCTGCTACGAGTCGCTTTGCAAGAGCGCGCGTGTGGAACTTGTGTTTGCGAATCCGGAGGCGGTGCGCCTCAACCGGCGTTATCGCGATTTTGACATGAACAGGGCTTTTTCGCAGACCTGCCTCGACGTGTCTGCAGAACCGCAACAGTACGAATTCCGCAGGGCGCGTGAACTGAACCGCATTTATGGACCGAAGGGACCGGATACCAAGACCGACTTGATTCTCGATGTCCACAATACGGGCTCGAACATGGGACTGTGCCTGATTCTTTCGGCGCGTGACCCGTTCACGATGAAGGCTTCCGCCGTGCTGACGCAGGAATTCGACGACGCCTGGATTTACTACCAGCCGGAAGAACGCAGCGCGTCACCGTACTTCGGCACCGTGGCGAAGGCGGACGTGTGCATCGAGATTGGCCCGCAGCAGCATGGCACGCTGGATGCCCGTTTGTTTGAGCGCACGGAAAAGCTGGTGAAGCGTTACCTGGAACTTGCGGACGAATGGAACCGCGGTGAACTGCAGAAACGGCCCCCGATTCCGGTGAAGGTCTATACGCAGTTGCGCGACCTCGGTTACCCGAAGGCGTGGACGGGCGCTCCCATCGAGGCGATGATCCACCCGGACTTGCTGGGGAGAGACTATCGCGAACTCCGGAAGGGCGACAAGCTGTTCCGCACGTTTGACGGGAAGGACATTTTGTACGAAGGCGAGGCGGACGGTCGCGAGAGCGTGTGGCCTATCTTCATCAACGAACCCGCGTATTACGAGAAGGACATCGCGATGAGCCTGACCGTGAAGAGCGTGGAAATGTGGTAATGAGTCTTCCTGAGCCCATTCGACAAGCTCAGGGTAAACTCCGAGGCGAAGCCTCGAAGTCGAAGGATCCAGAAAAGAATGTTTGACTTGGAATGAAAAATATGAACGAATTTGATATGAGTGGCGTGCCGGGCGAAGAACTTTCCATGATTCCCGGCGAGGAACGGCTACAGAACTTCATGGAACTGATCGAACGTGAAAGGACCCTGCCCTGGGAATCCCGCCTTTCGGATATCCTCGATTCCTTCGAGGACTTCTTGACGATTCGTCCTGAACCGCCGCAGTCCTGGCAGGACAACTACGCTGCCAGCGGCAAGCAGTTCGACTACTACCAGATTGTGCTGCCCAAGGATTTCGAGGATCCGTACGAAGACGACCTCGGCAACATCCGCCGCCTGCGCGGGGAATTTGAACGCGAACCATCCACGATGGCGCTGGAACACGAACTGATCAGCCGTAATTATTTCGTTTACGAAAACGGCCATGCCGAACCGATTCCCGCCCCGCGTCCGATGCTCATGCTCGAAAGCCAGGACAGGGATGACGATCAGGAAGAACAGGAAGGCGACATCACCTGGGACTGCTGTATCAGTATTTTTGCCGATGGAAGTTACATCGCCTACAACCTCGATAATGACGATGAGGAGGTCCTGGGCGAAGATTTTAAGGCGGTTTTTGAAAAACACATCAAAACCTTGTCTAAAATGCAGCTGGTAATCCCCATCGAGGGACGTGATTATGGTATATTAAGGAGTGATGCGTAAGGACTGGATGACATTTTTGTTCGCGATAACCCTGCTCTGCGGCGGGGCGTTTGCGGATTTTATCCAGAGCCCGATTCCGCCGAGTTCCAAGCAGAACTTTTTCCGCGATACCGATGGCGATGGCCGCATGGACCGTGTCGAGATTCGTTTTTTGGGCACGCTGACGCCGGAATACCTTTCTGAAATGGTCGACAGCCTTGTTTTTGACTGGCTTGATACGTCCGGTATCAGAAGACGCTATGTCGTTCCGGGAAGCCAGATGGAAATCGATTCCGCCAATTCGCGTCTTGTCCATGTGAATTTGGAACAGCGGCAGAAGGGATTCCTGATGCTTACTGGCCGGTCCCGAATGGATTATGCCGGTACGGCGTATGGCAATGCCCATCTGTACGTGTCGGACTCCGTGGAATACGATGTCAATATTCGGGACGGCATGGCGCCGACGATATCTTTTGCCCACCTGAAAAGTTACAGGGGCAAGGGGACCGACTCGCTTTCCCTGGTCTTCACGGAAAACATCGAACTTATCGAAGGGTGCAACACCTTCCTGGAATTCAAGAGCGAAGATGACGAGACGGCTCGCGTGTTGCCCACCAGCTCCGTTCATTGGAACTATTGGATGACGGAAGCGGTCGTGGAACTCCCTGAAAACTTGCTGGAGGCAGAACGGATTTCGACAAGGGATTCTATCCGCCTGTTGAGCGGATGTGCCCGTGATACCTTAAAGAACGTGGTGTCGAACGCGTTGAAGTTTTTCCCGGTACAGGGATTTTATCCGTTCGCTGCGAAATACCCGGTGTTGGCGGTGGACCGCCAGCAGATAAAGAACCTGCCGGTTTTCCAGGTGGAATTCGCGGATGCCGCCGAGGAAGTCGAGGATTCCGTTTGGAGAGTCTCGCTCGACGTGGCCGGTCCGGAATTCGAGAATGCCCTGAAGGATGTTTTGGGCATGAACGAAAAGGCGGCCGTAGACATGTCGAAACTGGTTGTCCGGTTCAACGTGAAAATCTACACGAACCTCGGTTCGTACGTGGTCGGGACGAAGGCTACCGTGAATGGAAACGACCCTCGCATAAAATATTCCCCGACAAGGCTTTCGCTCCGCTGGAATATGATGGACGGGAAGCGTCGCCGCGTGGCTACGGGCGCTTATCTTATGAGCATCCTCCTGTCGATTGAGTATGATGGCAAGGTCGTGTACCGTAATGACCAGGTAGTGAACGAGACGTCCCATACGTTTGGCGTAATGCGGCGTTAGGTAGTCATGCTTCCCCTTGAACAGGATATATATAGGCGATACAGGGCGATTGTCGAGGAATCCTGCGGCGTGCTCCGCGCATTGCCGACAAATCCCCCGCGCAAAGTTTGTCTGGCCGACATTATCGACCGCTACGATGCATTTTGCTTTGATGGTTACGGCACGCTGTACAACCGGGGCGATTTCGTGTACCCGGGTGCGAAGGAGTGGTTTGCCGCGCTGAGACGTGCGGGGAAGCAAATCCGTCTGGTCACGAATGCGGCTTCGAACCTGGACCAGGCCCTCGCGGACGAGGCGGATGCCCGCGGGTTCGATTTCACCGTCGCAGAAGCGATTTCTTCCGGTAGCCTGCTGAAGGGCTGGCTGTCGGGCCTGCCTGCGGGTGGCTCGCCTTTTGCGGCTGGCCGAGAGGTCTTTTATATCGGGCGAGCGACGGGCGTGAACGTGCTTGCCGAATGCGGGATTGCTGCCGTGGAGAATCCGGCTTCGCCCGTGGTGGCGATTTCTTCTTCGACGGCGACGGACGAGATGTACGCGCAGGCCGTATCTATCTTGCGCCGGCCCGGAGCGTTGCTGCTTGTCTTGAACCCGGATGCGTGGGCCCCGCGGATTGACGGAACTCGCGCGCCTGTTTCGGGCGAACTTTGTGAACGCCTGCGCCGGGAGACGGGCTGCGCTGCGGAATATTTCGGCAAGCCATTCCCCGGAATATGGCAGAAGGTCCGCGCGACCTTGCCCGCGGGCGCGAAGGCGGTTATGATTGGCGATACGCTCGGGACGGATGTGTACGGCGCGTATGTCGCGGGTTTTGACAGCGCGCTTGTTGTCGGGCGCAATGAGCCGGCGGCAGAACTGGATGCCGACGAGAAACTGCTGGGCGTGAGGCCTACTTATTACCTGGAACCGTAGCGGAATCTGTTGCGGGCTTGGCTGCGGAATCTGCGGGCGCAGCCGCGGGTGCCTGCTGCTCGCCGGGCTTACCTGAAACGATTACGTATAAAGTATCATGGACCGTGACCGTGTCGTGAACGAATACGGTGTCGTGGGCGCATGCCGGCTTTGCGGGGACCGCCGTTGACGACGATGTGGCGCTCGATGAGACAGCTGCGGACTTCGCGTCTTTCTGGACCTTCTCCTTTTCCTCGATTTGCTTGGCGAGCTTTTCGCGCTTTAGCTTAAGTTTGTCGAGTTCTTCGCGGATGTACTTCTTGTTGTTGGCGCGGCGTTCGCGGGAATACTTGCCTTCGAGCGTTCCGATTTTCTTGTCCAGTTCGCGAAGTTCGTCGTACTCTGGGCCTTCGCCGACAACGGTTGGCGAGGGGGAAAAGAAGTCCTTGAACTTTTGCCACATGGAACGGTCATCGGCATGCAATGCGGTTGTCGCGCAAAGGGCGATGGTGGCGAAAAGGGAAACGTTTTTGCGGAAATGCATGCGACAATGATAGAAAAATTTTCGGCTCATTTTGCCACCTTTCTCCGTTTTAAGGATAGGGACGCCTTCAAAGTCTCCTTAAAAAATTACCCGCTTTACATATACACGTGAAATAGGTGTAATATAAAATCACTAGGAGATTTTTATGAGCAAGCACATCAAGACACCGACAATCGGAGAAATTCTGAACGAGGAGTTCTTTACGCCGAATAAAGCATGCCTAGTGGACCCTATCGGGCTTGCAGCCCTCCAGGGTGACATTCGGGTCTGGATCCTTCGACTCCACTGCGTTCCGCTCAGGATGACGCATGGGCGGGGGTTTTAGGGGGTGTCCCCCTAGGCGTTGAACCGACCCCAAAAAGTTGGACA
>NZ_DGUN01000066.1 GCF_002395745.1 Fibrobacter sp. UBA4309
GCTCCTCAACCGCTGGAACGTGGAATACGATGAAACGCAGTCCATCGGTAAGCGCTACCGCCGTCAGGACGAACTCGGCACGCCGTTCTGCGTGACCGTCGACTTCGATACGGTGGGCGAGGGTGAATCCGACCCGGCAAAGCTCGGCTTCGTGACGGTCCGCGAACGCGACTCCATGAAGCAGGAACTGGTGAAGATCGACGAACTCGAAGCTTACCTGTCCGCCAAGCTCGGCTGCTAAGGTTAGACGAAAGAACGGCCCTTGCGGGCCTACAGACGAGAGACGAAAGATTTATAATGGCGCTTCGCGCATCGTGTACTTGATTTTATCTCTCGTCTAAAAAGGAACCCGGAAACGGGTTCTTTTTTTTTGTAAGTGTTAAATATAAACGAAAAGCCCTCTCTTTCGAGAGGGCTTTATCGCGGGATAGACGAGGCTTGAACTCGCAACCTCCGGCGTGACAGGCCGGTGCTCTAACCAAAATTGAGCTACCACCCCAGTGGTAGCCCAAATATATAAAATGGTTTGTGTTATGTCAAGGGAGAATAAGGCTTTTTTTCGCTTTTTTTGACAATATTTTCAAAAAATCGATTATTTGTCCTTGACGCACCTGACGCCGAGATAACTGCCTTTGTCCATGGAAACAACAGTATTTTCTCGCTGGTCGGTAAACTTGCGCGCTCTGCAGGTTGAGCCCGTCTCGCTGGAGCACGCTAACCAGATATAGGCTTCGCGCATGTTCATTTCGCAATTCCCCGTTGCCGAGCAATAGCCTGTACCGAAGATATTTATCCCGTATACGTCATAATGTGGCGCCGAGTACGATTGCCACGCTCCCGCCTCCCTTGAATAGACTTCCATGCTGTACAGATGTCCGGAATAGTAGTATGCCGTGTCGTAAATAGTCTTGTATTCGGCTGAATCCAAAAGATGCCAACCGGTGGGGCAGATTGTTGAGGCTTCCGCATAGGTGTACAGGCGCCCGTGGGTACAAGACTGGTTATTGTTGCCTTCAAAGCATTTGGAAGAGAATGTTGATGTTTTCACGTTTTCGGCGAGTATGGTCATGCCGGCGAACTCGACGGACTTGTGCGTAACGCCCCCAATGTTTACAGTCCCGGTTTCTACGGTCCATCCGCCATTGCCGTCACAGATGGTGTTCTGTGTCGCATAACGAATTTTTGTACCGCTGGCTGCAGTGGCGCAGCTATAATTTATTGCCTCGCCTTTAGAAGCTTGAACCCATGTATGGTAGCTGTACAATGACTCGTTGTTCCAGCAGATTTGCATTGTATTGCCGGCTTTCTTGACTTCGGCATGATTTGCGGGAGAACAGGCTCCAAGAGTGGAGTCAAGAGCGGTAAGTTGCCGCCAGCGGTCCATTTCCTGACCGGCGGAATAATGATAATCGGAGCAAACGAATTCGCGGTTGTCATCGTTCGGCATTTTTTTGACAACGCCATACTTGGATGCTGTACAAGTTTCAATGTCGTTCATGTCTGCAATATCCCATGCATAGGAATCGCATACATAATTGGTGTGATTCATGAAATTATAATCGATTTCGCCTTTATTGTTTACATCGCAAGAACCAAGAACATTGTATTGTGTTGCCTTTTGCCACTTACGTTGTTTGCAAATATACAGGGAGTCCTTGTAGCGGACCGTGTCCCTTTCGTTAGCATAAGTACATTCACCTAAAATATCGTCTAGAACTGCAACGACCCACTTTTCGCCATTGCAGTAGTAGTCCTTGCTCTTGTGTGTCTTTACGGTCCTGTAGTTCTTGCTGGTAGGGGTGCATTCTCCAAGATAATACCGCATGGAGTCGATTGCGACCCAGCTTCGGTTAGTGCACAGGTAGAACGACTTTGTACCGGACATAGCCGTTTTGCCTTCTTTGGACTTGGTGCATAATCCATTGTTCTGTTCAATTCCGGTTGGCGTGCGCCATTTGTCTTGGTTGACATCGCAATAAATCTTCTTGGAACTGATTGTGTATACGCTGTCTTCGTGGGCTTCATCGCAAGGAATGGGGAAATTGTCTAAGGTAGCCTCGGTCCATGCACCGTTAGTGCAAACATAGAACTTGGAAGAATCCTTTACGAGTTCATCTTGTCGGTTCTTGATACAGAAGCCTTGCCTTAATTCGATTCCGGCCGGGATTCGCCATTCGCCGTTGTCGCAAATACGTAAATGACTCGTTTGCGGAATTACAAAATTGGGGAAGGAATCGACTTTGCCCTGACGCTGTGCGGTACATTCGCCAAAAAAGTCCTCCCCAGTTGAGCATTTTTTCCAATCACCACTAGTACACTTGTAGGCTACAGTTTCGTAATACGGAATGTTGCCTCCCATTACGCTAGGCATATAAGTCGTGTCACGAACGACGACCGTATCGCCTTCCATTGCGCTAGTGCAGAATCCGCGCAACTTTTCGACGTTCAAGAGAGATGCCCATTTTCCACCCTTGCACCGGAGTTCAACGTTATTAAACGTGACAATTTTGGTGGGATCCATTGTGCTGGTGCATGCGCCGTAGACGTCCTCGACCTTCATTACCGTCCATTCGCCCGACCTGCAGGCGTACAGCGTGCTCTTGAAGGAGGCCGTATCGCCTTCGTTCTTGGCCTGGCACCTGCCAATCGTCTCTTCGATTTCTGTGAGTTGCCTGATTTTGCCGGAGATGCAGAGGTATTCGCTGTTCGATATCACGTAGCGCCTGTCTTCGTCCTTCGAGGAACAAGAAGAGGGGATGGAATCCAGCACCTGCTGCCAGACGCTATCGACGGAACACTTGAAATGCCTCTTGCCTTCGATAACGTCGACTTCGGATTTGGGCTCGCAGGTTTTACCGATTTCGGTTTCTTTCTGGAATGTCGTGGCCGGCTGTACGCATCGGATAGAAAGGTGGGTGTCGTCATCGTTGTTGATGGTATGCCATTCCAGGCTGTCCTTGCCGTACTTGAACGTCACGTAGCCCCTGACATCGCCTTTTTCGGTAAAGAAGTTCGCCTCGGTCCCGAGACCGCTGCATTTGCCCTTGGTGCAGATTCCGCCGGGGAGCATCGTAAAGCCGATTTCGTCCTTGCCGCCGGATTCGCCGTCATCGCCCCACAGCGTCTTGGACATTAGGCTGTTCACGCTGCCGATGGTCTTGATGAGTTCCTGCCATTCCTCGAGACGGGGGAGCCTGAAATCGGCGGGGCACAGGCCGCTCGCACTCTGGTAGAGCATGCCGTAGGTTTCGCACTTGCTGTCTTTGTCGTTGTAGCACATGGCCGTGCGGGCATCGCGGCGGACGTTTTCGGCAAGCCATATGGTATGGCCGACCTGGACGGTCCTGTAGCTATAGTTGATGAGCGCGTCGTTGTGCTTGCCGGTACCGATAGTCACCTTGCGAGTGCTGTCGTAATGGGTTTCCACGACGATCTTGGGAATATTGACGGTTTCCTCTTCTTCTTCCGAAGAGAGGTTCGATCCCGAAGAAGAGGAATTCTTGTTCTTGGAATTCGACGAACCGAAGAAATCTCCGGAATTGCCGGAATTGGCCATATCCTCGAATTCGTCGGCCATCTGCTTCATGCCGAACATGTCGTCATCGTCGTCGCTACCGCAGGCGACTAGCGATATGGCGAAGAAAAATGCGCAGACTTTAATCCATTGTTTCATAATGAATTTCCTTTTTTGGGGATTTGCGCATACACACGCTGTATTACTCCAAAGATATATAAATATCGGCAAAAAAGAAAAAGAACCTTCGTTGGAAGGTTCTTTCGCGGGATAGACGAGGCTTGAACTCGCAACCTCCGGCGTGACAGGCCGGTGCTCTAACCAAAATTGAGCTACCACCCCAAATCGTTTCCGATTCTCGGTAGTGGGCGATAACGGATTCGAACCGCTGACATTCTGCTTGTAAGGCAGACGCTCTGAACCAACTGAGCTAATCGCCCGGATTTTTACTTGTCCTGCTTCTTGCCGCCGAAAAGGATTCCGAGGGGAATGATCACGACGTAGGCCAGAACCAGGATAAGGGGTGCAACCGTAAGGCTTACCGGATTGTCTGCGGGGCCGGAGGCGAGGCAGATGAAGCCGATAACGAGCAGTAAAACGCCGATTGCAACAAGAATGATATTCTTTTTATTCAACATTTACGTCGTCCTTAAGATTACTCGCCAAATATACAAAGATTACAGCGGTTGTCAACCGATTTTTGGCGTTTTTTGACGAAAAATTGGAGATTCTACCTCTGTCCGGGGTACTTCACGCGGGTGTGGTACGTGCCGTCGAGGCTGTGGAGGAATGCTTTCTCGAGCTTGAAGAGTTCGCGGATGGAAAGGTCGCACTCGCTGAACTGCCCCTCGTTGAAGCGGCCCTGGATGGTCTTGTGGATCATGTCGGCGAGGGCTTCCGCGCTCTGGTCGGCCATGGATCGGCTTGTCGCCTCGATGATGTCGGCCAGCATGAGAATTGCCGTTTCCTTGCTCTGCGGCTTGGGACCGTTGTAGCGGAAATCCGCCTCGTTCACCTGGTCGGAGACTTCTTGCGCCTTCACGTAGAAATACTGGATGAGCGTGGTGCCGTGGTGTTCCGTGATGCCCGATGCGACGAGGTCCGGAATCTTGTAGTCCTTCGCGAGAACCGCACCCTGCTCCACGTGGCCGACAATGATCTTGGCGGACTGGAAGGGATCCAGGTTGTTGTGCGGGTTCACGCCCTGTTTCTGGTTCTCGGTAAAGTATTCGGGACGCATCGTCTTGCCGATATCGTGGTAGAGCGCCATGACGCGCACCAGCAGGGAATTGGCTCCGATGCTGTCGGCCACCTTCTCGGCCAGGTTCGACACCTGGATGCTGTGGTGGAACGTGCCGGGGGCGAGTTCCGAGATTCTCTTGAGCGCCGGGCGGTTGAAGTCGGACATCTCCATGAGCGTGAGCACAGTCGTGATGCCGAAGACTCTTTCAATCAGGTGGATGAACAGTACCGAGGCGATTGCGGAACAGACCACGATATTGATGCTTCCGGCAATCATGGTCATGTAGAACGGTTCGAGTCCCATGCGGTTACGCAACAGGAACATGATGCATATAGCTCCTGCCAGGCCGACAATTCCCGCAATGATGCTCCACACGAACTGCACGCGGTAGCGGATGCGGATAAGCGGATGGGTGAGAATGAGCGTGATGCCGAGGACCATCACCATGGCGGCGAGGTCGTAACCGTTCAACACGCCGAAAATGACGGACGAGAACACGGAGAACGCGATGCCGAACCGGCTATCGTAAAGGACCGTAGCGAGTATGGGGGTGAGCGCAAATGGATAAATCCACATCAGGTCGATCGCTTCGGGAATCAGGTTGGATTCCGCCTTGCTGATGTAGCCGGTAAAGTAGTGGACACCCCAGTAGGCCAGGAGCTGCAGGGCAGCGAGCGCCACGAGGCTCCAAAGCTGGCGTGCGGACTTGAGCGTCTTTGTCGCCTGGGAGAACATGAAGTAGATGAACAGCAGGGAGATGATGACGAAGAACACCAGCGCCTGTCCGTAGGGGGCGGTCAGCGTGCGGGAATTCTCTTCTTTCTGCTGGGCCTGCTGCAGCGCCTCGATCTTTTCGAGGATGTCCTTGGTCACCGGGGCTCCCTGGGTCACGATTTCCATGCCGCGGGGCACCATGCCCTTGATGAGCGTAACCTTGTTGCGGGCTTCCTGCTTGCGGGCTTCGGTTTCTTTTTCGAGGTAGAATACGTTGGGCGATGCGAAAACGTAGAGGACTTCGTAGAAGGCACTCTGCAGGGCCTGTTCCGTGGGGAAGGCGCTCTGGAGCTGGCTGAAGGCCTCGTCGATACGGCGCTGGAGGGGCTGGATCTCGCTGGCCTCGAGTGTATTCTCTTCGTTGTCGCGGATAATGGATACGGTCGGCTTGTTGTAGATGAGCGACTTGACGTTCTGGATATTGTAGTTGTTGATGAACAGCTGGACTTCGGTTTCGGTCTTGGCGACAAGCGTGTTCGATATACCTTTCTCGAGCATCCTGCTGAATGCCGCAAACACGGAGTCACGGGCCCTGGAATTCTGGCTCAGCGGCTTGATGGCCGTGATAGAAAGTCTCTGCTTGAGACCGTCGTAAAGGCGCGAAGCCTGTGTCACCTTGCGCTGCACGGTGCTGTCCACGTCGTCGGACTGGTAGGCTCCGCTTATCTGGGATTGCAGCCCGCCGTACTGGCCGAGCTTGTGCAGGTACTGCTTCAGGTCGTCGCTGATGCGGTTCGTTTCGTCGGAGTTGAATTCGAAGATGGCGCTCACCTTTTCGGCGGCACGGGCGCGTTCCGTCTCGATTTCCTGCTTAGACTTCGGGATGTCGAAGTTGATCGGGGAAATGATAGTACGGGTACTCAGCTGGCCAAGATGCGGATGGTCGGCCTGCAGGGCTATATTCTTGTCCGGGAACAGCGCGATCGCTATGGCCGCGACGATGAGCCAGCCGATAAAGAGGTGGATTTTCTTCTGCTTCTTCTTCATTTTTTCTTGTCCTTCTGCTCGTAGGCAAGCAAAATATCCTTGACCAGGTGGTGGCGGAGCACGTCGGTGGCGGTAAATTCCACTTCGGCGATGCCGCGAATCCCTTTCAAGATCTTCATGGCGTGTTCCAGACCCGAAATCTGCCCCTTGGCAAGGTCTACCTGGCTCGTATCACCGGTAATGATAGCTTTACTGTGTGGCCCGAGACGCGTGAGGAACATCTTCATCTGTGCGATTGTGGTGTTTTGCGCCTCGTCCAGGATAATAAAGGCGCGCTTGAGGGTACGTCCGCGCATGTAGGCGAGGGGAGCGACCTCGATGGCACCGGTCTCCTCGTAGCGGCGGAGCTTCTCGGCGGGCAGCAGTTCAGAAAGGCTGTCGTGGATGGGGCGCAGGTACGGGGCGATCTTTTCCTTGAGGTCTCCGGGCAAGAATCCCAGGGATTCTCCGGCTTCCACTGCGGGCCTGACAAGGCAGATGCGTTCCGCCTCGTGGCGTTCCAGGCTTGCTACCGCGAGCGTCACGGCCAGGAAAGTCTTGCCGGTCCCTGCCGGCCCCTTGGCGAAAATCACGTCGTTTTTCTCGACCGCCTTCACCAGTTCGGCCTGTGCGGGAGTCTTCGCAGCTACGGACATGCCGAATCGGTTGCGGAATATGGGCGTTTCGGGAATGGCCTCGTCAAAATCGCGGTCCTTGTTGCCGATAAAGCGCTCTACCTCTTTAGCTGTCAGGATTTCCCCGTTGCGTGCGGCCATCTTGAGCTGGTCCAGTACGGCCATGACGCCCTCGACATCGGCGTCTTTCAGCGGCTTGATGTGTAATCCTGGGAGCCTGGTCTGTATTTCAACACAAAAACGGCTCTCCAAAAGTCGGAAAACCGTTTCGCGTTCACCGGAAACTATGCGTTTCAGGTTATCAGATATGGAATAGCGAGTTAATTCACTCATTCATTATTCAGCTGTAGCCGGGGCGTCGTCGGTAGGACGGTCGACCGGGATGCCAAGCTTGTTCTTGGCTTCAAAGATTTCCTTGCGGAGCTTGTGGTTTTCTTCGGTGATGTCCATAGCTTCCTTTTCGGTCTTCTTCAGCTTGTCTTCATCGATATGTTCCTTGGGAGCAGAGCTCTTGGAGCCGCCGCCGGAATATTCCGTACCGTCGTCAGAAGAGTAGTCGTCGCTACCACCCGAAGAGCCGGCGCAAGCAGTGAAAAGGGCAACGCTAAGAGTTGCGAGGATAAGCTTCCAGTTCTTTAAAAGAGACATTATTTTGAACTCCATTCTAGTCTTTGATGGCTAAAATATATATAGTTATTCTCAAAAAATGTTAAAAAAGGTAAAAAATCCCGATGCAAAAGCAAAAAAAAATGGTTCAGGCATATTCCCAGGTGTTTATTTCGTCAAAAAAATATGATTCGAAGGCAATTTATGCTAAAAGACGCCGTGATTTTTTGAGAAAACTGGATTCGTTCTGTGTTTTGGCCGGGATGACGGTAAACCCCGGATGCGAGGAGGCTTTTGTACAAACTTGGACGAAAATGGTCCAGGAACCCGCCTTCTTGTACCTGACCGGCGTAAACCAGGCGGGCTGCTACCTGGTGCTCGACCCGGTGGCCAAGAAAGAGACACTTTTTATCCCGGAAAAGGATCCGTTCAAGGAATTCTGGGTCGGCAAGCGCCTCGGTTTTCTGAAAAAGGGCTGCGATGCCGCCGAAATTACCGGAATCCGTGACGTGAGGCCTGTAAGCGAATTCTGGGACTTTGTCGATTCCCTGGCCAAGAAATACGCCGGCATGGGCAAGGCCCCCAAATACGCCTACGCTTTCTACTTCGAAAAATTCAAGGGCGACCACAACATGAAGTTCAAGGTAAAGTTCGCCCAAAGGATTGCCAAGTTCGGCCTCGGTGTCCGCAGCTGCTCCAAGATGCACTTTGCCGACCGCCTGGTGCTCGGAGCCGAACGCATAGGTGAAGCCCGCACGGCGCAGCGCATCACCGGCGACGCTTTCTGCGCAATGCTTTCACGAATGAAGGAATTCAGGAACGAACGCGAAGTCGCCCTCTTCTTGAACTACGAGATGCAGCGCCGGAGCGACGGCGACCTCGCGTTCCCGACCATCTGCGCCGGTGGCGAGAACGCCTGCTGCCTGCATTACGTAAAGAACGACGAACCGCTCCGTGGAGGGAGCCTTGTACTTCTGGACTTTGGCGTGCGGTTCGGCACCCTCCACAGCGACATCTCGCGTACGATTCCCGTGAGCGGCAAATTCAGCCCGCTCCAGGCGCTGCTCTACCAGATCGTGCTCGATGCGGGCAGGGAATACCAGAAATACGTCCGCCCCGGCGTAAGCCTCAAGGAAATCGGGCAAGTCCCGTGGGATTTTATTATGGCGGAACTTGAATCCCGCTTGGTCCATGGCGTCAAGGGTACACACAAACTAATATACGACAGACGTCCCCATGGAGTCAGCCACTTTATCGGCGAGCAGATTCACGAGGGCGAGGCGGGGACCCGTTCGCTCGACACGGTCCTTGAACCCGGAATGCTCATTTCGTGCGAACCGGGGCTTTATGGCGAATTCGAGGCCACGATAGGCGGCAAGCGCTATCGCGAGAAGATTGGCATCCGCATCGAGGACGACCTGCTCATCACCAGGGCCGGTTTTGAGAACATTTCAAGGAATATCCCCAAGGAAATCGCCGATATAGAGAAATTGATGTAAGGATATTTCTAAATTTCCACAAAATCTTTGAAGTAGTCTTTATGACAAGGGCTTCTCATGTGGAAAGTTAAAGGTTCCGTCCGGTACTTCTTATCGATTCTCGCGACGGTGTTTGTCCAGATGGGTGTGTTCATCTACGCCCAGAAAATTTTGTCAGGTTCTTTTTCCGGTGTCAGTACCGGCCAGACCTGGCAGACATTCATGCTCCAGATATTCTTCATCGCGCCTTACGTGCTGATGATCTGGCCCGCCGGGTTTTTCTCGAATCGATTCTCGAAAAACAAGGTGCTGGCATGGTCCTCGCTGTTCATGACGGCTTTCGTCATTGCGCAGGCCATCCTTGTTACTTGCCATTGCCCGCGTGTAGCGTTCTGGCTTTCCATTGGGCTTTCTTCGGGCTTTGCCATCCATAGTGCGGCCAAGTACGCCATTATCCGCGAGATGTTCGGGGTCCGCAACCTGAGCTACGCAAACGCCTTCCTCCAGATTTTTTCGCTGATAGGCATCATTGCTTCCAGCTGGCTTGCCATCGTGGGCGTGAACCTCATCGACCTGAATGCGCTTGTCCGTTACGAGGCGGTGGGCGTCATCATCGAGAAGTCCGTCGTCATCCCGTGGATTCTGACCGGCGTAAGCGTGCTCGGCACCATCTCCAGCTTCCTCATTCCCAAGGTCCGCTACGAAGACCGCAAGGTCAAGTTCTCTGTCGCGCGTCGTCGCCTGAGTTTCGGCTGGCGTCACCGCACGCTCCGTGCCGCCATCATTGCCCTTTCGATGTTCTGGGCCATGGCCCAGGTGTTCGCTCTCGTGTTCCAGGACCTCTCGGGATCTCAGACCGTCAACACCCTGCAGAATTACCTCGCTTTCGCCGTGGCAGGCCTCATGGTGGGTTCCATTATCGCGGCGCACAATTCCAGGGACTTTATCGAAACGGGATTTGTCCCGCTCGGCATGATTGGCGCTTCCCTCAGCATGTTCCTGATTCCGGCTATGGTTCATCCTGTAGCCCTGGCTATTCTCTATACGGCGGTCGGAATTTTCGGCGGCATGGTGCTTGTCCCGGTGAACGCCCTTTTACAGTACAACACGCGTCCAAACAATTCCGGTTGGGTCATTGCGCTCGCGAATATGATTCAGGCGTTGGTGCTGGTCGTCTTCCTATTTATCTATTCTAGCCTTGTCCGTTACGCATCCGTGCGTCCGCAGGTCTATTTCGTCGGCCTCGCGATCATATCTATCGGCGTATTCTACTGGTCTATCTTGAACCTTCCACAGGCGCTAGTCCGCTCGCTGCTGCGTCTCGTCTTCAGCCGTTACAAGATTCGCGTGCTCAACGTGGGCAACATCCCGAACGACGGCCCGGTTCTCTTAGTCGGCAACCATCACAGCTTTATCGACTGGGCCATGGTGCAGATGGCCTGCCCGCGTCCGCTCTGTATCGCCAGTAACAAGGACCACTTCGAAAAGTGGTACTTCCGCGCCATCCTGAAACGCCTGGGCATCATCCGTATCGACAACCGCCACCCCGAAGATGCTATGGAACGCATCCACCAGCAGCTGCTCGGAGGCCATGCGGTCGCTATTTTCCCGACAGGGGAGGTTTCACGCTCTCCGCACGTTGAACCGTTCAGCATTGACTATTCCAAGGCCGTCGAGGGCACGGATGCCGTCATTGTTCCGTTCTACATCCAGGGACTCTGGGGCTCGAACTTCAGCTATAGCGATTCCAACATGTTCGGCGCTTCTTCCGATCGAGCTGTCACGGTCGCCTTCGGCGAAGTGATTCCGGCGAACACGCCGGCAAACGACGTCCGCACGATTATCAGGAAGATTTCCATTGACGCCTGGAACTACGCCGTCTCGTTCGTGAAGCCTGTCGGCGATAGCTGGATTCGCACCTACAAGAAATACGTGAAGAACGGCCCCGCCATCTATAACCCCGATGGAGGCCACTTCTCCGGCTACAAGCTGATGGGTGCCGTCATCGCGTTCAGCAGGCACCTGAAGAAGATTCTCGGCCCCGACGAGAAGAACGTGGGCATCATGCTTCCGCCGAGCCCGGCCGGGGTCATCGTGAACTTGGCGCTATGGCTTTTGGGCAAGACGAACGTGAACCTGAACTACACTTCGTCTGTAGACAACGTAAAATACTGCGCCTCGCGCGCCGACGTGAAATCCGTAATTACAAGCCGCCAGTTTATTGAAAAACTCAAGGGCCGCGGTAACGACTACTCGAAGATTGCGGGCGAGAACCTGCGCCTGTTCTATGCCGAAGACTTCATGAAGGTCATCCCGAAGGCAAAAATCGCATTCTTCCTTGTATTCTGCGTGTTGATGCCGTGCTGGCTTATCAAGTTCTGCTTCCGCAAGCGAGTGAAACTCGACGATATCGCGGCCATAATGTTCAGTTCGGGCTCCGAAGGTACCCCGAAGGGCGTGATGCTGAGCCACAGGAACCTCATGGGCAACATCCAGCAGCTGGCTTGTATTTTCAACGTGACCCGCGCCGACGTGATGCTTTCGGAACTCCCGCTGTTCCACAGCTTCGGCCTTACGGTGACGACTCTCTTGAACCTTACGGAAGGATGCCCCATCGTGACGGTGGCCGACCCGACCGACGTGAAGACGATGGCACGCGTCTGTGCACAATTCCGTGTTTCGGCCTTCGTGGCGACCCCGACGTTCTTGCGTGCGTTTACGATTAGCCGCTACGTGCATCCGATGGCGCTCAAGTACGTGCGCCTGATTATCGCCGGTGCCGAGGCCTTGCGCCCCGAACTCGCGACTGCGTTCCGTCTTAAGTTCGGCAAGGAAATCTACGAGGGCTACGGCTGTACCGAAACGGCCCCGGTGGCAAGTATCAATACCGAGAACAACCTGCACAGCGACTACATGACCATGCAGGTGAACAACAAGCCGGGTACCGTGGGCATGGCGCTCCCAGGCTCGCAGTTCCTGATCGTGGATCCCGATACGAACGAGGCGCTGCCGACAGGCGAGGCGGGCATGATCCTCATCGGTGGCTGCCAGGTCATGGTGGGCTACCTCAAGGACGAAGAACGCACCAAGAGCGTGATTACGATGGTCAACGGCAAGCGCTACTACCGTACGGGTGACAAGGGCTTCCTCGACGAGGACGGCTTCCTCACGATTGTGGACCGCTACAGCCGATTTGCCAAGCTCGGTGGCGAGATGGTGAGCCTCGGTGCCGTGGAAAAGAAGATTCAGGATACGCCGGTGCTCGAAGGGTGCGACTACGTGGTGACCTCTATTCCGGATTCCGCGAAGGGCGAGAAGATTGTACTCCTTTACCAGGGTGATAAGGACCCGAAGGACGTGCTTTCGGAACTGCGCGCAAGCGGATTCCCGCCGATCATGCTTCCGGCGGCTGCGTATGCCGTGGAGAAGGTGCCTAAGCTCGGGACGGGCAAGGCGGACTTCACGACCGCGAAGAAAATTGCGAAGGAACTGGCGGGGATAAAATAATTGATAATTGATGATTGATAATTGATGATTGATGATTAATTGTTGATGGTTGACAGTTGATGATTGATAATGCGAAAAATACGGGATTGACTCCGGTAAGGACGGCACGGCTGATTGCCTGCGTGATAGCGCTTGTGGGTATGGTGTTCCTTTTCTTGGAACGCCTGCTTTCTGCCGTGCTCGTGATGGCATCCGACGGCGTCAAGCTCGGGCTTGCGCGATACAACAACTTTACGGGCCGATTCGCCTCGCAGAACTTTGCCGAGGACAAGCAGCTTCTTTCGCTCCTTAAAGAGGTTCAGGGTTTGCTTCCGTCTGCCGAAAGCGCCTTGACGGTATTCATGGTGGTCGCGATTGTCCTTTTGGTCATCGCCGTTATCGGCTTGGCCTTGCCGCGTCAGTTCGTCCACGTGCTCGTGGCACTCAAGCTGCTCAAGTGGCAGTCCGGAGAAGTCGTTGAAGATTCCGGCGCCAACATCCGCGAAGTCCTCGATAGGGTAGGGAACGTCCCGCTCAAGAAACTCGCCGTCCCGTTTGCTGTAATCCTCGCAATTGTCGTTGCCGTTTTCGCTATCCGCACTTGCCAACAGAGCTCGGCCGAAAATTCCGTAACCGAGGCTTTTGCGGAACTCAATGCCCAGGCTGGCGATTACATAGCCGCCCAAAAGGCCTATTTTTCCAAGAACAAGGCGCTCGGAAATGCAAAAGCCTTGCAAATGTCCGACTCCGTAGTCACGGATTATTTTATCTACAGGCTCAAGGGAACCCGCTTTAGTGCCGAATCCAGGGCTCCTTTCGCGAATTGCCCTGCCGGAAGCAAATGGAGTGTCCACTCCAACACAAAGGGCTTTTTCGAAAAGGAAATCACGTTCTTCCGCATGCTCCCCAAGGATACCGCCTGCGTAAAGCTCTCGATAGAATTCAAGAACGTCGGCCGAAACGGAGTGCCGCAAAAGCCCGAAAAGCCCTAATTTAAAGCGTGTTGCAAGGCACTCATCGTCAGACAACGCTTTTTATATTTTAGTGGACCTTTTTCATTAAACTCGGTTTATATTTAGAACGATGCCCGTTTTGGGTGTTGTTTGGATTGTGGGAGATTATTATGAAAAAGGTTTTTTTAGCCGTTTTACTTGCGGCAGCCGGTATGAATGCCGCCGCTATTGAATGGGTAAACCAGTGTGCCAGTAACGGCTTTACGCTGATTGCGGAATCGGATCACTTTGAAGTTTGCAAGAAGCCGACGACAGACGACGGCCAGGCAAACAACGTGTCCATTCCGAATTCGGATGCGCAGGGCGTGCTACAGTCGCTCGAGAAGGTCTATTCCTTCTATATTGATTCGCTCGGCTGGATGCTGCCTTTCCCGAAAAGCCCGGATAAAAAGCTCAAGAGCAACATCTACGTGTTCGACAATTCCGTGATGGCGGCGCTTTACGGCGGTCAGGATTACGTGAAGGGCATGAACAATGAATTCGGCCCCGGAATGTGGATTGGCGTGGGCTCGCTCAAAGATTACTGGGGTACGTCGCATGAGTTCGCACATGGCCTGCAAGGAGTTGCGGGCTGGATGGGTAATAATAGCCATTCGGGCTGGTTCGCCGAAAGCCATGCGAACTGGATGGCCCACCAGTACAATCCGAACGACGCCCACTGCGCCGAATACCTCATCAATTACCCGTACTTGTATTATGGTTCCACACGCGACCGCTACTGCAACTGGCAATTCCTGGAACACCTCAAGGAAGAATTCGGCGGCGGCAACAAGGGCGCACACGAGGTGAACCGAATTTGGATGGAATCGATTCGCGACGGGGAAGACGGCCGCATGGAACAGACGCCGTTTACCGCGATGATGATGGTTTACGGCTGGTCGCTCGATAGCTTGAACCAGCAGTTCGGCAAGTTCGCGATGAAGAACGCGACGCTCGAGTATGCGCCCGCGAAAAAGACTTTGTACAAGAAGTCCTGGGGCGATTATGAATTCAAGACGCGTCGTGACGCCAGCTGGGGAGACAATTACCGCAGGCATACGCGCGTGACCATGCTGAACAAGATTCCGTGTCCGGATCAGGCTCCGAGGGAAGGTGTAGAAGAGGAATGCCCGGAACAATACATTTCGCCCTCCTACTGGGCACCGCAGCGCTGGGGCTACAACCTGGTGCGCATCTACCCCGAAAAGGCGGGGAAGGTGACAGTCAAGTTCCGCGGCATTGTGCAGGACAAGCCGACTGTGAGCGGGTATAAATGCTTTGGCGACAACACCGACCGCTACATGGGAAAATCATACAACTGGTGCAATTACGCGCCCGACAAACTGCCGGACCCGGCCTCGGGTTGGACCGTCGGGCTAGTCGCGGAGGGCGCGGACGGAACGCCCCGTTACAGCGAGATGAAGCATGGAACCGGATTCAACCTTGAAATCGAGACGAAGGATAGCGACAAGGCATTGTGGCTTGCTGTTACCGCAACACCCACCGAGATGCAGACGATTCTCTGGGACCAGTTCTACTACAGCATTTATCGTTACCCGTACATGATCGAGGTCGTGAATGGCGCTCCCGAGGGCTACAACAAGGATTTCTGGAAGCCCGCAAATGCAAATGGTTACACCAAGCACAGTAACGGCGGCGGCCTCGTGAGCAACAAGGCGAAAGTGGACGCCTCCGTGTACGTAGGCCCCGATGCGGTCGTGAACGGCGGCACCATTAGCGGAAAAGCTAGAATTGAAGATTTCGCGGTCGTAGACGGCGGAACCATTAGCGGAAATGCCGTAGTCCGCGGACGCGCGCTTGTAACCGCAGGTACCATCGGCGACGATGCCGTCCTGGAAGAAGACGCCTGGCTCGTGAGCGGAAGCATTACCGGCAAGGCGAAAGTCGGCGCGCTCTCGATTATCGTGAATACGACGGTGACGGACGATGCACAGGTCTATGGCGTGATGTGGGCAGTCGCCGACAAAAAGCTCTCCGGCACGGCACAATTGCGCGGCGACCTCGAGAACAACTTCACCAAGGAACTCTCGAAGGGCGTTTTCTACGGCATGGTCGATGACGGCATGTTGAACAACGCAAACTACGGCGCAAACCTTACGACTCCGCCGACCGATGCGACCGCAAGCCTGGATAAGGCCGTATGGTATGCGGTCGCAGACGATTCTACGGATTTAGACAGCGGCACAACGGATATTGGGCTCTTGCCGCAAGTGCGTTCTCTTGGCACAAGCGCTCCCAAGCTGTTCTTCGACAAAAAGGAACAGGCAGTGTTTATCCGCTACAAGAAAAACGGACGCGAGTACCGCTACCGTGTGACGGGCAGAAAGAACTAAGGAATTCCCCGCAATAAGAAAAGCCCCGGATTCAAATCCGGGGCGTTTTAAGTTCTAGGAGATCCCCGCCTTCGCGGGGATGACAAATGGGTACTAGCCTTCTACCTTCGGAAGCTGGGCGAGGCTCTTGGCGATGTCTTCATCCGTCGGGATGTAGTCGCTCATTTCGCCGTCGTTGAACTTCTGGTAGGCGACCATGTCGAAGTAGCCCGTGCCGGTGAGGCCGAACACGATGTTCTTCGCCTCTCCGGATTCCTTGCACTTGAGTGCTTCGTCGATCGTCGCGCGGATGGCGTGGCTGGATTCCGGAGCCGGGAGGATGCCTTCGGTCTGGGCGAAGAGCTTGGCGGCTTCGAACACCTTCGTCTGCTCGACGGACGTTGCACGAATCACCTTCTGGTCGTAGAGTTCAGAAAGGATGGTGCTCATGCCGTGGTAGCGCAGGCCGCCGGCGTGGTTGGCAGACGGGATGAAGCTGGAACCGAGCGTGTACATCTTGGCGAGCGGGCAGACCTTGCCGGTATCGCAGAAATCGTAGGCGTACTTACCGCGAGTGAAGCTCGGGCAACTTGCCGGTTCCACAGCGAGAATATCGTAGTCAGCTTCGCCACGGAGCTTTTCGCCGACGAACGGGCTCACGAGACCACCGAGGTTAGAACCACCGCCGGCGCAACCGATGATGAGGTCGGCCTTCACGCCGAGCTTGTCGAGGGCGGCCTTGGTTTCGAGACCGATGACAGACTGGTGGAGGAGCACCTGGTTCAGCACGGAACCGAGAACGTAGCGGTAACCCGGCTGCTTCACGGCGGCTTCCACGGCTTCAGAAATGGCGCAGCCAAGGCTACCCGTGGTGCCCGGGAATTCGGCGTTGATCTTCTTGCCGATGTCGGTCGTCATGGAAGGCGACGGGGTGACGCTAGCACCGTAGGTGCGCATGACTTCGCGGCGGAACGGCTTCTGCTCATAGGAGACCTTCACCATGTAGACCTGGCAGTCCAGTCCGAAGAAGGCGGTGGACATCGAAAGGGCCGTGCCCCACTGGCCGGCACCCGTTTCGGTGGTCACGCCCTTGAGGCCCTGCTTCTTGGCGTAGTATGCCTGAGCGATGGCGGAGTTCAGCTTGTGGGAGCCCGAGGTGTTGTTGCCTTCGAACTTGTAGTAGATGTGTGCCGGAGTGCCGAGCGCCTGTTCCAGGAAGTAGGCGCGGACGAGCGGGGAGGGGCGGTACATCTTGTAGAAAGTCAGGATGTCTTCGGGAATTTCGAAGAAGCGGGTGTCGTTGTCGAGTTCCTGCTTGATGAGTTCATCGCAGAACACGGGCTGCAGGTCTTCGAAGGTCACGGGCTTGCCGGTGCCGGGGTTCAGCAGCGGAGCGGGCTTCTTCTTCATGTCGGCACGGACGTTGTACCATGCCTTGGGGAGTTCGTTTTCGTCGAGGTAAGTCTTGACCGGGCCGTCGAGCTTGAGCGAATTTCTCATTGTCTTTTCCTTTCTTTGTTGTAGTTTGCGTCAGTTTCAGGTTCTTTGCCGGGTTTCCAAAGTTTTTTGCAAAAAAATTGGCTCCCTTTGAGGAGCCTGCTTCTTTTTGAAAACCGTACCAAAAATACCAGGCTCCGATTATTGGGCCTGCCACCACCAGAAGTTGATGCTTGCTACGAATTTCATGTGCCGAAATATACCTAAAAAATGGTGCCATGGCAATAAAGAAACGTAAAAAATTGGATTACAGGCCCTTTTTTTCTAAAAAAAAATGCTTTTGTCAGTTTGCATTTTTTGAAAAATTGATTATCTTGAATAAATCAATTCTCCGAAATAACAGCTTTTTCCATTTTCGCATTCACAGGTACGATTTATGGCTATACACGACAACCTCCTTTCCGGGCAGTTTTCCCCCGTCGGGGAATCCCTCATCGATCATTCGCTTTCGGCAACGGCCAAAATTATGCCGCTGCACCCGGGCAACAAGCGCCCCAGGGTCCACCGAGCCCCCAAAAAAGTGAGCTCTCATAAGAAAACGGATGCCTAACTGGGCGGGCCGCCTAATAAAGCGGCCTTTTTTAGCGTTCTTTGTCACGCAATATTGCAAGATTGGCCCCGGGTATTCCCGGGGCTTCCCGTTTAATCTATATTAACGGAAAAGGAGGAACGAATTATGAACATCAAGAAATGCAAGGTTGAAAAGAACCGCGAATGGTCGGCGGCGACAAAGACCGGACTTGCCGCAGTCCTCGGCATTTCTGCACTTGTTTCGCTTTCGGCATGCGAAACCGACGGCGTTTCGGCCAATGGCATCGAAGAACCGCGTATGAGCCCCAAGGATCCAGGGCATACGAGTGGCGATGTGGCTGACCCCGGTGCCGAATCAAGTTCCTCGGTTACGGAACAATCCTCTTCTTCGGTAAAGATAGATTCCCTGGAAATCACCTCCGGCGAACTCATTCCGCCCATGGAATCCAGCTCCTCGGTTGTGCCGCCCAGGTCCAGTTCGCGGACTTCCGGCATGCCCCATTCGTCAAGCGATACGTACGTGCCTTCGAGCAGTTCTTCTGAGACTCCCAGCAGTTCGTCCATGCCTCCCGAAATCATCACGAGCGGGATTCTCCCGATGAGCTCGCAAAAGGAGATTACGTCCAGCTCCTCGGCGGAAGTTCCTGCCAGTTCGTCCGAAAAATTTCCCGAACCGCTCGGCGGTGACGTTTGGGACCCCGACCTGTAGGGCACAATGAACCTCGTCCTATCGCTCACGGAACGCTGCAACCTGCGCTGCACCTACTGCTATTACAAGGTCAGCCACGAAGCCCGTTCCCTGGTGATGTCGGACGACGTCATGGAGGCGGCCATCCGGCTTGCCTTCAACAGGACGCTCGAACTCGGCCAGAGGTTTCTCAACATCACGTTTTTCGGCGGGGAACCGCTGCTCCGCATGGATTCGATTTACCGGGGTGTCGAATTCGCGAAAGCGGTCGTACGTGAAAAGTTCGGTGAAAAATTTGAGAGCGGGATATGCCCGGACAGTACTCCTCCGGACATATTCCGGCTCCGATTCGCCGTCAATACGAACGGGACCCTTCTCGACAGCGATATCATCGATTACCTCAAGCGCGAGAATTTTCGAATATTCCTTTCGCTGGACGGTCCGGAACACCATCACAACATCTGCCGCAGGCAGGTAGGCGGTGAAGGGAGTTTCAAGCTTATCGAGCCGCATATCCCGGCGCTATTGCAACTAGACACGGTCGTGCTCTCGGTGGTGACTCGCGAGAACATGCGCACGCTCTCCGAAGCGGTGCGCTGGGTGCAGGCGCGAGGATTTCTGAACATGACGACCTCCGTAGATTTCGACGGCCAATGGACAGGCGAGGAATTCGACGTGCTTGCCGCCGAATACGAGAAACTTGCGAAATTCTGGATTGAACTGCGGCGCAACGAAGTCAAGTTTTACCTCGGTACCATCCAGGACAAGCTCAAGTTCCGGCTGACGGGACAACGCCACCGCACCACCAGCTGCCATGTGGCCGCGGGAATCGTCGCCTGCGCCGCGAACGGGAATCTTTTCCCATGTACGCGCTTCATAAGCAGCAAGCCCGACGCCCCGTACATACTGGGAAACGTTTTCGACGAGCCCGCAAGCATCTTTGACGGGCCCGTCGCACGCGATATCAGGGACTTTTTCGACCGCGACAAGGAGGATTGCAAGGGGTGCGCCATCCGTTTCCGCTGCCACGGGCACGAATGCGCCTGCACGTCGTTCTACTCCACGGGTTCCGTCCATGGCGTTTCGCCCGAAGTCTGCACGCACGAGCGCATGCTCGCCGCCATCTGTGACGACGCCGTGAGCGAATAAGCTATTTTTTAGCCCGTGAACCAGAACCCCTTCGAACTCATAAAGACAAGCGAGCACAGCAAGTCGCGCCGTGGCCGCCTACATACGGCGCATGGCGTGGTGGAAACACCGATTTTTATGCCGGTGGGGACACTTGCCAGCGTGAAGGGGCTCTCGTCGCGGGACTTGCGCGAAATGCAGGCGCAGATCATTTTGGCGAATACGTATCACCTGTACCTGCGCCCGGGCACCAAGCTCATTGCCGAAGCGGGCGGCGTGCAAAAGTTCATGGGCTGGAACGGCCCCATGCTTACCGACAGCGGCGGTTTCCAGGTCTGGAGCCTCAAGGATTTTCGCCACATTACCGAAGACGGCGTGGAATTCAGGAGCCTGCTCGACGGCAGCCGCCACAAGTTCACGCCCGAATCCGTGATGCAGGCCCAGCGCGAAATCGGCGCCGATATCATCATGGCTTTTGACGAATGCACGCCTTACCCGAGCACCATCGAAGAGGCTTCGCACTCGCTGGACCTGACGCTCAAATGGACCCGCCGCGCCATGGAATGGCTCAAAAAGAACCCGCCACTCCACGGCTACCCGCAATTCTTTTTCGGGATTGTGCAGGGCGGCATGCACAAGGAACTCCGCAAAAAATCCATCGAGGCGCTCAAGGAACTCGCTCCCGACGGCTATGCGATGGGTGGCCTTTCCGTAGGCGAACCCGTAGAAACCATGTACGAGATTGCGGATTTTTGCACCGACTACTTGCCCGAAGACCGCGCCCGCTACGTGATGGGGGTGGGCACTCCCTGGAATCTGCTTTCGCTTATTGCCTGCGGGGTCGACATGTTCGACTGTATTTTGCCCGCGAAAAACGCCCAGGACGGCCTTGTGTACACCAGCAGGGGAGTGCTCCGCTACAAGAACGCCAAGTTCGCACACCAGCATGATGCGCCGCTCGACCCGGAATGTGACTGCTACTGCTGCCGCAATTACACCCGCGCCTACGTGCGCCACCTATTCAAGAGCAAGGAACCACTCGGCTGGACGCTTTCGACCATCCACAACCTGCATTTCTATTTGCACCTGATGCAGCAGGCCCGCGACCATATCGAGGCGGGCGATTTCGAGGACTGGTCTGCCGAAATTATTCCGCAACTCCAGCGCGACGCGAAATAAAAGTTCCTGTTTACGGGTGTATTCATAAGGTGCAAAAAATTAGTTCCTTGCGCCAGGAAAAATTGTATTTTCTGGAAGATGATAGAGTTTAAGGCTCCAGAGCTTTCTGACCGGGTGGCGGTGGCAAATACCGTGGCCGACTCGGGCTATACCGGCAGTGACGCAAGTTTCGCGAACATTTTCCTGCTCCGCCAAAAGTATGGCACACAGATTGCCATGCAAGACGGGTTCCTCTTCCGCTATTACAATGGGCAGGGGAGTCGCCGGGGCTATGCTTTTCCGCTAGGGACAGGGGAGCCGCAGGCTTCCTTGAAGTTGATTGCCGAAGATGCCCGCAAATCGGGCCGTTCGCTGGAATTCTGCCTGGTGGATGAGCCGCGAGCACAAATCTTGCGGGAATATTTTGCAAGCGCCGGGGCGAACGGCGCAGAACCGACCTTCTTTTTTTCTGAAAATCGCGGCGACAGCGACTACATTTATTCCGCCGAAAGTCTTGCCTCCTTGGCCGGAAACCAGTACAAGAAAAAGCGCAACCATATCTCGCGTTTCAATAGGACTTACTTAGACTATGAAATCCGCCCGCTTACGCCTTCGAACTTTGATGACGCGCTTGCGGTCGAAAAGAGCTGGCTCAAAGTGGAATCTTTAGGCGAATCCGGCGATTCCGACTGTGAATGCACCTGTGAATGTCGCGAAGCCGCCTGGGCGGAACGCTCCGAAGATGAAAAATCCAGACTCTCGGAATACTGCGCTATCCGCGAGGCGATTGAGCATTTCGATGAACTCGGCATGAATGGCGCAGTGCTCTATGTCGAAGGCAAGCCCGTCGGCATGACGATGGCTTCCGAAATAGCTCCCGGTGCATGGGATATACACTTCGAAAAAGTCATCGACGAATATGCGGTGAATGGCGGATACGCGATTATAAACAAGCTTTTCGCTGAACGCCTCGTGGTTGCCGGAGCAAAATTCATCAACCGCGAAGAGGACATCAACATCGAAGGCCTCCGCAAGGCCAAACTCTCATACTACCCGCAAACGATTCTCGACAAAATGCACGCCACGTGTCAAGCCCGCGACCTTTATTGTCATCCCCGCGAAGGCGGGGATCTCCCTGCATAATATGCTTTCCAAGATTTTATCAAAATTCTCCTGCGCCGCCTGCAAGTTCTGCTGCTCCTTCCGCAGGCAGAGTCTCTGGGAAACGCCGCTGTTCCCGCCCGAAGTCGTTGAAAAGCTCAGCAAACCCAACGAATACGGCGTGGTGGGGGAGTTCCGCGACGGTCAAATTGTCCTTGGCGGCTACAAAACCGATGACCCCGAAGAAGAAGTTCCCTGCACCTTTTTGGACCCGCACAAAGGCTGCATTTTAAAGCCCGAAGACAAACCCTTTGACTGTTCCATCTGGCCGCTCCGCATCATGAATAAAAAAGGACGACTCGTCATCGCGCTCACGCCCACATGCCCGAGCATCGGCGCGCTCCCGAGCAAGGCCCTCGTGGATCTCGTGCAGGACGGCCTCGCGCAAAAGATTTTCGAATACGCCAAATTGCACCCGGAAATCATCAAGGAATACCGCGAAGGATTCCCGATAATTCTTTAACGAAAACCCATAAAGCAAAAAATCCCGGGCTTTGCTGCTCGGGAGAATTTCTGAGATCCTTCGACTACGGGCTTTGCCCGGAGTTTACCCTGAGCTTGCCGAATGGGCTCAGGATGACGCGTCAGAGACCCATCTTTCGTCTTTCGTCTATAGCGAACGAAGTGAGCGTTCTTTCGTCTATTTGAACAGATTCTTCATCTTCTCGAGGAAGCTCTCTTCCTGCGCGGTTTCCTTGTCGTGCCTGAGTTCCGCGAGTTTCTGGTAGAGTTCCTTCTCTTCGCGGCTAAGGTCCTTCGGGATATCCACGCCGATGTTCACGTAGAGGCTTCCACGGTCGCCGCGCTTGTTCAGCGGGTAAAGGCCCTGTTCGCGCAGGCGCAAGATGCTCCCGGCTTGAGTGCCGGCCGCAATCTTGATCTGCACTTCGCCACCGTCCAGCGTCGGGATGCGCTGCGTTCCGCCAAGCACCAGCTTGTGGACCGGAACCTTGATTTCGCAGTGCAAATCGTCGCCTTCGCGGGTGTAGAAGTCGTCGGGCTTTTCGGCAATCACAGCCAGCAAGTCGCCGCAGGCACCGCCGCGAGGACCGCAGTTGCCTTCGCCACGCAGGTTCAGGTACTGGCCCTCGGCAACGCCCGCCGGAATCTTGATGGAAATCTCTTCGGTTTCCTGCACGCGGCCCTCGCCATGGCAGTTGCTACACGGTTTCGCGATAACTTCACCCGTACCGTTACAGGTGGGGCAGGCGCTCTCGGTAATCATCTGGAAAAATCCGCCTGTAGAGCGGCGTACACGACCCGTTCCATGGCAGGTGCTGCATTCCTTGATGTCCTGGCCGCCCTTGCCGTTACATTCCGTACACGGCGTGTAGCGTTTCAGGCGAACCTTCTTGGTGCAACCCTCGAAGATTTCCTTGTAGCTGAGTGCCACCTTGATCTGCAAGTCGTTTCCGCGGGGAGGCCCGGCCTTGCGGGAACTCCTGCGGCCACCGCCACCAAAGCCGAACCCGCCACCGAAAATATCGCCGAACTGTGAGAAAATGTCGTTAAGGTCGAAACCAGCGCCACTGAATCCGCCGCCACCAAAGCCGCCACCGGGGGCGTTAAAGCCGAACTGGTCATACTGCTTACGCTTCTCGGGGTTGCTGAGCACGTCGTAGGCCTCGGCAGCCTCCTTGAACTTCTCTTCGGCTTCCTTGTCGCCCGGGTTCTTGTCCGGGTGGTACTTGATGGCAAGCTTCTTGTACGCGTGCTTGATCTCGTCAGCACTCGCGTCCTTGCCGACGCCTAGAACTTCGTAATAATCTCTTTTTTCAGCCATTTTGCCCTCCGGGCAAATTAGACGAAAGACGAAAGACGATAGACGAAAGAGTTTTCATTTGAAAACTTCAAATTTTCTTCGGTCCATTCATTTTTCGTGGCTTTTCGCATCAAACAAATACATCCTATAAAATAAAAGAATAGACGAGAAACGAAATTTTTTGCCATACGGGCGCAATCTTTCGTCTTTCGTCTATAGCAAAGCCTCATTAGAGGCTTTGCGTTCTTTCGTCTTAGTCAACCACTTCCGCGTCGACGACTTCCGGACCGTCGCCCTTCTTGTCGTTCTTCGGCTGTTCAGAAGCACCCGGCTGCGGACCCGGCTGGGCCTGGTTTGCACCGGCGGCCTGGCCCATGGAGCTGATCATGCCCTGGAGCTTGTCCATAGCGGCCTTGATCTCTTCCTTGGTGCCGTTGTCCTTCTTGGCCTTGATGTCGTCGATAGCAGCCTG
>NZ_DGUN01000001.1:0-4929 GCF_002395745.1 Fibrobacter sp. UBA4309
CTGCACTGCAAGTTCTGCGCCTTCTCGAAAATCAAGAAGGATAGCCCGACCGCATACGACTGGGATTACGACACCATCCGGGACAAGGCCGCAGAGGCAATTGCCGGAGGCGCGCGGGAACTGCACATCGTAGGCGGTCTCCACCCCGACCATCCCTTCGATTACTACATCGAAATGTTGCGCAAGCTGCGCGTAGAATTCCCGAAAGTGAACCTGAAGGCTTTTACCGCGGTAGAGATTTGCCACTTCGCGAAAATCTCGGGCCAGACGCCCCTGCAGATCATGACCACGCTCAAGGAAGCAGGCCTGGACGCCCTCCCCGGCGGAGGCGCCGAAATTCTGGTGCAGAGCGTACGTGACCAGATTTGCCCCGGCAAGGAGACCGGCGAGGAATGGCTCGACGTGCACCGCGCCGCACACAAGATTGGCATCCCGACAAACGCGACCATGCTGTTCGGGCACATCGAGAAGCCCGAGGACCGCATCGCCCACATGCGCATGCTCCGCGACCTGCAGGACGAAGCACCCGGATTCTTCGCGTTCATCCCGCTCGTGTACCACCCGGAGCACAACGCGCTGCACAAGATTGTCCCGAACATCACGAGCGAAGAAGACATCTTGCGCACGGTCGCCGTCGCGCGCCTATTCCTCGACAACTTCCCGCATATCAAGGCATACTGGATACAGATGGGCATCGAGACCGCGATGAAGGCGCTCCACGCCGGAGCTTCCGACCTGGACGGCACGATTATCGAGGAAAAGATCACGCATGCGGCTGGCGCCACCGTACCCGTAGGCATGAGCCCCGAGCGCATGAAGGCCCTAATTGCGGGAGAAGGGCTCGTTCCCGTGGAAAGGGACGCAAAATACGAAACATACTAGACTTTCGCCCTCAAATCTTCGTATATTGAGGGTATGAAACTCTTTTCAAGCATTTTTTCTGCGCTTTTGTTGTCCGTGGCCTTTGCCGCCGCCGATACAACGACCGTAAAGCCCGCCGATTCCGCCGCGACCGTTGCTACAACGACGGATTCTTCTACGACGGATTCCGCAAGCATCCAGGAACTCAAGAAGAAGCACGCCGTATGGGTCAAGCTCGAAGGCGACGTGGAACCCGCGATGTTCGAATTCTGCGCCCGCGCCATCGACGACGCGCTCAAGGAAAATCCCGACTACATCGTCTTCGAAATCAATACCTTCGGTGGCCGCCTCGATGCCGCATTTGACATTGTCGACACCATCATGGCGGTCAAGGGTCCCGAGACCATCGCCCTCGTGAAGAAGAAAGCTATAAGCGCGGGTAGCCTCATCGCCCTCGCCTGCAAAAAGCTCTACATGCTCGAAGCCACGACCATCGGTGACTGCGCGCCCATTGTGCAGGGCGGCGACGGCACCCCGCAAATCGTCGGCGAAAAAATCCAGTCCCCGCTCCGCGCCAAGTTCAGGAACCTCGCCCAGCGCAACGGCTACCCCGAATTGCTCAGTTCCTCGTTCGTGACACCCGAACTCGAAGTCCTTGAACTCACCGCCAAGCTCGACAAGGGCAAAAAAACGGAACGCGACACCGTCCTTATCATCGAGGGCGAGAAGTACTCCGTTTTGGACAGCGCCGCCAAGGCCTTCTGGGGCGCACCCAAGATCTTGGTGAAGGAAGGCGAACTCCTGACCATGACCGACAAGGAAGCACAGGAACTCGGATTCTCGAAGGGAACGTTCAAGGACCGTAGCGAATTCGAAACCGCGCTCGCCATCGAAAGCCGTAGCGAAGTCGAGACGACCCTCGGCGAAGACATCGCGTCGGCCATCGCCGCCATCGCGGGAATCCTTTTGATTCTCGGGTTCGGCGCGCTCTACATTGAATTCAAGACGCCCGGATTCGGCCTGTTCGGCATCATCGGCATCATCCTCATCGGCATCGTTTTCCTCGGGCAGTTCGCACCACAGCTCGACGGCTACATCCCGGCCATCCTGCTCGTCGCGGGCGTGGTGCTGTTCCTGGTTGAAATCTTCGTGATGCCCGGAACGTTCCTGTTCGGCGTAGGCGGCATCGCGTGCATGATCTTGGCACTAGCGCTATCGTTCTCGCCCTCGGAAATTCCCGAATACATTCCCGAATCCGTAGAGACGACTTTTGACGCAACTCCCTGGCTATTCGGGCTGCTCTATATGCTATGCTGTGCGGCCATCGCGCTCGTATTCCCGATTGCGGCGAGCAAGTACCTGATACCGCTCTTGCCCGAAGGCTGGACGCCCATGCTCAAGACGGACCTTGAAAACGCCGCCTCCCCCACCGAAGACGTGCAAGAAATTGCCGTCGGCGCCGTAGGTGTCGCGAAGACGTTCCTGCGCCCCGTTGGCCAGGCGAGCTTCACCATGAGCGACGGCTCTACCAGGCTATTCGACGTGCAGACCCACGGCGAAATCATCGAAGCGGGCACCCCCGTAAAGGTGGAATCCGTGCAGGAAGGCCACATCTGGGTGACGGTTGCTAAAACTGAAATGGAAGGCTAGCGTCAATCCTTCACGCAGCGGACTGACGCTCCGTATTTTTTCTGGGTTTTCGAAAAACGGACAAATTTGTAAATAGTGAATTCAGCAACCATCGCCGCGTCTTTCTCCGATTCATTTGACAGCCAAATTTGGGCATTATTGCGGGCAGTTCGAACCGATTCAAAGAACCATTCTTTGGTATAATCTTGACGCCAATCTGCAATATTCGAAGGCAAAACCGTAAAACCATAATAATCATATCCACCACCACGGGACACCCAATCCCGGGAAGATTTCAATAAAGGCCCACAATTATTTTGACCATCCTCAACACAGTTCAGTTCCGAGAACAATGCGTTCCATTCGGTCGTATCCGGCAAATGCCAACCTTCCGGACAGACTCCACGAATAGTCCCCTTCGGGTTGCATAATTCACTAAAGCCGCATCCCTTGCCTCCGTCACTAAAGATTCCCGCCGAATCCATCGCCGCAGGCCACGTGTAATAGCGGCCATAAGAAGAATCGTAGTTTCCCAAGCTATCGGTGAGGCAAACAGAACCATATATCGATACGGAATCTCCCACCTGGTAGTCGTAATTCAAGTTTTCCGCCATCCAGGTCTTGTCGCCAATTTTTACGGTCTTGTAAACTTGCCCATCACGAGCATCCGTCATCGACCCTTCCTCCACCTCGGAAGGCAAGATTCCCGGAATATACCTGCTCGGATCATCAATATGAGTGTACCCCTTTATGCAACGAATGTACAACTTATCTGCGGCGCCCTGATAAACGGCATCGCTATAGAAACTAAAATACCTTCCGTTTAGATGAGAGCCGACGCTCCAAAAACCAACATGAGTATGATTGTTACTGCCACTCAAATCGGGAGAAGGCCTCGCAGAAAAACCATACTCATCGGAACCATTGCCGTCGTAAAACCACCCCGTTAGCGATTTTAATTTTTTGCCCGCAACATCTGCACCCCCTACGGCATCAAGCAAGGTATCCCAATCACTGTCACCCGGCAAGCGCCAACCTTCTGGACAAATTCCACGGACCTGTTCGTTTGGCTTACACACTAACCCATTACAGCCCAAACCGTCATCACTAAAGACTCCAGCTGAATCCATCGCGGCGCCAAACGGGTACAAGCGCCCATACAAATCACAAGTTTTAAAGCCGTCAGGAAAAGCATCATCGTTGCCGTAATAGATGGGACATACACCTTCTTCCTTAAGAAGCGAATCTACCGCATAGATATAATTCAGGTTCTCCGCCATCCATGTTTGATTACCGATCTTCACGGTCTTGTAAACCTGACCGTCACGTTCATCGGTCATTTCTCCATACTCGACTTTCGGATTGAAAAAATCTTTCTTGTCTGCTTTATCCCATAAAGCGAGATTTTCGGTATTCAGCAAAGATTTCTCGTAAGGACCACTCCCGTCCTTCAGGCATCGCACGGGAACACCCCTAGTAACTTCATTGAAATAGCCCATAAACCAACCCGTAACAGAGGTTTCGTTATTGTAATAATAAGCTCCAGCTCGATAATTAAACGCTATGCAACTCTGTTCACCCGTATTTTCGTTATCATAGTAATCAGAAGTCAAAAAGAAGACCTGGGAACAATTCCGTTTACTCATCGGCATCGCCGAGAAACCAAAAGCATCCACCCCTTGTTTTCCATCAGCCCAACCGAACCTTGATTTCAGCATCGCAGCATCAACTTTGTCATCTTTACCAACTGATCTGAGGAGTACATTCCACTCAGCAACACTAGGAAGATGCCAACCTTCTGGACACGAACCTGACATTGTATACCACCTTCCATAAATTTTGCAGTTACTTTCCAGGCTATCTGGGCACATGGAACGATCAGCAGCATAATTCAAGTTTTCCGCCATCCAAGTTTGATTGCCGATCTGCACAGTCTTGTAAACTTGGCCGTCGCGTTCATCGGTCATTTCACCATAGTCAATATCAGGATTCAGGAACTGCGACTTGGAGGTTACCTCGGGACATTTTACTTCAGCGAACATAGACGAATCAGACGGATCTTTTGAACCATCTTTGTCCTTATCCGAGTCGTTCTCTTTCTGTGGAGCATCATTCGCTGCAACGCTGCTCGAGCCTTCATCTTCGAAGCAGGCGTTCAGGCAAACAAAAGACGTAGCCGCAAAAGCGAAAAGTGCAGCTTTTCTAAAAAAAAGTCTATGCATGACCTGATTCCTCCCTTGTCCAAATATTCTTATATCAAAGATAAATCTTTTCTTTACTCAAATTATGTATATTACGAAAAGAAAACAAAAAATGGAGATAAACAATGGAAAATCTTCTCATCGTTGGAATCATTATTGCGGCGATTGCCGTCATCATCCTCCTCGCCTTTATCGGCAAGTTCTTCAGCCTCTGGCTCCAGGCCTTGTTCTCCAGGGC
>NZ_DGUN01000001.1:5043-44880 GCF_002395745.1 Fibrobacter sp. UBA4309
GTGGAAGCCCGAATCCTCAGCTGCAAGGCCGGCCTCCCCGTCGACACGAACCTGCTCGAAGCCCACTACCTAAGCCGCGGTAACGTGCTCCGCGTGATTCAGGCGCTCATCGCCGCGAACAAGGCGAACATCAAGCTCGACTTCAAGGAAGCCGCCGCTATTGACCTTGCCGGCCGTAACGTGCTCGAAGCCGTGCAGATGTCCGTGAACCCGAAGGTCATCACGACCCCGAAGGTTTCTGCAGTGGCCCTCGACGGTATCCAGCTGCATGCCGTGACCCGCATTACCGTGCGCGCTAGCATCCAGAAGCTGGTCGGTGGCGCCGGCGAAGACACCGTGATTGCCCGTGTGGGCGAAGGCATCGTGTCTTCTATCGGTTCTGCGAAGAGCCACAAGGACGTGCTCGAGAACCCGAACATGATTTCCAAGAAGGTATTGGCTTCCGGCCTCGACGCCGGTACGGCCTTCGAAATCCTCTCCATCGACATCGCCGACGTGGACGTGGGCCAGAACATCGGCGCTATCCTCGAGACCGACCGTGCCGAAGCCGACAAGAAGATTGCACAGGCCAAGGCCGAAGAGCGCCGCGCCATGGCATACGCCGCCGAACAGGAAATGAAGGCGAAGGTCATGGAAATGAAGGCGAAACTCGTGGAAGCCGAAGCCCAGATCCCGATGGCCATGGCCACCGCCCTCCGCGACGGCAAGCTCGGCGTGATGGACTACTACAACCTGAAGAACATCGAAGCCGACACGCAGATGAGGAAAGAAATAGGCAACGCCCCCGAAGCGAAGTAATCAATGGAAGGCCTACTCATACTCATAGGCATCTGGCTCCTGGATGTCGTCATCAAGAAGGTTGCCGCCAACCGAAAGAAGCAGCAACAGATTCCGCCGACCGTAAGCCGGCGCGAAGAGATTGAAGACGACCCGGACAAGTACGGGACTGAAGAGGCCCCGCGTGCGCCACGTTCCCTGCAAGATTTAATCCGGCAGTTCAACGAGGCGCAGCGAGATTCAAGCCAGGGAACCTACGTGCCGCCCGACCCGCCGGTAAAAAGGCATCGCGACCCGAACAAGCCCATCACGCTCCGCGATGTCGCCGAAGTCGTCATCGATATCGATACCGTCAACCTGGAATTCTTGATGGATGAATTCGAGGTCGACGAGAATACCGCCGCCGAGATACTCATGGCGTTGCAGGCCCACCGCATCGTGGGCCACGACATGGGCGAAGGCGACTGCGACGTACTCGTGCACGACATGGAAGAGCTCGACAACCTGCTCAGCCGCGAAAGACGTGTCGAAGAAGAGCGCAACGAGACCCTTCGACAGGCTCAGGGTGACAACGACACGGAACGCGATGATGCCCGCCGCCAGGAACTCGAGCGCCAGCGTGAACTGAACGCCCTCGAAGAGCGCGCCAAATCCGCACGCGAAGCGGCCGCGGCCATTTCGGATTCCGGCGCATCGACACAAAGTGAGGAAGCGGGCGTTCGCACCCGCAAGCCCATGGTATCGGCCAAGGATATTGCCGATGTGCGCAAGGGGTTCATCTGGGCGAAAGTACTGGACGAGCCGCGTTTCAAGCGCCGCTGGAGCATGCAGTCAAGGTAAGAATCAATCTGCCTTGAGGCGATCTTCAAGAAAGCCGATTTCGTACCGGTCCATACCGATATTTACAAGATAGTCGACCGTCGCCCCCGCGAGGTCGGCATTTTCTATATCGGAAATGTCAACTCCGGCTTCGGCATAGGTTTCTATCCAGCGTGCCACGAACTCGTTCTTCAGGCGGTTCAGCTCCGCCTCGTCTAGCATGACGCGCTCTTCGTCGATGACGTTGTAGAAATTCGTAAAGCTCTTGATGTAATCGGCCAAGATTTCATCGAGGGACGCCCCCATCAACGCCTCCAGAACCGCGACGGCATAACCGGTACGGTCCTTGCCTTCCCTGCAATGGATAAGGAACGGACCGTCGTAGGTGTAGATGTAACGGAGAATATTCACGAAGCCGTCCTTGAATTCCTGCAAGGAAACTGTCGACGGCAAACCGGCATAGATTGCGCTTTGCGTATAGTAATAGGTCTTTTTGAATCCTTCGAAACTGTAGGCGACCTGAATCTTGTCGGACAAGTCGATGAACGCGGTGATACCGGCCTCGCGGGAAAGCGAATCTGCATACCTGTTGCGGCCCAGGCTCGGGTCGATCGGGCTGGAAGAACGGTACAGGATTCCCTTCTTGAATCCCGTAGTCGACACCATCCGGAAATTGGCAAATTCCTCGACGCTCAAGTCAGGATAGTACTTGATGGAATCCGCACGCTGCAAGGCATAAAGCCTTTCGAGAGCTTCCTTGTAGCCGCCTTTCTCGTGCAGTCTTATCCTTACCTTCAGCGGCTGTTCCACCTCGCCGTCCAGAATCAGCCAACGTCTCGATTGTTCATCTTCCTTCGAAAAATCCACCGACACCTGGGTCATGTTCTTGGCCAAAAGGACATAATCGTCGCCGGGATTCGCCCAAAGCATCATCTGCCCGGTCGGCACGTCGTAATACGACTTGACCAGCGGAACAACAAAGGCGTCGTACCCCTGCGGAATTACGGCAAGGACATCGCCATATTCAAAGCATCGCGTGATCTCTTTCACATCGTACCGGATGGCTATAAGGCCTTTGTTGAAAGAAGACGTTTCTATCGTCTCGGTCTCTATGGATTCACATGGGTCAAAAGTCAAGGAATTGCTACAACCGGAAAGGAGAATTGCCGAGAAAGCAATCCATGCGAGGTCCTTCGGAATGAAACGGCCGGTTGAATGCATTGGAAAACGCCAGTATAGCTTTTTTCATGTAAAATTACTAAATTTGAGGCCATGAAAAATTTTTACGTAACGACACCTATTTACTACGTGAACGATGCCCCGCATATCGGGCATTCCTACACCACCGTCCTGGCCGACATTCTTACCCGATTCCACAAGATTCTGGGCTACCAGACTTTCTTCTTGACCGGTACCGATGAACATGGCCAGAAGGTGCAACGCGCAGCAGAAAAGCGCGGCGTGACTCCGCAGGAACATGTGGACGAATACTACCACCGTTTCGAAGACCTGTGGAAGAAAATGGGTATCGGCAACGACTTCTTTATCCGCACCACGATGCCGGAACACAAGGCTTTTGTGCAGGAATGCCTGCAGAAGCTCTGGGACAAGGGTGAAATCTACTCAAAGGAATACGAGGGCTGGTACTCCGTGGGCGAAGAACGCTTTTTTGGCGAAGACGAACTCGACGAGAACAAGTGCGACCCCATCAGCCACCGCCCGGTGGAATGGCTCAAGGAAAAGAACTACTTCTTCAAGATGGGTTCTTACCAGCAGAAACTCATTGACTTCTTGGAAAGCCACAAGGATTGGATCGTGCCGGACTACCGCTGGAACGAAATCCGCGGGTTCCTGCGCCAGCCGCTGAACGACCTGTGCATCAGCCGCCCGAAGGCTCGCCTCAGCTGGGGCATTCCTCTGCCGTTCGACACCGACTACGTGACCTACGTGTGGTTCGACGCCCTGCTGAACTACGTGAGCGCCTCGACCGCCTTCCACAAGACTTATGCCGACGGCACGCCGATTTGGCCCGCCACCTACCACCTCATCGGCAAGGACATTTTGACGACCCATAGCGTCTATTGGCCGACCATGCTCATGGCCCTCGACATTCCGCTCCCGCAACACATCCTCGCCCACGGCTGGTGGCTCGTGAACGGCGGCGAAAAGATGAGCAAGTCCGCAGGCAACGTGGTGAACCCGATGGACTACATGGAAAAATACGGCATCGACGCATTCCGCTACTTCCTCGCCCGCGAAATGGTGGTGGGCCAGGATGCGAACTTCACGCACGACGCCTTCGTGCGCCGCATCAACAGCGACCTCGCCAACGACCTCGGTAACGTGCTGAACCGCGTACACCGTCTGGTCCTCAACAACTTTGAAGGCAAGCTCCCCGCAGCGACCTCCATCGGCGATGCCGAGAAGGAAGTCATCGATCTCGCGAACAAGGTGATTGCCGAAATCAAGGAAGGCCTACCGCAGGCACGCCTCTCGCAGTCTATTGAAACGATTATGCAGCTCGTGCGTAGCATCAACCGCTACCTCGAAGTCAAGGCCCCGTGGAAGCTCGCGAAGGATCCCTCCCTCAAGGACGAACTCGCGACCGTTCTCTACGTTTCTGCCGAAGCCGTGCGCCTCTCGCTCTGCCTGCTGTGGCCGGTAATTCCGGGCAAGGCCGAAGAAGGCCTCGCCATGATCGGTTGCAAGTTCCAGAGCGCCGACGACCTCGCCTGGGGAATCCTCAAGGGTGGTGAAGCGTTCGGCGAAGGCAAGCCGCTCTTCCCGCGCATCGAGGAAGAAGTCAAGAAGCCCGAAGCCCAGCCGAAACCCAAGCAGAACAAGCCGCTGATGGCCGCCGACGTGCCCGCCGCCATGGACATGCGCGTCGCCCAGATCAAGGAAGTGGCCGACCATCCGGATGCCACGAGCCTCTACGTACTTAAGGTTGACGCTGGCGAAGGCGAACTCCGCACCATCTGCAGCGGCCTCAAGAACAGCTACAAGGCCGAAGAACTCCAGAACCGCAAGATTTTGCTGTTCGCAAACCTCAAGCCGAGCGCCCTGCGCGGCATCATGAGCCAGGGCATGCTCTTTGCGGGCGACCTCGACAACGAAGCTCACACCTGTAGGCTCGTCTCCGTGCCCGAAGACGCGAAGCCGGGTGACCGCGCCCTGTTCAAGGGGGTCGCCCCGAACGAACCGCGCGAGCTCAAGGTGAAGGACTTCGAGAAAATTGCGCTCTCCGTGAAGGGTGGCGCCGTATTCTGCGACACCCTCGCGCTCGAAGTGAACGGCAAGCCCGTGACCTGCGATGTCGCCGACGGCAACGGAGTGCATTAACAGACGAAAGAACGGCGCTTCGCGCCTATAGACGAAAGACAAAAGATAATTGCCCCGGTCAATGCCGGGGCTTTTTCGGTATTATGGCGCGGTTTTACGGCAGTTTCAGCTTGTAGATTTGCGGCCAGTTCTTGCCGGTGACCCACAGGTTCTTGCCGTCGTAGGCGATTCCGTTCAGCACGTCAATATTGTTGTGGGCACGAACCAGCGTCTTTACTTTTTCGGTCAAATCCAGGTATTTCACGACTCGGCCGCTAGGCAGTTCTATAACCGCAATCAAGCCCGTCTGCCAGATGTTTGCATACAAAGTATTGCCAACAATTTCAAGTTCGTTTAAGTTCATGACAGGCTTGCCAGCATCGGTCACCGAAATAACGCCCACCACGTTGAACGCTCCGAGAGCAATCCGCAAGAGTTCATTCGAGCCATTGCTCATCAACAGGTCGTTTTGCCAATAAGTCACCCCCCAACCTTCTGTCGGGATGCGGAACTCGCCCTTGGCACGGAACGGCTTGCGGTTATAAATAAAGGCCTTCTTCGATTTCCAGGTGAGATAGAATATGTCCTCCCCCACGGCAATGGAACCTTCGCCGAAATAGCGTTCTTCCAGGCGGGCCGAATCAAGGATTTTTCCATCAAGTGTACGGCGGTAAAGACCAGACATTCCATACTGTCCTGTAGTCTCGACAAGTTCCTTGCCGTCGAAAAACAGCCCCTGCGTAAAGTGTGTCATTTCGTGCGGTACCGAATCGACGATATCGGGCACCACGCGCGGAGTCTGCGCAAATGTCAAAGACGATAGAGCGCAGATGGTGGACGAGAGAATAGCAATAAGGGGCAAGCGCATGTTTCAAAATTACTAATTTTAACACATGGGCGAAATTAGAACACCGGCCAAGGTCAAGATTATCGTAGGCGTCCTCGCGAAGGACTCCCAATCGGTAGAAGATGTCCGCGAGACTCTCCGCAATCGGTTTGGCGAAGAAGACCTGAACCTGTCCCCGTTCCCCTTCACGTTTACCAACTACTACGTCGACGAAATCGGCGACGTCCCCGTCCGAGCGTTCTTCAGCTACGAGACTCTCGTGGAACGCACGGAAATTGTCGACATCAAACTTTGGACAAACGATATCGAACTTGAAATCGCCGAAAAGAACGGCACTCCGGGACTGCGTCCCGTGAACCTCGATCCGGGCTACATGACACTCGGACAGTTTTTCCTGGCCACCACCAAGGACCAGCGCCAACGCGTGTACATGCAGCGCGGAATCTTCGTGGAGCCCACGCTGTACTTCCAGGACGGACACTTTCACGCCTTCGAATGGACCTACCGCGATTACCAGAGCGAAAAATACATCCAATACCTGGAGCAGGTACGCGCCCGCCTCGCCTACCAGATGAGCACGGGAAAACCATACCGACTCAGACGAGAAAAAGAAGTTACTAGTTCCAAGTTACTAGTAACTAGTAACTATTAACTGCACTGCTGGTGCTCACATTTCACACTACACACTTCACACCACACATTTTTATGAAAGCCGGAATATTCACAGTCATCCTCCTCATCATCAGCAACGTGTTCATGACCGCTGCGTGGTACGGGAACCTCAAACTCAAGGAAATGCACATCAGCACCGACTGGCCGCTCATTCTCGTGATTCTCGCATCGTGGGGTGTGGCCCTCATCGAATACTTCTTCATGATTCCCGCGAACACTATCGGCAGCAAGATTAACGGCGGGCCCTTCAGCCTCATGCAGCTCAAGGTCATCCAGGAAGCGATTTCCATCACGGTCTTCACCGTCATCGCGACAACGGTCTTCAACAACGAAGCGCTCCAGTGGAATCACATCGTCGCCTTCGTTCTCATCGTCGGGGCCGTTTTCTTCGCCTTCCTGAAGTAAGCCCAAGGGATTGACGTGTCGTTTTTCGGGAAAACATCATGGACCAGCCTAATCGTTTCCATTGCGATTGCGCTTGTCTGCATGAACGTTCCCGTAGACGCCAAGAGCAGCCAGGCGGCCAAGAAAAAGGAAAAGACGTCCGTCCAGAAGAAGTCCAAGCCATCAAAAAAACAAAAAAAGAAAAAATCCGTTTCCAAGCAGAAAAAGGCCGAATCCGATTCCAGCACCGTGAGAATCGATGCGGACGACCCAAAAGCCTTTACCAAGGCGCTATTGCTAGAAAAAAAAGGTGTCAAGTTCGAGGTTGTCGGACAAAGTAATTCCGATACACCCAAAATAAAGCCCAAGAGAAAGGACGACAACAACTATCTCGACTTTTCTTCGATGCTCGTCCCCATCACGCACGAAGCACCGGTGGGTTCCAAATACGGAATCCGCGATCATCGCCTGCATAGGGGCATAGACGTGAATGTCATCAAGGGAGAGCCCGTCATCGCGGCTCTTCCCGGCAAGGTAATCATGTCCAAGTACAATTCCGGTGGATACGGTCACTACGTCTTGCTGGAACACGAAAACGGAATCCAGACCCTATACGGACATCTTTCGGAAAGACTTGTCAAAATTGGCGAGACCGTTTTCCCTGGAGACGTCGTCGGTCTTGCTGGCAACACCGGCAAGTCTTCCGCAGCACATTTGCATTTTGAAATCCGTTACGGAGAAATTAACATCGACCCGGAAACAATTATCGACTTCCCCAAATGGGAACTCAAGAAAAACATAAACAGGATTTCAAAGAAAAAGATTACGACCGCGCATTATAACATGCAGCGGAAACTCCAGAAAGAAAACTTCTATATCGTAAAAACCGGCGATTCCCAAGGCGATGTCGCCAACTGGTTCAACATTTCCATCCCGGCACTTTGCAGGATCAACAACCTGAAACAAGGCGCCCCGCTGAAAGCAGGCCAAAAACTCTACGGGAGCAAATGACACAGCCAAAGGCAGTGTCATCCATTCAGTTTTATAAATGCATGCTTCAACTCTCTAGCGGCAGTCTCGGGGTCGGCAGCCTTCATGATGGCAGAAACGGCGCAAATGCCCGCAATACCAGAACCCTTCAGCACAAAGATGTTGTCCTTGTTGAGCCCGCCGATAGCGTTGACGGGAATGGGCACAGCCTTCACGACATCCTTGAGCGTTTCTACCGGGGTAATGACCGTGTTTACATGAGTCGTCGTGGGGTAAATGGCTCCACAGCCCAAATAATCCGCACCCTGCTCGTAGGCTTCGAGAGCCTGGGGAACCGTCTTGGTGGTTGCGCCGATTATTTTATCGGCCCCCATGAGTCTGCGGGCCAGGTTTACCGGCATGTCGGACTGCCCTACATGAACGCCTTCCGCCCCAATAGCGAGTGCCACATCCACACGGTCATCAATGATCAGCGGGATGCCGTAGCGGACCGTAATCTCGTGCGTCGATGCGGCCAGTTCCATGTACTCCCGCGTAGACTTGTCCTTTTCGCGCAACTGGATAATGGTAGCCCCACCCTTGCAGGCAGCTTCCACGACAGGCAAAAAGCTCTCTGCGGGAACACAAGTACTATCGGTGATAAAATAAAGGGTCGTATCGAGCGTGTTCATATAAAAAAAATAGCAAAAATGCCCTGAAAAGTGTGATTTTCGTTAAAAAGCACAATTTTTTTTGAAAAAAAAGGCCATTCGGATATTAAAAAAAATCTATTATTCATGTAAAGGAGTGGTTTTTGCAAAAGGATGTACACGATGCTTATGCAAAAGCAAACATTGGGAAAAAAGGGCTTCACACTAATTGAAGTCATGGTCGTCACGATCGTCATGGGCATTCTTGCCGCAGTGGCCGTACCCAGTATTTTCGGATTAGTCGAAAAATCCCGAGAAAAAATTGACTTGACAAAATTGTTCTACCTGCGCGACGCACTGAACAGGGCATTGCTGGAAAGCGAGAACGCCTTGTACAACAGCGCTTCGGTAGCGGACTCGGTTCTAGATAAAGCGCTAAAGAGCGAATCTGGCGTTGACTTGTTCATTCTAGAAATGCGTCCGGATCTTCCTGGAAACGTCCAAAACAGGCACAACAATATCAATGCCGGCTCGCAGATGAGCAAATTGGTCGGAACCAGCGGAGTCTGGTACGACGCATTGAAAGAATCCGGATTCAACGGGGTCGCAGACATCCTTATCGCAAGGGAGAGCGGAAACGCCTGGAAAAAAGACGGTGCGACATTTTATTCCCAGCCGTATACAGACGCTTGGGGGAAAACAGATTATCGAACCTATCCCAAAGAACAGCTGTTCATCAGCAGACTGTTGAATCGCGGTAAAGAAGCAGGTCCAAAGCAAGGACAAACAAATTACCGAGTGAGAGTAAGTTTCCAGTGGAGCAGATTAGACGAGCATAGCCAATCTATAGAAGTGGCCTTGCTTCCCGCCGGAAAAGTAATGTGGCAAAAGAACGGAAGAGGCAGTGCGCTTCTCTCGGATCACGGAGTCTGCTTCTCGACCTATGGCGATGCCGGTTGCGCCGATTACAAGTACTAGCCACTACACGTAAAGGTAATCGTTCAAGACGGGCTGTAAACCTTCGCCCGAAATGTCGCCGTACATATCGTTAAAGCTACGCGAGTCGTTGATTTCGAACTGTTCGTCGCCACCTTCGCCGTCATCGTGACCGCTGTACTTGCTTTCGTGGTCGCCAATGCCCGTCGAAACGCCGGCAGAAACCTTCGTCGCAGCGATTTTCACAATGCCGTTGCGGAATTCCTTGCTTTCGCGGCTCGAGACCGTGATACCCACAAACGGGAGGAAGATGCGGTAGGCGCAGAGCACCTGGCAGAGTTCCTTCTCGTGAACGTCGAGCGGGTCAATCTTGTCGTTGTTGATAATCGGGCGGAGTCGCGGGCAGCTTAAGCTCATTTCGGCATGCGGGTACTTCTTTTGCAAGTAATACACGTGCAGCGCGGATGCGAGCGCGTCGCGGCGGAAGTCCGAAAGGCCGAGGAGTGCGGAGAACGCGACACCGCGCATACCCGCCATGAGGGCGCGTTCCTGCGAGTCGAAGCGGTACGGGAATACACGCTTGTGGCCGAGCAGGTGGAGTTTTTCGAAGCGCACCTTGTCGTAGGTTTCCTGGAAGACGGTCACGTAGTCCACGCCGCATTCATGCAAGTAGCGGTATTCGTCGACGTTGACCGGGTAGACTTCCACGCCCACCATGCGGAAATACTTGCGGGCCAATTTGCAGGCCTCGCCGATGTATTCCACGCTGCTCTTCGCGCGGCTTTCGCCGGTGAGAATCAGGATTTCTTCCATGCCGCTGTCGGCGATGACCTTCATCTCGTGCTCGATCTGCTCCATCGTGAGCTGCATGCGCTTGATATGGTTGTAGCAGTTGAACCCGCAATAGACGCAGTAGTTTTCGCAGTAGTTCGCAATGTAGAGCGGCGTGAAGAAATAGACGTTGTTGCCGAAGTGCTTGCTGGTCTCGATTTTCGCCTTCGCGGCCATCTGTTCCAAGTACGGAGCCGCGGCCGGAGAAAGGAGCGCCTTGAAGTCTTCGAGCGTGCAGCGTTCATGTTCCAGGGCGCGCTTCACGTCCTTGCCGGTGTACTTGGAATAATCGTAGTTCTCGGATTCGGAGAGGACCTTGTCGGCGATGTCCGACTGGATGACTTCCATGCCGGGCAGGTAATCCATGATGTTCGTGCGGGCGCTCGGGTCCGTCTCTATGCGGTGTTTCTTCGCGAGAGCGCCTTCCGAAAGGTTTCCGGAATCGAACAGGTAGTTATTGTCTTTTCTTTCTGCGGTCATTGCACATGTCCCGAAAAACTAGTCGCGCAAGAATCCCGTGAGCGGGTCGGATGCGGAAGCGCCGCGCGTGAGAACGCGCCCAAGGCCTGCGAGGTAGGCCTTGCGACCCGCCTCAATGGCAAGCTTGAAACTCTGCGCCATAAGCGGCAAGTCGCCCGCGGTAGCAAGCGCCGTATTCGCCATGATGGCGGCAGCGCCCATCTCCATCGCGGCACAGGCTTCGGAAGGTTTGCCGATACCCGCATCCACAATGATGGGCAAGTCGATTTCATCAATCAGAATCTGGATGAATTCGCGCGTGGAAAGGCCCTTGTTACTGCCAATCGGAGCGGCAAGCGGCATCACGGCTGCGGCACCCGCGTTAGCGAGGTCGCGCGCCACGTTCAGGTCCGGGTACATATACGGCATCACCACGAAACCCTCCTTCGCGAGGGTTTCGGTCGCCTTGATTGTTTCGTAGTTATCGGGCAAAAGGTACTTCGTGTCGCGCATGATTTCGATCTTGACGAAATCGCCGCAGCCGAGCTCGCGGGAAAGGCGCGCGATGCGGACCGCCTCGTCGGCGGTGCGGGCGCCGGACGTGTTCGGCAACAGCGTCACGCCTTTCGGAATGTAGTCGAGGATATTCTCGTGGTCCTTCGTGTTCGCCCGGCGCACCGCCAGGGTCACAATCTGTGCCCCCGCATCGCGCACCGCGGCTTCAATCAATTTCAGGGAATACTTTCCAGAACCCAGGATAAAGCGGGAACTAAATTCATGACCGCCGATAACAAGTTTGTCGTCCATAAAGCCTTCTTTATGAAATTTTTTCGGGGGTAAATATAGAATTATTCCAGCCCGAGAATCAGGCGGATGGCTGTCAGTGCCTGGTGGGCGGCGCAGAGCATCACGCGCGGTGCAACTAGGCCAATTCCGTCGTTCACATCGCTCTTGCCGTCGCCGCAGAGGTAAAAATGTTTCGTGATTTTGCGGGTCGTAATCGAATTACCGCCATCATAGCCCGCCATCCCGGAAGCGGCAACCAAATACTTCTCCGGCATCGTCTCGAGAACGGCGTTCACGAGCATCGCCTTCGCCTCGGCATTGTCGAACGCCTCGCACACGATTTGCGCTTTTGCCACCTGCCGCGAGACACTCTCGGCAGTCACCTTCTCGAAATGCGTTTCGTATTCCGTGTACGGGGCAATCTCTTTCAGGTTCGCCAGAAGCGCCTCGGGCTTCGGGAGCCCCACCTGGCTAGCCTTGTACTGCTGACGATGCAAATTCGTCACATCGACACAATCAAAATCCACAAGGATAAGCTTCCCCACCCCAGCACGCGCCAGGGAAATGGCGATATTGGAGCCAAGGCCGCCCAACCCGCAAACAGCAACCGTCGCCGCCTGCAACTTCCGCACGGCAGCGGCTCCCTGACGCTTTTCGAGCGCGGCGAGCATTTCTTCGCGGGAAGGTTCTCGCATTTGCGATTTCTCGCCAGGCATCACCCGCCACCCACGAAGTTCACAACCTCGACGACATCGCCGTCGGCAAGCACCGTCTCGGCATACTTCGCCTTCGGCACAATCTCCTCGTTGCGTTCCACGGCAATGCGCACGGTATTGTACCCAGCTTCTGCAAGATATTGCGCGACGGTCTTACCCGCCGCATCAACCGACTGTCCGTTAATCGTTAGCATATGGGCAAAAATAGAAAAAGCAGTGGTTTAAAAAAGCACCCTGTACGGAATCTGCTTGTCCAAGCGACGGCCCTTCAAGTCGCGGTAGCCCTTACCCGGCGCACGTGAATCGTCGCGGAATATGGCCGGACGTGCAGAATTCCGGATAGACGTTATCGTCGTGTCCTTCACGCCTTCGTCGAACTTGATGTTGCCGAGGAGAGTTTCGCCGCCGAGGCCTTCTGCCGTCAGGTAGAAGTCCTGCACGCCCTTGAGTTCCGGCATGTTGGAGCAGCGCACGTCAACCCACTTAGTAGCATCACCCGCCGAGGGTAAATCGCACTTGGAAATCACGTCGCCCTTCTTGCTTTCCTTGCGGATATTCAGCGTACCGCCGGCACCGTTCTTCACCTGCACAAGTACGCCCGGGCCCACGATGGAATCCGTAATCACGTTCTCGAAAATCGCGTAACCGCCGTCCTTGATGGCGAACTCGTCCTTGTCCGTCAAACGCACGCGGATGCCGTTATCGAAGCCGTTCGCGGGAATCGTATCGCGGATAATGCGCAAGAAGTCGAGCCTGTCCAGTTCCGCATAATGCTTGCCCTTCGTAATCTCGATGAAGTTCGAGCCGCGCTTGAGTTTTGCAGGAATATAAACGACAGACTTCTCGGGGAATGCGCTCCACGCGCCCGTCAGCGGCAACTCCACTTCCTGGTTCTTGCCGTTGATGCTCACGAAGTGCGAGCTGCCGTTCGCGCCGTCTTCGGTCCAGTTGTTGTCATAGCGGTAGCGGATCAGGTAGTCGCCCGCCTGCGGGATAATCATCGGCAGGCGAATCTTGCTGTCTTCGTAGTTGATGTAGGCACAGAATTCCCCGTTCGATGCATCGGAGCTGCTCGAAATATCCACGTGCGTCAAGGCACCGTGTTCCGCCTCGGCGCTCAAGTAACGCCCGAGGAAGGGCTGCCCCAGTTCCGGCCAGCCATCGTCGGTGTAGACGATATCGCGAACTTGTATGTAAGAATTTCCGCCGTCGTTCTTGTCGTAGTAATGGTTCACGAAACGCTGGCGGTTCACGTCCTGGAACGCCTCGCCGCCCGCAGGCCCGTAGTAGCGCCCGTAACGGCTCAACAGAATCGTTCCACCGCCATCCAGCAACTTCTTGCCGCTGCGGTCCACGTACCCGCCGTCAATGCGGTTGGAGCGCCCGACCGTCGTCTTGTAGGAATTGTTCTCGAGGTCCGCGCCCTTCTTGCAGCAGTTGTCCCACGCCGTGAACAGGTAGTAGTAACCGTCGTGCTCGATGAGGCTTGCGCCCTCGATACCCGAGCCGCCGCGGTTCGCGATGTTGATCATCTTCGCGCCGTTTTTCACTTTGCCTGTTTCTTCGTTCAGTTCCAGAATGTGGATGCCCGTGCCCCACGAACCGAACGCCATCCAGACCTTGCCATTCAGGTCCTTTAACACAGCCGCGTCAATCGCGTTGTAGGCGTCGCTCTTGACCGTGTGAATCACCTCGCCCTGGTCTGTCCAGCCGTAGCCGGGCTTTGTCGGGTCGATTTCCTTGCTCGACATGAACCCCATGCCCGACGAGCGGATGCCCATCTCGGAGCCACAATAATACATGCGGTATTCCCCGCCGATGTAATGAATGTCCGGCGCCCAGATGTCGATCATGTTCGGGGCGTAGTCGTAAAGCCACCGCGAAAACTTCGGCATGGCAGGTTCGCCGTTTTTCCAGTTAAGAGCGTCCTCGGAGAACTGCATGAGCATGTGGTTGTCCGTCGTCGCAAGCGCGTAGCCGTCCTCGTAACGGATGATGTCCGGGTCATGCCCCGCCCAGCGCGTCTCCTTCGCGTACCAATCGGCCGCAAAGGCCGAAGCCGCGAGCATCACGCCAACAGGTAACATTCTTTTGACTACAGGACTCCAATCCATACAATCTCCTTTCCCCTAGTTGATTTATCCCAAGCGCTCGTTGACAACGTCCCAGTTGACGATGCTCCAGAGCGCCTTGAGGTAGTCCGGACGGCGGTTGCGGTAGTCAATGTAGTAGGCATGTTCCCACACGTCGAACGTGAGGAGCGGCTTGAGGCCCTTGGTGAGCGGGTTCTGGGCGTTGCCTTCCTGCGTAATCACGAGCTTGCCCTGCGCATCGGCGGAGAGCCAGACCCAGCCGGAACCGAAGAGGCCTGCGCCCTTCGCCTGGAATTCTTCCTGGAACTTCTCGAAGGAACCGAAATCGCGGGCGATGGCTTCGGCAATCTTGCCCGAGGGGGCGTTGTTTGCCTTCGGGGCCGCAAACTGCAAGAAGTACATGGAGTGGTTCAGGAACTGGCCCGCGTTGTTGAAAACACCGCCTTCGGAGGCCTTCACGATGTCTTCGAGGGACTTGCCTTCGAAGGCGCTGCCCGGAAGCGCCGCGTTCAGGTTGTTCAGGTAGGTCTGCAGGTGCTTGCCGTAGTGAAACTCGATGGTTTCGGCGCTGAGGGCCGGGGCCAGGTCCGCCGCTGCATACGGGAGGGCGGGCATTTCAAATTTTCCGTTTTTCTGTTCGGTCATGGGATTCCTCGCTGTTAGGCGGCTACGCCGCTAGTGAAAAAGACTTTGTTCATAGATTCCGGCTCGGAGGCCGGAATGACGTCATGGCGGGCTTGACCCGCCATCTCGATTCTAAATACTACTCTCAATAAATTCCTTGCGGAACGTGCCGTTGCCGAGCAAAATGTCGATGGGCAGCTTCTTGAACTCGTATTCGTAGGGCGGCTGTTTCCAGGCGAAATCCTTCGGGTACTCGTTGAAGATGTACTGCAAGAGCTTTACCGCCATGTCGAAACTGCGGAACTTGTCGCGGTCGAGCACGTGAATCTGCGCGCCACCGCAAATTTGCCCCGCGCCCTTGTGGAACGTGGGCTGGAAGTAGTTCTCGCGGAAGTACACGCCGGGCAATTTCAATCCGTTCATGTACTTGCAGAGCTTGACTGCATCGATGAACGGCGCACCGAAAATTTCGAACGGGCGAGTCGTACCGCGGCCTTCGCTCACGTTGGTCGCCTCGAACAGGCACATGCCGGGGTAAACGATGGCGGTATCCAGGGTCGGCATGTTCGGGCTCGGCAGAATCCACGGGAGTCCCGTCTGGTCGTACCACATCTTCTTATCGTAGCCTTCCATGCCCAGCACGAAGAGTTCGCACTTGGGGAACCGTTCTTCCTTGAACTGCACCGCCAGTTCGCCGATGGTCTTGGCGTGGCGCGTGCGGATGCTGTGCAGGCCCACGAAACTCGTGTAATCCAGATCCAGCACCGGGCCTTCTTCATCGATACAGTTGATGGGGTTCGGGCGGTCCACCACAATCACGGGGATGCCCGCCTTTTCGCAGGCTTTCATACAAAGGAACAACGTCCAGATGAAGGTGTAGTAGCGGGCGCCAACGTCCTGCAGGTCCACGAGCATCATGTCCACGTGGCTAAGCATTTCGGGGGTGGGTTCCCGGTGTTCGCCGTACAGGCTATAGACGGGTATGCCCAGTTCGGGGTCGGTGTAGCCCTCCCACTCGATCATGTTGTCCTGGGTGTGGCCCTTGATGCCGTGCTGCGGGCCAAAGAGCGCCGAAAGCTTGAACAGCTTGCCATCGTATTCCTTGAGGAGGTCGAGGGTGTAGTGCAGGTCCGGGAGCACCGAAGCCGGGTGCAGGACCGCGCCCAGGCGCTTACCCCTGAGGGCTGCAGGAAACGCTTTTTCAAATTGTGAAAGTGCTAGAGTGACCATAGGCAGGTTAAAAGAAAGCAATAGACAATGATTAGAGGTTAAAAAACGGGGATTCCTATGGTTCTAATCTAGTAAACACCAACGGGCATGTACCTTAAATTTCTTCCCAAAAGCCAATTTTTCCATAAAATGGCACAAATTGACATTTGAATTTTTTTATTTTCTACTCCGAAAACAAAAAACAAAAAGGATCAAATATGGCTTATTTGAATAAAGTGATGCTCATTGGCAATATTGGTAAGGACCCCGAAGTACGCATGAGCCAAACCGGCGGACGCAAGCGTGTCTCGTTCTCGCTTGCAACTAGCCGCCGCTACCGCGACAACAACGGTGAACAGAAGGAACAGACCGACTGGCACAACATTATCGGTTGGGGCAAGATTGCCGACATCGTCGAACAGCTCGGCATCCGCAAGGGCATGAGCCTCTACGTGGAAGGCACCCTCACCAACCGCAGCTGGACCGACCAGAACGGCCAAAAGCGCTACACGACCGAAGTGAACATGGACACGTTCCAACTCCTGACCCCGCGCGGCCAGGGCGGAGCTCCGTCTGCAGGCGGATTCAACCAGGGTAACAGCTACAGCCAGTCCAACAACTTTAGTCAGCCCCAGAATGGCGGTGCATATGACGCCCCCATGCCCGAGGGTGACGACGACCTCCCGTTCTAGCCTATGAATCCGAGCGTCGCAGAAATTGCCCTAATGTATGTGCTCCCTCTCGGGATCACGTTCATCACGATTCTCCAGTCGGCATCTGCCGAATACCGCTACCAGAAACTTACGGGAGCCCTGTTCTCGTTCCTGATAGTTGTCATGGACTGTCTTTTCTATTTCACGAAGAACTCGTTCATCAGCTACAACACGGACGGCGGACTTCTGCTCGCTTTCGCTAGCATGTTCTTCTTCGGACTGCTGTATGTCGTCCGGAGCTACGACCGTGCCGAAAAATGCGCGAACATCATGTTCTCCATTTTCATGCTTGCGGCATTTGTCGGAATCGCCTACTGGGAACGCCCGACACTCCTGGTCGCATCCGATTTCACTCCCGAAGAAATCGCCGCGCAGAACGCGAAGTACCAGGACTACATCGAATCATTCCAGAACGGCGGAAATGGCGGCACCTGGAAATCCGCTCCCAGGGCAGTCAAATCTTCCAACGGAACCGTTGTCAACATGCCGGGAGAAAAGCCCATCATGTCGTCAGCCGCCAAGGGACGCCTGGACCGCTATATCGACGAGACGAACAAGGTTATCGCACGCATGCACGAAATCATGGCAGCCATCGACAGCTACGAACCCATCGCACCGAGCATTTCCGATGCAGAGCGCGAACAGCGTGGCAGCCAGGCACTCGCCATCAACAACAATGCGACAGCGCTCAACAAGAAGGCCCTCGGGCTCTTCCATCCGCATGAATCCAGCGAGGCCCACTCCGAGCTGATCCAGGCGACAGAAAGCCTCCGTCTGGCGGCATATTCGCTGTATACCTACTCCCTGCAAGAAGATACCGAGGAGCAGATGAACCAGTACAAGCAGTCCCGCAGCCAGATTGCCCAAACAAAAATTTATCTGGAACGTTTCAGAAACGACATCCAGAACCTGATTTCAAACTATCAACCTCAACAAGAAGAAAATTAAAGGTTAAACTATGATTCGCAACGTAGCCATCATGGGCGCAACCGGCGCCGTGGGCCAAGAAATCCTCTCCATCCTCGAAGAGCGCAACTTCCCGCTGCAGAGCCTCAAGCTCCTCGCTTCTGAACGCAGCGCAGGCAAGGAATTCAAGTTCAAGGGCGAAACCCTCAAGTGCGAAGTCCTGAACAAGGATTCCTTCAAGGGTATCGACCTGGTGCTCAGCTCCGCCGGTGCCGCGATTTCCCAGGAATTCGCCCCCATCGCCGTCGAGAACGGCGCCGTGGTGGTCGACAACACGAGCTTCTTCCGCATGGACCCGAAGGTCCCGCTGGTCGTGCCCGAAGTGAACCCCGAAGACATCAAGCTCTACAAGGCTGAAAACGGCGGCAAGGGCATTATCGCAAACCCGAACTGCACGACCATCATGATGGTTGTCGTCTTGAACCCGATCGAGAAGATTTCTCACATCAAGAAGATTCACATTTCTTCTTACCAGAGCGCGAGCGGCGCAGGTGCCATCGCCATGGAAGAGCTCAAGCAGCAGTACAAGGACATCATCGAGACGGGTTCCACCACGCACATCAGCAAGTTCCCGTTCCAGCTCGCGTACAACGTGATTCCGCAGATCGACAAGATGACGGAAAACGACTACACGAAGGAAGAAATGAAGATGTTCAACGAAACGCGCAAGATCATGCACTCCGACGTGCGTACGAGCGCTACCTGCGTGCGCGTGAGCTCGCTGCGTTCCCACTCCGAATCCGTGTGGTTCGAGACCGAGCGCCCGGTTTCCGTCGAAGAAATCCGCAATGCCTTGAAGAACGCCCCGGGCGTGACCCTCAAGGACGACCCGCAGAACTATGTGTACCCCATGCCGCTCGAAAGCGCCGGCAAGGACAACATCTTCGTGGGCCGTATCCGCAAGGACCTCGCCGACGACAACAGCAACACGCTGTGGCTCACCGGTGACCAGATCCGCAAGGGCGCCGCTTTGAACGCTGTTCAAATTGGCGAGATCTTGGCCAAGGGTGTGTAATTAAAGATGTCATCCCCGCGAAGGCGGGGATCTTCTATTACAAGCATCAAAAAGCCGTCCTTTGCGGGACGGCTTTTTTAACACCTAATACAGCATCATCTGTCGCGTACGCAACGAATCGGCAAGCAGGTTTCCCGGACTGTTAAAAATCTTATATCCTCCGAAAGAGTATAAGAAGAATGCCACATTTCATACGTGCCAAATACCGTTCTCAGAACAGCCCGCTTTCCATATTTTAAATATCTTGCACTATCTCCCTTTTCAAGATAACCCGTAGGCAACAGGTTTAGTCCAGAGGCATTTGTACCAGAATAGTTGACATCATTAGGTAATCCACTATAATCAAATATCCAATGCTGTGTAGAGGTCCAATCATAGGCTGACGGATAGGTTTCTTGCAAAATTTTAATGTCGGCACTATCCGGAATATGCCAGCCCTCCATGCAAAGGTTATCTGAATCGTACTGGCAATAATACCGTCCGTAAGTAGCACAGGAATCCCCATCTTCAAAGAATTCTGTCGAATCTTGGAACACACAGTAACTGGAATCGACCTTGCGTTTCAAATTCTCCGCCATCCATTCCGTATCGCCAATCTTTACCGTTCGGTATACACTTCCATCCCTAGAATCAACAACTTCACCGTCAGACTGTGCAGGATCATCCTTTACGCAGCGAACGACAGTTGCAAGAACTGATACCGGATAATCGTACCCTCGCCACAAGGTATCCAACTCGCCCCGATATCCGTACATTTCCACCGTTGAAGAAAAGAAACCATAGAACCCCGTATCGGGATAAATATAATGTTCTTTTTCATAACTGGACGAAAACATTGTGTTCAGTATTTCATCCATGCGATTCAACTCATACATCGACGGAATATGCCAGCCGGAAGGGCACACCCCTTGAACAAGGTGACCGTTGAAACTTCCCAGCATCGCAGTCCCGAACCGATAACGGCAGCGAGTAGAATCCTTGTTGCAGTTCACCCAAACTATAGTATCCGGGTAACTCGGATCCGAACCCGTGTAGCGCAAGCCCTCAGCCATTATCGTATAATCACCGATAGGTTCTGTCCGGTACGTCCTTCCGTCGCGTGGGTCTGTCATTGTGCCATATTCAATTTCTACATCGCCTTCTTCATATTCTTTGATACAGCGCGTATAGACTTCGTCATATTGCGACACTATCGCGAAATCGGCACTAGGTCCCTGATCAAATACCACGCGATAAGGAGCAAATCCAGACGTTCTTGACGATGTTTCAAATTTCGTTCCCTTACCTAACTGGATATATGTATCTTCGTAATAATCTCCATAACCACGATGCCCCCTATATCCACCCGGCAAAACATTAAATCCATACTTGTCTACACCATTCGAATTGTCTTCCCAACCGGTCTTTGACTTCAGGTAATAACCGGCACTGTCGGCACCACCAATGGACTCGAACATGCTTTCCCAATCTTCCTTGGAAGGCTCATACCATCCATCCGGGCACCAAGACGACATAGACCCGTATTTTTCGCAATTAGCCTCATCATCGTCATAGCAAAGGGACCCGATATAAATATTTTCGGCCATCCAGATTTTGCCATCCAACTTGACAGTCTTGTATGTGCGACCCGTGCGAAGGTCTGTCATGGTATTTTTAATCTTGTCGTAAGTCGCGCCGTTAGAAGAACTCGAACGTCCCTCTTGCGAAGAACTGGAATTTGATTTTGTCGAAGAACTTGATTTGTCCTTCGAAGAACTGGAATTATCGTCGTCATCCGAGGAACTAGACTTTACATAGCCTTCTGGACGCTCAGCAAATTCATCGTCATCGTCGGAACCGAGCAGGTCGCATCCAGAAACGACCATGCAGAAAAACGCTGCCGGCAGCAGCAAAGACCTTAAACCCCAAAAATTCTTCATATCGTTATCTCCCCAACTGGTCAGGGTTCAGACACTTGAGTTCGTCCACAACGAACAGGCCGTCCTTGCGGATGAGCTTGTCGTCGAACCAAATTTCGCCGCCGCCGTATTCCGGGCGCATGATGAGCACCAAGTCCCAGTGGATGGCGCTCGCGTTGCCGTTGGGGGCGTCCTCGTAGCAGCGGCCCGGCGTAAAGTGGATACTCCCCTTGATTTTTTCGTCAAAAAGAATGTCGCACATGGGAGCGTCCACATATGGGTTGAAGCCGATAGCGAACTCGCCCACGTAGCGTGCGCCCTCGTCGGTATTAAACAAAGCTTCAAGCGCCTTCGGGTCGCCGGTTTCGCAACTAGCATCCACAATCTTACCGTCCTTGAAGGTCAGGCGTAAGTTGCTGAAGAACTTGCCCTCATAAAGCGTCGGGGTGTTGTAATGGATGACGCCGTTCACGCTATTACGCACCGGGGCGGTATAGACTTCGCCGTCGGGGATGTTCATGTTGCCGCAGCACGGCACCGCGGGGATGCCCTTGATGCTAAACGTAAGGTCGGTATCGGCAGCCACCAAGCGCACCTTGTCGGTCCTGTTCATCAAATCCACCAGGTGGCTCGCCGCCTTGTTCATCTTGGGGTAATCGGCAAGGCATGCCTTGAAGTAGAAGTCCTCGAACGCCTCGGTGCTCATCTTCGCGCCCTGCGCCATGGAGGGGTTCGGCCAGCGGAGTACGCACCAGCGCGTTTCGTTTACGCGGTAGTTGAGCACGTCCTCATTGAGCGTGCGGAACAAAAACATCTTTTCGTCATCGATGTCGCAGTTTTCCATAGCGTTATCGGCACCGCGGATAGCGATATAGGCCTGCATCTGCTTCATTTCGTCGAGGTCGAGCTTCGCGCGGAGTTCCAGCGCCTGCTTTGTGGCGGACTTTATCCATTCGCGGCGTACGCGACTGTTCGAATTGCGTACAAAAGCGTTCCCGCCCGCTTTCACCACCGCCTTTACGAGCTCCGTGGAGATTTCGTCGGGAGTGTCGGTCGTCTCGATCAAAATATTCTCGCCCGCCTTCAAGGCGATGGCGTTGTTAATCAAATTTTCTGCAAGTTGCGTAACACGGATGTCTTTCATTTTAGCCTTCTTTAATTTTGTTCAAAGCAATAATAACATTTTAAAAGCGCCATGGCAAAAAATTCGCCATGACGCAGGAATTTTCTCGACAAAGGATATTATTCAGCCCACAGAATCATTCCGTGAACGTGAAGGGGATCGTCACCACGGTATTGCCCGACTTCACCTTGTTGAATCTCCAGCGGCTCACGGCATGCTTCACGGCCTCGTCAAATTCCGCATAATCCGTCGTTGAAGAGACTATGGTGATGCTCACAATCTCGCCGCCTGGGGCAATGCTAAACCGGAGCGTTACCTTCCCCTGGAATCCGCGTTTCTTTTTGAGAAACATGTTGTACACATGCCGCAGCCCAGGAGTCCGATTGCGAACCACCTTCATGATGTCGGCCGCGGAACGTCCCGCGCTTGCCGACCCCACGTCGATATCCCTTTCGGATGGAGCTTTCATGCGGCCCTTCAACGCCTTGCTCGTTCCCGGAGCGTCCGGCCCTCTCAAGTCATCAAAGAAACCGCCAATGCCCCCGCTTCCGCCGGCAGCGTAACCTTCGTTAAAGCCACCCTCCACCTTCCCGCGCAGCTCGCCAATCTTGGTTTTGCCCGTGGTCTGCAAACCGCTGGTGTTCTTGAGCACCTTCTCGATATCCTTGGCGAACGTCTGCTTGACGAGGTCATAGGTCATCGCGCTTGCATTGTGCGTTTGGGCGGTCAGCATCTTGAGCACACTCTTGTTCAATTCGGCATGTTTTTTGCCCTGGCCCTTTTGCTTTCCGCCGCCACCCGCCTTTTTGCTGGGGTACGGATCCACGATTTTCTTCTTCTCCTTTTCGACTTTTTTCTCCTTTCGTTCAATGACGTTCAACGTAGCCTTCATTTCGTCGTTTGACGAATGTTCAAAAATGACATCGTCTATCACGACCTCGTATGCCGCAGCCCAAAAGCAGAGCATTAGCGCCACAAGCAAGGCTACGCCCGCAATGGCACCCATCTTCTTGTCGGAATCCGGCAAAAGCGAGGCGATAAACGCGTCCATGTTTTTTTGTGTCTGTTTCATGATTTTATCCTCCATCCCGCAAGGGACTATTTATGGTTTAGTTTGTATGTATTTTGTTTTTGGGTAATAGGGGAACAACAGTTCCATAGAGGAACTTTTCGACGCATGCTAGAATACAGCGAAGAACGAGGCTTACGCGGCAAGCCTACAACAAGTTTTTTTCATGTCTAAAGGAATCAACCGGGACGTCGTGGCATTAGACGCTCAGTAATGTACACCAAACAGATTTTTTCATAATTCACCCCTTGGTTAAGTCATAGAGCGGAATTATCTCCCATCGGTTTTAAAATATAAAGAAGATTCCGTTTGGATTCATGCGCATCGGTAAACAAAAATTCATCATCCGCTATGTAAATTTTACGTACAAAATAACTTATTGACCAAAGCCTTGTATTTATTGGGTTCGCGTTCAAAAAATCCCCCGTTTTAAACTACCTGACTTTACAAAAAATCATTCCAAATTAGAAGTATCCTCCTCTTGCGGGCCCAGGGCGCCTTTAACGGAGCATTTTTGACAAAGCCCATAACCAAACACTCAAAAGCTTATTTATATTTTCGGCATTATGAAGCTTTTACAGACCCCTCCCGACCTGAACAAGATTGCTCGCCCGAACTGGATTGAAATCAACCTAGACGCCCTCTGCAACAACATCCAATTTATCCGCAGCCAGATTCCTGCGAACACCAAGATCCTTTTGCCCGTCAAGGCCGATTCTTACGGCCACGGGAGCCTCGCCTGCTCGTTTGCCGCGAAGTTCGGCGGAGCCGACTACCTGGGTGTGGCCCACATCAGCGAAGGCATGCTGCTCCGCCAGTACGGCATGGACTTGCCTATCCTGGTACTCGGCCCCTGCACACCCGCCGATTTCGCCTACTTCGTCGAGTTCCAGCTGACCGCCGCCATCACCGACATCCGTACCGCCATGGCGTTCGACCAGTTCCTGCGCGATACGGGAACCACCTGCAAGGCGCACCTCGCCATCGACACGGGCATGAACCGCTACGGCTTCGACGCCGAGGACTTCAACAACATCCGTGCGGCACTCAGCCTCAAGAACCTGCGTTTCGAAGGAATGTTCACGCACCTCGCCACGGCCGACATGCCGGGGAACCCAAAAACCGATATACAGATCCAGCGTTTCACGCGCCTTGTGGACGTACTGGAGGCCGAAGGGCTCCGTCCCGAAATCTGCCACTGCAGTAGCTCCGCCGGTACGCTCACGCGCCCCGAGAGCCATTTTGACATGGTGCGCCCGGGACTTGCGCTCTACGGCTACAACTGCATGGGGGCGGCTCCGTCCCCGTGGCCCATCAAGCCCGTCATGAAAATCAAGAGCACCATCCGTCACATCCACGACGTGAAGCCCGGCGAGACGGTGAGCTACGGCGGTTACTGGATGGCTCAGCAGCCCACACGCATCGCCACCATCGCCATCGGTTACGGCGACGGCTACCTGCGCGGCGAGTATAACAAGGGATTCGTCTTTATCCGCGGGCAGCTGTGCCCGATTCTCGGGCGCGTATGCATGGACGCGACGATGGTCGACGTGAGCCACATCCCCGACGTACAGGTCGGCGAAACGGTGGACGTTGTGAACGGTGAACTGGACTTCCGCATCTCGATGGAAAGCGTCGCCGACGACCACCATACCATCCCGTACGAACTCACGAGCCGCGTGGCACGCCGCCTGTACCGCAAGTACTACTGGAAGAACCGCCTGGTGCGCTGGGACTACCTGCGCCAGGAATTCGGCGTGCAGGACTACAAGGAATTCCCGCTCCGCTAATCGCGGACCCCGCAGATGCGGGCTACCCCCTATACAGATCGTGATCGATGATGTAGTCGTAAACCGAAGGCTCCAGGCCTTCCGGGCGTACGTTCCGATTTTTCAATAGGGACCTGCGGATTTCGGTACTGGAATACTTGCCGTCGAATCCGCTTTCCGGGCCTACCCAATGCAGAGGAGCATAGCCGTGGGCATTGTGCTGTTCCTCGTCGGGTTTTCCATAGCCCTTGCGCGCAAAGACAATCAGCTCGAAATCGCGCAGCAGCAAGTGCCCGTTATAGTTCGTCCCGAAAAAATGGAGGGGGTCGCGCCAATGCGGAATTCCCTCATAAGTATCTGCCCCCGTCAAAAGGCGGAAGTTCACGTCGGGGAAGTTTTCGCGCAATTCGCACAGGAACACATAGGAACCGCGAAAGTCGCCCTTATTGATTTCCATATCCGAAAGCACCAGGCGCGGGTCGCCTTCCATGGCAAGTTCCAACATGGCAAAGCGGTCTTCCGGGCTTGCGTTGAGAGCCTTGTCCCAACGATCCGGACTAGGCATGAACCACACCTCGTCGCATAATCCCCTATCCAGGCACGTCTTGGCAACAGTCAGATGGTCCTTGTGTACCGGGTCGAATGCACCGCCGAGAACGGCCACATTCATTCTTCTATTAGAAAACATACGTAGCAAAACCAATATTAAACTGCAGGCGGCTACCCGAGACCTTCTTGTCGGCGAAGGGATCGTAATGGCTCAAGACCCAGCGGTAGCTTACTTCTCCGAAAAGCATCGCCTTGCCGAAAAAATGCAGAAGCGAACCGAAGCCTGCACCCCATTCGTTCCAGGCGACGTCACCCAGGTCGCTCAATTCCTTGACACGCGAATAGTTGCCGACCAGATAGAACTGTCCCAGCAAATGGATGCCCAGCTCTATGTCGAAATCGGAATGTTCCACTTCGTAATCGTCACCGTTGTCCGCATTTTCCTTGAAATCAAAGAAACCGTAACCGACACGGGCGAAACCCAGCCCGGGCAGCCACACGCCAAGCATCGGTTCAATCTGGCGAAGGCCGAGACCGCGTTCCGTGCCCACGCCCGTACCGGAACCGAAGCCGAGGGAAGCGCCCAAAAAGAGCGGCGTACGGATGGCGTTCAAGTCGGAAGCCGATTCGCCCTGGGCAAACAACGGAGCCAGAAGGATTCCCAAAACCAGGACCAGGATTTTTTTCGCACCCATGAACTTTTCACCTCACTTAAAACTACAGGACGACAATCAACGCTATACCGAGACCCAGCAGGGCGTTGAGCAAGGCGTCCACCTTGGTAAGCATATAAAATTTTTTCGACACATCGCCCACGCGCAACACATGAACAAGCAGCAAATCCGAACAATAGAGCGTAAAAACGAGCTTTGCGGCCACAAACGCGATTATCCAGAGCGCCAGCCCCGAAAAATACGTAAGGCCGACGAACACAAGCGAAAGCAACAACGACAGGATAAAATTGGAGCGACGCACCATGTTTTCGTGGGAGTCTGTCTCGGCCGCCATTTTCTTGAACTCCTGCGTTTTTTCGCACACTGTCGCATAACTCGCGATAAATTCCGAAATATTGTACCCCATCATAATCAGGGACGCCACCAGAGTCATCTTAATAGCAATATCCATAGCCTAATCCCTTGAATTCAAAATTCGCAAATAACTCGCATAGCGAGCTGCAGAAATACGTCCAGATTCGACCGCGGCGCGCACGGTACAGCCGGCCTCCTTCAAATGCAGGCAGTTGCTGTACTTGCAGGTAAACAGGTCATCTTCAAAAAATCCCGGAAAAATCTTCGCCAGGGTTTCCGCATCCATGTCGTCTTCGCGATCCAGCCCGATGCTGCGAATCCCCGGAGTATCGATAACGTAGCCGCCACCCGGAAAATCGAACAGGCTCGAAGAGGTCGTCGTATGACGTCCCTTGCCGTCGCGTTCGCGAACCGCCCCCGTTTCGAGCGCCGCCCCGGGAACAAGCGCGTTCACCAGGGTCGACTTGCCCACCCCGCTCTGTCCGCTGAACACGGAAGACTTGCCCCGGAGTTCATCACGGAGCCTCTCGAGGCCTACGCCTGTCTTGACACTCACGGGAATCACCTTGTCCACGATACTCATGAAATCACGGATATCGTCGTTCAGATCGGCTTCGCCGTTCGGGAGAAGGTCCATCTTAGTCAGCACAAGCACGAACGGCAAGTTGTTCAGATTTGCCGCCAGCAAAAAACGATCCATGAAACCATAATTGAATTCAGGCTGCGTCACGCTAGCGACAATCACCACCTGGTCAATGTTCGCGGCCAGCGTCAGCTTGCGACGAAAACTGTCTCGCGGTCCGGGGCGTTTGAGTTCACTTTTTCGCGGAAGCACACGCACCACGCAATACTTCTGCGAACCCACGCCTTCCCCGCTATCTTCGGCGTCGTTCACCTGTCCCAGAAGCACGCGGTCGCCTACCGCCGGAAACTCCCCCAGGGCCTTCGACGTCGTCGCGCGGTACATGGCGGTAACAGTATTAGACGAAAGGCCGCTTCGCTGGTAGACGATAGACGATAGAGAATTTCTTTCGTCTAAACGGACTTCGCAGGTGCGGCGGTGCACTTCGACCACCATCCCCTCGACACAATCCTTTTCATCGATCTTTTCCAGGGGATCCTTGATTTTCTTGATACGGGGATTCTTGAATTCGCGGCTGAAACGTTCCTTGACAGGGCGTTCGTCAACAACGCCCGACTCCATTTCGCGAAGCACGTCTATACGCCTGCTGCGGTGATCGCGGCGGGTCGGCCTTACGCGACGGAGCGGTTCCGGTTCGTCATCGAATTCGTTATTTAGCATCTTTCCTGCAATTTAGAAAATCGGGCAAGGTCTTTTCGAGTTCCTCTTCTGTGACAGGCCTGTTCTGACGAATCGATTCCATCAAGAAATGGATAGCCTTGAGCCTGCCGTTGCACTTTTCGATGCAGTTGTCGTAAAAGCCCTTCGTTTTATAGTCACCTTCGTTGATATGCTCCGACGCATACAGGAAATGTTCCACGCAGATGGAAAGCTGTTCCGCTTCTGCGCGCAGGTCTACCAGATTACTCTTTGTAAAAAAAGGCATAAGATAAATGTAGCAATTAACTCAGCTTTAATTCTTTTGCATATATGGCCTGGCGTCTACAATTCCCTTGCCCCTGACACAACGGACATACGCACCTGTACGTTTTAATTGCGAAGTATTGTTGTAATCATCATCTTTAGAATTACGATAGATGATTACAGCATACGCATTGTCTTTTATAACGGAATTATGCGTTCCGGTAAGAAGGAAGCGTACTTCATAGCCGACGGCCTTATATTCACCCTTATCGCTCCGGTAGCCTCCCGGCAAAGCAGAGAAACCGGTGATATTGTTATATTCCGTACTCTGGAGGCTATCCCATATGGCGATATCGCGGGTCGTATATCTCCAGTCATAGGTGCCGCACAGTCGACCAGAGAACAACCAAAGAGAACTGAACTCGTCTGCCGTCGGCACATGCCAACCTTCTGGGCAGATTCCCTGATACCATTCGAAATTCTTGATAGCGCTATCGTTATAGGCATCGGGCAAGTCCAGCGCCCCGGACCAATCGTAAAGACGTCCAAATTTATCGCAATACATCTTGTCGTTATTGTAGCACCAGGTATGTCCAGCAAGGTTCGGGTATTTCACAGAATCGACATAGTTCAGGCTTTTCGCAAAGAATTCGTTCATGCCGATGGTTACCGTCGGATACACGGTTCCGTCACGCGGATCGGTAAAGGAACCTTCCATTGGCAAGTCTTCCAGCTCGATTTCCGGTTCATTTTCCCGATAGCAAGTTCCGCTCAAGCAATAGACATAGCCATCTATTTCCGATACATAATGCGTCTGTCGAGGTTTGCAATTATGATCCGTACCGTAGCATCCGCGTTTTTTCAAGGAATCTATTGTCGGGAACGTATCGGCCATTGCCTTATGCGCAGAATCCAGGTAGTCCGTTATATTGTATCTCGTAATGGCACTGGAATCGTTTATGGTAAACAGCTTGTCTACTTGAATGCAACCATCCAGTGCAATTGCCTTATTAACCGGGACCTTTACGTAATTGATCTTATCCACTTCGTTCTTGGTGAAGTAAAGCACAAACGTCTCCACGGACGTATTGCTGATATTATTCTTTCTATACCGGTCCATTTCTTCCAGAGTGAAACGTACGCTATACCAGCCATTTTCGTTTAGGCTATCCGCAAGAAAAATCCTGTTCGTTATAACCGAATAAATAGTTCCCGAGCCACTGCCACCGATAAACCCATAGTGCATTTCGGCATAGACATTCCCTGTCGGTTGCACATCGCTTCTGAAGTTTGCATACAGGTAGTGCACGGAATCCAAGTCGTCGAGACAAATCTTGTCGACATACAGCAACGTATCTTTCGCAGAGAGCGTTTCTTTCCACTTGCTACCGGCATTAGAACTGCTAGATTCCGTCTTGCCGCTCGACTTGGCCGAGTCACTGGATTTGGCAGAACTGTCGGATTTTCCCGAGCTGCTGGATTCTTCTGTATTTCCCGATTCCGAAGAATCTTCGGTTCCGTCGGAAAGCGGAACGATAACGGGGGCCTGATTTTCTTCCCACCCCGAAGAGCTGTCATCACCGCATGCGCCTAGGAGCAGCATTGCGGGCAATAAAAAAAATGCTATTTTATTCATTGCGAATCCCGTGTTCTAGTATCTCGAGAAAATATACAAAAAAGGTCCAGCAAGATGTCTTTCGCCTTAATCAAGATGACCCGCCCGATAAACATCGTCATCGCCTTGGTGACCCTTGCCATCGGCTATCACCTGCTATCGGCATTGCCCGTATCCAACCAAGGAATGCGGGTTGGAATCAACTGGATTTCTCTTGTTTTGCAGGCTCTGGGTTTTACGTTTGCCATTGCCTTTGCAAACATCCAGAACGATATTCTCGACCTCGATAGCGACAAGCTAAACCGCCCGGAACGTCCGCTCGTGAGCGGCAAGGTATCGGTCACGGCGGCGCGGAGGGCGTGGATTATCTTGCTCGTTCTTGCCATAGCGAGCGGACTTGCCGACAGCCTTATCTCCAAGACCAACTGGACCGCAAGCATTTTCTTTGTTCTTCTTTCAGGAGTACTAATAGCCTACAACAAGTGGCTCAAGCACATTCCTCTCCTTAAGAACATGACTGTCGCCTTCCTGTGCGCAACCCCGCTGCTTCTATGCTTTGTATACCCTACCGGTATCCGCGAAACAGAAGATTTTGCTCTGGAAATTTCTGACAAGATCGGATTCCTCTACCCTGCTATTTTGTTCGCTTTTTTACTAACAACCGCTCGTGAAATCTACAAGGATCTGGAAGACGAAACGGGAGACCTCAAGGCCGGCATCATGACATTCCCGCTAATTGCAGGAGCCCCTACCGCCAGGCGTTTGGCCGCATTCATCTGCATTTTCAGTTGGGCCATATTGCCGCTTCCCGTTGTGCAGGGATACTACCCGACGATGTTCCTGATTATCACCGGGGTCGTATTTACCCCGACGATTCTCGCCATCCTGATTTTTGCGCACAGGAAAAATTACCGCAGGGCACAAAAACTCGTAAAGGTCGCCATGTTCGCAGGGCTCGCCGCCCTGGTCGTCAGTTGCTAAGCCTAAAGGTTATACCTGGCTGAAGGTCCACTTGACGTGGTCCAGCATAAATTCATGTGCATCGAAAACCAGACCGAACTGGTCCTTGATTCGGCTGACGTCGAAAAGCATCGGGTCGTCGGACCAGCCAAGGTCCTTTTCCACGATTTTGGATTTGCAGCCGGGTTTCTGGGCAATCATCATCTCGGCAATTTCCTTCCAGCTCATCCAGACTTCGCCCAAGCCGAGGAAGATTTCCTCGTTCTTTTCGGATTCCAGCACCTTCAGGTAGAGTTCTGCCTGCTGGCTAGCATGGATAAACTGGGTACCGTCGTTCTTGACGATATGGATATCGCGGTCTTCCTTGACGGCCAACGCCATCTCGAAGAAGCGGCGGTCCGGCTGGGAACACCCGTCAGGGAACGCCGGATTGCCGAACGTGTAGCCCGGACGGATAATGTTGCGCTGCATCTTGACTTCGGGGAACTGGCTGCCGTAGCCGTGCGTAAAGCCAAGCACAAAGGCCTCTCCCGCCGCCTTGGTGGCACCATAAAGGTCCATCGGGAGGTTACTCGTGACTTCGCGCATGGAAGGGCGCATGCGGCCCATAGCCGCGGTGCTGCTGGTGTAGATGAACTTCTGGCAACCAGCCTTCGCCGCCATTTCAAGCAGCTTGACGGTCGCACGGGTGTCGTTCATGAGCATTGCCGAAGGCGTATCGCCCCAACCAAGGGCAATATGGATACAGGCGTCGCAGCCGACAAGGCCCTCGCCCATCTTGTCGAAGTCCGTAAGCGAAGCTTCTACAAAACTGACTTTGGGCTGACTACGCAACGAAGGAACCTTATTGGGGTGTCTCGTGGCAATGACGACCTCGTGGTTCGCTTCCAGGAGCGACTTGACCACATAATGCCCAATAAAACCAGTTCCGCCTGTAACAAAAACACGCATGGATACCTCCCATCTAGTACATAAAAATATAAACAATACGGAGCAGGCAAAACAACCCCAAAAACATGCTCAGCATGCTTTTTACTACATTATCCGCAAAGGTTTTATTCTAAAGAGGTTGTTATGTCTCGTCTTCGCGTGCTTGTACTGATGGGCGGACCGTCCACCGAACACGATGTTTCCGTTGTAAGCGGCACAGGAGTTGTCCGTGCCATGAACCCGGAACGCTACAATATCCACCCTGTGCTTATCGACAAGGACGGAACCTGGCACTGGTCCGCCCGTGAACTTTCCCCCTACCAGAAGGACAACTTCTCGGTGAACTACTTCAGGAGCCTCGAAGGTTCGGCTGCCTGCACCAAGAAGAACCCCGCCCTTTCCGAACTCCCGGCCGCAGACATCGCCTTTTTGGCCCTCCACGGCAAATGGGGCGAAGACGGCCATATCCAGGCCCTGCTCGAAAACTGGGGCATTCCCTATACCGGATGCGGCCTTCTGGCATCGGCCCTCGCCATGGACAAGATCAAGTCCAAGGAAATCTACAGGGCCAACGGCATCCCGACGCCGCCCTACCGCGTCATCTGGAAGCACAGTTTTACAGGCGATACGCTCGTGAGCGTCGCCGACGAACTCGGATTCCCGCTGGTCATCAAGGATCCGCTGGGAGGTTCCTCTATTGGTATCGGCATCGCGAAAGACATGGACGAAGCCGGCAAGATTGTGCAGGACCTGTTCAAGGATTCGAACCGCCTGCTCTGCGAAAAGTTCATTGCCGGCGGTGAAGCCAGCTGCGGCTATATCGAAGACGAAAAGCCGCTCCCGCCCACCGAAATGCGCATGACGACCCGCGAATACTTCGACTTCGAGGCCAAGTACAACGGCGAATGCCAGGAAGTGACCCCAGCGGAATTCGCACCGGAACTCACAGCCCGCATCCAGGAACTCGTGAAGAACGCCCACTACGCCCTGGGCGGTGCAGGTTACAGCCGTACCGACGTCCGCATCACGAAGGACGGGGAGCTGTTCGCCATCGAGACGAATACGCTGCCGGGCATGACCCCGACCTCGCTCCTGCCACAGCAGGCCGCCTGCAACGGCATTACCTACAGCCAGCTCATCGACATGATTATCGACAAGAGCATCGCGATCAAGAGGTAATTCGGAAAAAAGTTACTAGTTAATTCGCCCTTCGGGCTAGTTACTAGATTGGGGCACCTGCGGTGCAGTTATTAGTTACTAGTTAGTAGTTACTAGATTATCTTATATCAAGAAGTTCCTTGAAATCTGCGACACTAGTAACTCAGAACTCAGAACTAGTAACTCTTATTGGAACTCAGAACAAGTAACTCCTAATGGAACTCAGAACTATGATCCTGGACCTCTATGTAGATACTTCACGGAAGGGCGTCTCCATGGCGATTGCTTCGGCGGACCGTTACGAGGAGTCCGTGAATCCCGAAGCCCGCGGCGAGACGCTCGGTGGCACGCTCGACGACCTGCTGAAACGCATGGGAGCGACTCTCGACGACGTGAAGCGCGTAATGGTAACGCTCGGGCCCGGCTCCTTCAGCGGACTTAGGACGGGCGTTGCTTTCTGCCAGGGCATCTGCTTTAGCGGCAAGCGGAACCTTTACGGTGTCACGACTCTGCAGGCCCTGCAGCAGTTCGCCGGGCCCGAGACAGCCTCTACGGCAGTCGTGATACGTGCCCGTAACGGTTACTGGTACATGCGCCTGGACGGCAAGGAATATTTTATCGAGACTGCCGAAGTCGTCGAAAAAGTCAAGGCGGCAAACATCGTCAAGGTCGTCGCCGACGATTCCGCCATGGCCGACGCAGCGCTCCAGGCCCTCTTTGCCGACAGCCATGTCGAAGTCATCAAGGACACCGACCAGAAGCTTCAGGCTTGGGCTCCGCTTTTCGATACCGTCAAGCCGTCGCTCATCCAGGAAGCAAACTACATCCAGCCGTCATACTTCGAAAAACTGTCCAAGTAATTTCAAGATGCCCGTCCGCGAAATGAAAGAAAGCGATTTGCCCGAAGTTCTCGCTATCCAGCGGGAACTTGCATTTCAGGACTGGAAAGAACCGCAGTTCGTCTCTGAAATAAAGGCCGACTACGCCCTCGCCGTAGTATACGAAAGCGATACGGATTCCGCAGAAATTCTCGGATACGCCATATTCCACCTCATGGGGCCCGACTCGGAACTTCTGTCCATCGCCACAAAAAGAAACACGCAGCGAAAAGGAATCGGCACCTCGCTTATCCAGGCCGGATTCCAGAAGCTTTCTGCCGGCGATTCCTTATTTCTCGAAGTCCGTGAAAACAACGCAAATGCCCGCCATTTTTACGAACGTCATGGTTTCGAGCCATTCTCCATCCGCAAGAACTACTACAGCGACGGCGAAACAGCTATCTTATACAAGAAGAATTTGTGATGAAGGCATCTGCCCAAGACTAGGAGATTAATTTGTCAAGAATCCTCATGAAAGACCGGAACATCCGCAAGAATCACAAGAAGCTGTTCGGCATTCTCGCCGGCATCGCGGTGTTTCTCGTAATCATTTTCTATGTTGCCCTCACCCGGAGCGGCCACTGGCTCATTCAGGAAGATTCATTCAAGCATGTCAAATGGGCCGTAATTCTAGACGGGCAGACAGCCGACCTCGAGCGTAATGATTTTGCGGCAACGCTGATGGCAGAAGGCAAGATCGACTCCATCATCATCCTTGGGAGAAGGGTTTACCGCACCAAGAGCAATGCGGACTACTACGCCGAAGACTTCATGCAGCTAGGGAAATTTGACGAAGGCGCCGTATTCCTCGCCCGCCACGACGACCCTTCGACCATCAGCGAAGCATACACTATCATTCCCTGGCTAAAGCTGCACAAGATCGATACGGTGCTCCTCATAACGGCGGCACCAGCCACCAAGCGTGCCGTTCGCATTTTCCAGACGCTTTCAGGCGAAACTCCCGTCTACATTTCTGCGGACATTCACCACCATCAGTATTATGCCGATTCCTGGTTTTTCAACAGGGAATCGCGCAAGAACTGGCTCCATGAATGGGCGGCATTGGCCCATTCCCATTGGGACCTCATGGGCAAGGACACCCTCGATGCCGCCGATTCCACATACGAGAAAAAGATCCGTTCGTTGGCAAGCGAAGCCGAAGACGAGCCGTTTATCGACCTACAGCAGCTTCAGCAAAAAATAAGCACGGCCGACACGACATCAAAGGACACGGCCGCAGCAACCGTGACCGAGCCGGATTCCACAAAAAAAGACACTACAAACAATTCAGCAAAGCAAGAACAGCCGTAAGCGGGGCATTCCAGTTGATTGCCGTTTCGTTGCTCGCAAACGAGCAACGTTCATCCGTATAGGCAAAGCCTGGCAATTCGCTTGAATAGTGCGGTTTGCGGTGCATATCCTGACGGTCGTTGTTGATACCGCCTACCAGCAGGCCCGGGACCGGGTCGACGACACCGTCGGCATGGCTAATCCGGTGATGCGGGAACCTCGGGGAACTCCATGCGGCTCCCGTAACAAAGCAGACGTTCAACGGATTGCGACCGTAAATGAAATCGACGAGCTCCTTTGCTCCCGCCCTGAAGCGGACATCACGAGTCCAGCTATAGGCGACCATCAGCGTCAACGCATGGTTGGCAATTTCCCCGTTGCTTCCCCATATGAATCGGCGTATGGAAATGGCGTAGGCGTCGTCCTTCTGCAAATTCAGGATGGACTCGGCGGCTTCCGCTATCCGGATCCTGGCCTTTTCACGGAATTCCTTCGCCACGGGGCCTTCATCATCGTTCAGCGCAAGCGCAATCCAGCCCAGGTTCTGCGTATCGCGCCAATCCAGACTGAGCTGCACCGGATTCCTGTCCATATCGGCAGGGAGTTCCGCAACGATATCGCCTGCAAGGGCACTTCCGTCACGGAGTTCGCGGAAAAGCATCGCCCGCGCCCAGAAGAACTCGTCATCGTAGCGTTCGTCGCCATAGCCGCCGCTCCCTTCGGTATTCCGCGGCCAGCCGACATCGGGATTCTGGAGCGCCCACTCGTAGGCGCGAATGCTTGCCGCAAGGCAATTTTCGGCAAAAGCCTCGCTAGCGGCCCCGCCAGCCATCTTGAAAACGTGATGGGCCTGCGCCAACGCTCCTGCAAAATTGAGCGTCGATGTCGTCGATTTTCCCATGATAAAGCGTTTTTGCATCACGTCGGAATCTTCGGGCATCATGAAGCCGTCCCAATGGCCAGGCGTCACCTTGAAAAAAACGCCACCGTCGCTGTCCTGCATGCGCAGGAAGAACTCCAGTTCAAAGCGGATTTCGTCAAGAAGGCTGCAGGGCTGTTCAAAGGTCGGCACAAAGCCATCACCGCCCATGATTCCCACCGCAGAGGGGCACATCTCGCATGCGAGCAGGAGCGTTGCGACGCTCACGCCGCCATTCACGATGTACTTGCCGTAATCTCCGGCATCGTACCACCCGCCATGGGCATTCCACACACCAGGGCGATTCATCATGGAATGGAAAGCCAGGTCATTGTCCGCATGCGCAGCAGGCCTCGCCCATTTCCCGGCATATTCCGTCGGGAGTTCCACGCCACTCCGCTGGAAATAGAAAGACTTGATATTGGCACGCAGTTCCCGCAGGAACAATTTATCCGAAATCTCGAAAGCGTGCGATTCCTTTACGACCTCGCCCGAAACAAGCACAAGAATCCTGTACGTTCCTGGCACCGTCAGAGCTGAAAAATCGCCCTCGTATATGGTTTCCGCCGTGTAATCACAGTTACCGCGAATCAAGAGCGTGCCTTCCAGGGCTACAGCCCCATCCATACCGACAATGCGGAAGCCGAACTGCGCCGGAGCCTGCATCGTGGCCGGATCCGCGGCAAAAAAGAAGACTTTCCGCTCGTTGACGCCATAACCCACGTGGTTATAGCGGATGGCATACTCAAGTTTACAATCCATGTCATAAGAATAAATATTTACAAGGAAAATCAGTGCTTTTTTATAAAAAATCTGTTTACAAATGTGTCCTATCTTCCCAAATAAACGAAAAAAAGCAGGGGGTCAAAAAAAGGGGAAAACACGCCCCCGAATATTGCTAGATTTATTTATATGAAAAAAGCTCTCATCATCATCGCCATTGTCATTGCCGCACTGATCATCCTGGTCTTTGCCTCCCTGAAATTAGCTCCGGGCTACGTCAAGGACTACGTCGTAGCCCACTCCGAAGAATTCATTGGCCGCAAGGTCGTCATTGAATCCGTGGACTTGAACCCGTTCACCTTCACCGTGAACGTCGACAACTTCGCCCTGCTCGAACAAGATGGCACCACACCCTTCGTCTCCTTCGAGAAGTTCCGCATCAACATCGACCCGCTCAAGATAGTGACGAAGACCGCCGCCGTGAGCGAAATCTACATGAAAGGCCTCTATGTCCACGTGACCCAGAACGGCGACAAGTTCAACTTTAGCGACATCCTGGATTTCCTCGCCAAGTCGGACTCCGCTGCTACGGATTCCGTGGCGAAGGATACCGCCGCCACAGATACCGGCATGGTAAACGCCGCCGAAATCGCAAAGGGCCTCCCCGTCAATATTTCTGTCAAGAACATCCTGTTCGAAAACGGGAACATCATCTACGAAGACAAGAAAATCGATTCCAAGATCCACCTGAAGGACTTCGGTGTAGGCATCCCGGCCGTATACCTGAGCAACAAGCAGACCGATGTAGGCGTAAACCTCAAGTTCGCCGATGGCGGCGACCTCGCCGTAAAGGTGACCGTCAACGCGGCCACGAACGACTTCAAGGTGAACGTGGGCCTCAAGGACTTCGCTCTCGCCGCCGGTAAGCCCTACCTGAACGACTTTATCGCGTACAAGGACTTTAACGGCAGCGTTTCCACCGACATCGATGTTGAAGGCAACCTCGGCGACATCCTCTCGAGCAACGTCAGCGGCACCGTTTCTGTTGACAGCATCGTGCTGACAGAAAAGAGCGGCAAGACCATCGGCGTCAAGCACGTCGGCGTCGGCATCGGAAAAGTCAACCTGAACAAGAACCAGTTCCACGTAGATTCCGTCATTGTCGACGGAGCCTACGCCCACCTGGACCTGTACAAGGACGGCAAGACGAACATCGACGTTTTGCTCGCCCCGCTCATGAAAAACAGCGCTCCCGCAACCGACAGCGGCACAACGGAAGAACCGAAACAAGAAGCCGGCACCGAAGAAGCGAAGGTCGCCCCGGCCAAGAAGCTGGACGCCAAGATCGGCACCCTGCTCGTACAAAACACGAAGGTGAGCGCAAACGACCAGACCATTACCAAGCCATTCAACTACACGGTCAGCGGCATTACCGTCAAGGGTTCAAACATCAATCTCAACACCCCGTGCACCGTCAACGTCTCGGCATCGTTCCCCGATGGCGGCAACCTTTCCCTGAAGTACAAGGGCGCATTGAGCGACATCGGTACGATGGACGCCTATGTCAGCGTGAAGAACCTCGCCCTGAAGCATTTTAGCAACTACAGCCTGCATTACACAGGCTATCCGCTGAGTGCCGGCACCATGGCCTTCGCCAGCGAGAACAAGATCAAGGACTTCAATCTCGACAGCAAGAACACCATCGACATCTACAACATCGATGTCGGCGACAAGGACGACAGCGTCGATCCCGAATATACGGTCCCGATGAAGGTGGGCCTTTACATCTTGAAGGACAAGGACGACAAGATCCAGTTTGACGTACCCGTGCAGGGCAACATGAAGGATCCCGAATTCTCCATCATCAAGATTGTCTGGAAAACCGTGATGAACCTTATCATCAAGGTCGCCCTCTCCCCGCTCAAGATTGTCGGCAACGTAGCCTCGACCGGCGCCGGCATGGTCGGCATCGATCTCGGCAAGAACGACGAAGTGATCATCGACCCGATGAGCGCCACGTTCACGAGCGAACAATACACCAAGGCGAGCAAGATGACGGAAGCCTTGACCAAGGACCCGAAACTCGCACTCAAGTTCGTGCAGTACTACAACCCCAAGAAGACCGTCAACGAATACAAGACGCACAAGCTGAAGACGGACTTCTACAAGAAAACGCAGCAAAAGGAAACCCTGACCGAGCTGGACGAACGCGCCATCCTCGAAATCAAGGACAGCGATGACGCCTTCAAGGCGTTCGTCAAAGAAAACGAAGCCGCCATCGACGTGAAGGCCATGCGCAAGGAACTTTCTACCCTGGCCGACAAGCGCAACCAGGATTTGCTGAAGGTACTGCAGCAGCAAAAGGGCGTCACCAAGAAGAACGTCAAGGTCATCACCGCCCCTGCGGACGGCCTCGCCAAATATAGAGGCAAGGCCATGTACAAGGTGACCGTCGACGTGCAATAAAAATTCTAAATTTGGGCGCATGAGTGAAGAACTGTGTGCTAATCTTTCCCTGAAGGTTCAGGAGGCCGCGAAGGCCCCGAAATACAGGGGTGCCATTTTCCAGATCGAGGCCGACGAAAAAGGCCTCGCCCTTGTCGACGTGAAGGAATCTAGCCTGAAGGTCTACCTGATGATAGACCCTGACTCCGACAAGATTCTCGAAACGCGATTCTTCACCTACGGCGGGCCCATCTTTACGGCCCTCGCCGACACGTTCTGCAAGAAAATCCAGATGGAGACTGTCGAAGAGGCCTGCGCCATCACCGCCGAGAGCATCGAGCTTGAACTCCGTGACACCCCGGACATTCGAGCCATTCCCGAAAACGCTCCCGAAATCAAGCAGATGGACACGCTCATCAAGCGCATCCTCGAGACGTACCCCGAAAAGAAGGGAACGGCCATTCTCGTACGCGAGAAGATGGAGAGGATCAAGTACCGCACGCAGACGGCCGAAGGCCGCGCCGAGGCGGATGCCGAATGGAACGCGCTCGCGAAACACGAAAAGATCGAAAAAATCGAGGCCTGGTTGCACCAGTCCGTACGCGGCATGCTCCAGGGCGACGGCGGCGACGTGGAAATTCTCGACCTCACCGAAGACAACCGCCTCAAGATCCGCTACCAGGGGGCCTGCGCCGGTTGCGGTTCTGCCATGGGCGGAACGCTCTTCTACATCGAGGACGAACTCAAGAACAATGTTTATTACAACCTGATTGTGGAACCGGAAGACCCGCTCGACAACATCCCGCCTAACCCGAATTTGCCGGGTCTGGACGACAACAATCCGCCCCCGAGCCTTTTCTAGTAACTAGGAACTCAGAACTAGTAACTTCATTTCTATATTAAAGTTTGAAAACAACAAAGGAAACTCTATGTCCGAAGAACTCGTTTTGAAATTTGTCGATCCCGTGCCGATGCGCTACGGTGAAAACTCCCACCAGTCCGCTGTGTTCTACCGCGACCCGACCTGCACCGAAGCAAGCCTCGCCACCGCAAAGCAGCTCTGGGGCAAGGAACTTTCTTACAACAACATCGTCGACGCTGACGCCGCCCTCGAAATGGCCCGCGAATTCAGCGACGATAACGCGGTCGT
>NZ_DGUN01000001.1:45037-46282 GCF_002395745.1 Fibrobacter sp. UBA4309
GGCGACCCGGTGTCGGCCTTCGGTTCCGTGATTGCCGTTACCAAGAAGGTGGACCTGAAAACCGCCGAATTCCTGAAGGGCAAGTTCGTCGAAATCCTTCTCGCTCCGGCATTCGACAAGGACGCTCTGGAATTTTTGAAGAACAAGTCCAAGGACATTCGTCTCCTTGAAGTGGGCAAGATCAAGAAGGCAATCCGTTGCAAGGTCTATAAGCACGTAATCGGTGGCATGCTGGTTCAGGACCGCGACGTGGACGTTTACGAAAAGTTCGAATGCGTCACCAAGAAGAAGTTCGCAAAGAACAAGGAAGCCCTCGCCCGCTTCACCTGGATCGTGACCAAGCACACCAAGTCAAACGCCATCGTCATGGGTTATGAATACGCCCGCGGTTACTTCCAGGTCATCGGCCTTGGCCCCGGCCAGCCGAACCGCATTGACTCTAACCTCCGCCTCTGCCAGCCCCGCGTCCGCGACAACGTGGCCCGCATGAAGGCTGCCCAGAAGTTCTTCAACGAAAAGGGCAAGTGCATCGACAAGGCCGGTCTCAAGGCTCTGGAAAAGAAGGTGTTCAGCGAAGTCGTGATGGGTTCCGACGCCTTCTTCCCGTTCCCGGACAACGTGGAAGCCGCTGCCAAGGCTGGCGTCCAGTACATCGTGCAACCGGGTGGTTCCAAGAAGGACAACCTCTCCATCGAAGCCTGCGACAAGCTTGGCGTGGCCATGGTGTTCACCGGCATGAGGCACTTCCGCCACTAAGGACTGCCATGGCTCCGGTGACGCAAAAAGAAACGAACCAGCGGGAAAAGGACCTCTACTATGCGGTCCTGTCCTTCCTGAAATCCGTCCGCAAGGCAGGCAAGACGACCGACGCCGAATGGAAGGCGTACCAGGAAAAGCTCCTGAAGGTCGCCCCCTCGCCCGATCTGGGCAAGGCTGCCGACATGTGGACTATGGACAACCTGGACCAGTTCAGCCCGGACAAGAACCAGCTGCCGCCCTTGAACGACATGGACTACGTCGCGAACATCTCTCCGAAATTCGCCTCGCAGCTCATGGAAGCCATATATTACGGCATGTTGAACTTGACGCAGGCCAACCTGATTTCTGACGAGATCCAGGACGCCGACCCGGATCTGGTATCGACAGCATCGCTCGAGGAATTGCTTGTGAAGCTCTGGATCGGCAACGCGAAGAGCTACCGCAAAGTGGTGACGAACTAGGTGTGAGGTTTGAGCTCGGTCGCGA
>NZ_DGUN01000052.1:0-44235 GCF_002395745.1 Fibrobacter sp. UBA4309
CCACCGACCATATCTCCATGGCCGGTCCGTGGCTCAACTACCGCGGTCACCTCGAAAACATTTCGAACAACATGCTCATCGGCGCCGTGAACGCTTTCAACGGCGAAACGAACAAGGTTCTCTGCCAGTGCGGTGAATACAAGGAAGTCCCCGAACTTGCCAAGATTTACAAGGCCAAGGGCACGGGCTCCATCGTCATCGGTGACGAAAACTACGGCGAAGGAAGTAGCCGCGAACACGCCGCCATGGAACCGCGCTTCCTCGGCGTGAAGGCCGTGATCGTGAAGAGCTTCGCCCGCATTCACGAAACGAACCTGAAGAAGCAGGGCATGCTCGCCCTCACTTTCAAGAACGCCGCCGACTACGACAAGATCCAGGAACAGGACGTGTTCGACATCGTTGGCCTCACCAAGTTCGCTCCGGGTTCCGAGTTCACGCTCGTCGCCCACCACAAGGATGGCTCGGTCGATAATATCGCCCTCAGCCACACCTACAACGAACAGCAGTGGGCATGGTTCAAGGCGGGTTCCGCCCTCAACCTGATTCGCGCGAACAACAAGTAAGCGATGAACGGCAAGAACTGGCAAGACATCTATAATAGCCTGAGCCCCGAGATGAAAGAAGAAGTCATCCGCAGGGCGAAGGCAAAGATTCGGGAAAAAATCGCTCACTGGTTTTCGCAGCCGGTACTCGTCGTTGCGGCCCTGGTTCTCGGAGCCATCGTCGGCGCACTGACCGCGTTTTTCGGGCAGGTCCTGCAACGCGTCGGTGAAATCCGCGACGCTAATCCGTTGTACTGGATTCCGGCTCTCGCCATAGGCGGTGTCGCCATCGTCCTCACCTACCGCAAGTTCGGCAAGGGTTCGGAACGCGGCATGGGAATCATCTTTGATGTCGCGCACGGCAAAGAAAGCGAAATTCCGCTCCGCCTGATTCCGCTCATCATGGTAACGACGTGGGTCACGCACCTCTTCGGCGGTAGCTCCGGCCGCGAAGGCGTCGCCATGCAGATTGGCGCTACCCTCGGCCACAACATCAGTTCTAAAATCCATGTGGAGAACGCTCCGCGTATTTTACTCGTGTCGGGCATGGCGGCAGGCTTTGCCGGGCTCTTCCAGACCCCGATGGCGGCCATCGCGCTTTCCATCGAGATTTTGCTGGCAGGTCACCTCGAGATGGCAGCGCTCCTCCCCGCGACCGTCGCCGCAGTCACGGCATACAAGGTTTCCGAAACGCTCGGAATCGCACGATTCACGCTGGACCTGAACAGTTTCTCGCCGGACTGGAACCTCGCAGGACTCTTTTACGGCAATGCGGGCCTTGACATTTATTTTGTCCTAAAGCTCGCCGTACTGGGCGTCCTCTTCGGGATTGTCGGCGGCGTATTCGCCTGGCTGCTCCCGCTTTCCAGAAAGTTCTTCGCCGAAAAGTTCCCGAATCCCGTCAAGCGCGTCGCCGTCATGGGCATCGCATTGAGCGCGCTCCTGCTCCTCTGCTGGCAGGGCCGCTATTCCGGCCTCGGCACGAACCTGACGGACGCCTGCTTCGGCAACGCTTCCGCCGTTATGGCCAGCGGTGCGGGCATCTACGCCTGGGACTGGATTTTGAAGATGCTGTTCACCATCGTCACGCTCTCTGTCGGGTTCCAGGGCGGCGAAGTCACCCCGCTGTTCACCATCGGCGCCACCTTCGGCGCGGTCATCGCGACCGCCGTAGGCGTTCCCTTCCCGCTTGCCGCAGCGCTCGGCTACGCAGCGGTCTTCGGTGGCGCGACGAACACGCTGTTCGCCCCTATCCTTGTGGGCGCCGAGATGTTCGGTTTCGATACGCTGCCCGCATTCTTTATCGTGTGTACGTTCGCCTACGCATGCAACGGCGGCAAGAGCATCTACGCACAAAAGAAAATCCGGTTAAGATAGGCCAAGGCGGGTTGCCAAGACGCGCAGATTGTCTTAGTTTTAAGGCATGCAAAACAATCGTGAAAACTGGGGCTCCAAAATAGGAGTCATCCTCGCTGTCGCCGGTTCGGCAGTCGGGCTCGGCAACTTCCTTCGATTCCCCGTACAGGCGGCCACCAACGGCGGTGGCGCATTCATCATCCCCTACCTCATCGCCTTCCTCCTGCTGGGCATCCCGCTCGCATGGATGGAATGGACGCTCGGCCGCTACGCGGGCAGGCAAGGCTACGGCACCGCCCCGAGTACGCTCCACATCATCTTCGGCAAGAAGAAGCCCTGGGCAAAGCACCTGGGTTCCATCGGGCTCCTGCCGCCCATCTTCATCGTGTTCTACTACGTGTTCATCCAGTCGTGGATTCTCGCGTTCGCCTACTACTCGCTCACGGGCAAGCTCATGGAAGTCACGGCCCAGGGCAGTGCCGCAGTGACGCAGTTCTTCGGCGACTTCATCATGCTCAAGACATGCGTGGGTCCCGTCCCCGTCGCCATCATCTTCTTCCTCGTCACGTTCGCCTGCAACATGGTGGTGCTCTCCTTCGGCGTGCGCAAGGGAATCGAGCGAGCGAACAAGATCTGCATGCCCATCCTGCTTATCCTCGGCATCATCCTCGTGGTGCGCGTGCTTACGCTCCCGGATATCGGCAAGGGGCTTGCCTTCATGTGGAACCCGAACTTCAGCGAACTTGCCAATCCCAAGGTCTGGATGGCGGCAGCCGGCCAGGTATTCTTCACCATGAGCCTCGGCATGGGCATCATCTGGTGCTACGCGAGCTACCTCAAGCCCAAGGAAGACCTCGTACTTTCTTCGCTTACCGCTAGCGCCACGAACGGCTTTGCCGAAATCATCATCGGCGGCACGGTCGTCATCCCCATCGCAGTCATCATCGCGGGCGCGAACATCGAGGAATGCGCGAAACTCGGCACCTTCGGGCTCGGTTTCCAGACCATGCCGTACGTGTTCGGCACGCTCCCGCTCGGCGGGGTCCTGCAGGCGGTCTGGTTCGCCCTGCTCTTCTTCGCGGGCATCACCAGCGCTATTTCCATCATCCAGCCGCTTATCAGCTTCTGCGAAGACGACCTCAAGTTCAGCCGCAAAAAATCCGTCACGACCATCAGCACCATCACCTTCATCGGCGGCCTCACCGCCATCTTCGGACTCGCTGCCGGCACGGTCGACGAACTCGACTTCTGGGGCGGCACCTTCCTGCTCGTGGTATTCGGCGCCATCCAGGCGCTGATATTCTCGTTCATTCTCGGACGCCGCAAGGTAAAGACCGACGACGGAACCGAAGACAACGAGGCATTCGCCCTGATGAACGAGGGCTCGCAACTCAAGCTCCCCCGCTTCTTCAGGCCCATCATCCAGTACGTGTGCCCCGTCTACCTGATTGTGCTCCTCGTGTCATTCACGCTGACCGACGGCCTCCCGCTCATCACGCTGAGCAACATCCCCGCCGACGCGAAGGTCACCTTCCTCGGTTCGGAATACTCGCAGCTTTACTTCACATGGGGCTTCCGCGGGTTCCTGCTGTTGCTCGTGGTGCTCCTGAACGTCGCCATCGCCTATGCCTGGCGCAAGGGCGGTACCGCAGAACGAGGGCGCAGCGAAACTATCCAGAAAATGCCCGTCGGCAATTCCGACGAAACGAACAACGGCGCTACCGACAGCGCGAAGGAGGCATAACATGGACGCACAATTCTCGACCGGTGGACTCGTATTCATGCTCGCCTCCTGGGCCGGCATCATCGGGCTATGCGCCTTCTGCTTTTCGAAAGTGTTCAAGAAGAAGTAAGTATATTTAATAACGAAAAGGAAAGACTTATCATGGATATTCAGAAGAGAATCGAAGAACTTGCATTGACGCTTCCTGAATGCCCGGTGCCGCTTGCCGCCTATGTGCCGGCGACCCGTTTCGGCGATACGATTGTAGTCTCGGGACAGCTCCCGAGCGTCAAGGGAAACTTTTCCGCCTACTGCGGCACCGTTCCGAGCGAACTTACCGTCGAGAAGGCGACCGAAGCCGCACGCATCTGCCTGCTGAACAACATCGCCGCCGCCATGACGCAATTGCAGCACGGCGAAACGCTCAGGCTCGTTCAGATGCAGGGATTCGTGCAGTCCGCAAGCGATTTCCATGAACAGCCTGCCGTATTGAACGGCGCCAGCGAACTCGCGGTCCAGATTCTCGGCGAAAACGGCAAGCACGCCCGCACCGCCGTGGGCGTCGGCGCACTCCCGAAGAATGCCGCCGTCGAAATCAGCTGCACCTTCCAAGCCGTGCCGGAACAGGTCCAGTTTGCCGGCAGAATGAACTGGATTGAAGGAAATAACGGCTAGAGCGACTTGAGCCACTCGCGCATTTTGTAGACATCTACATTCGCCTGCAATGACTTGCGGGCGATTTTTGCACCTGCCGCAGTCGCCATTTTTTCAGGGTTGAGCTTGAATCCGACGCGGCCCAAGTCCAGGCGGTCGGCATCGTAGCAAGTATCGATGGTTACATCGTCTGCACGGTGTTCCTTCGTATGGAAAAAGCAGGCGTGGTAAAGTTTGTCGAACTGCTCCTGCGTAATGTCGAGAAGGCCGTCTTCAAAGCATTTCTTGGCAAAAGCCGCACCGCGCTCGCCATGCTCGCCATCGTAGCCGTCGTCTTCCCGCTTGCAGTCATGGAACAGCGCAAAAAGGCGCACCACCGTAATGTCCGCCCCTGTCGATGTCGCGAGCATGAGTCCGTTGAACTCCACCTGGCGCCAATGCGAAAGCCCGTGGCGTTTCGAATCGAACACCCGGTTCTCGTAGACGTAATACTGTAAAGCGGCGAAGTCGATCATGGTTAGTGGGTAGTGGTTAGTGGTTAGGGGGCGTTAAACGAGAGATTGATGCTAGTTGGCAGTGTCATCCTTGGCCGAAGGCCGAGGATCCATCCGTCTTGTTCTAGCACCTGTATAAAACCGGATGGATCCTCCTTCGGAGGATGACGTCTAAGTTCTAAGTTCTAATTCCACACAACGCCGCTACTTTCCGTAGTTTTCCTTCAGTTCCATCAAGCGCTGCAGCGCCTGCATCGGAGTCATCTCTTCGGGCTTGATGCGGCGAATTTCGTCCTTCAGCAGTTGCGTATTCTCGTCGGGCGGGGCAAAGAGGTCCATCTGGGGCTTTTCCACGAGTTTCTTGTGGGCGGCTCCGTCACTCGGGTCGATTTTCTGCTTTTCGAGGCGCAGCAAAATCTTGCGGGCCCTGCGCACGACATTGTTCGGCAGCCCGGCCATTTCGGCCACGTGGATACCGTAGCTGGAGTCGCATGCGCCGGCAAGGATCTTGTGCAGGAATATCAGTTTCTCGCCCTTTTCCTGTACGGCTACCTGGAAATTGCCTGCATGTTCCAGACTATCTACAAGCCCGGTCAGTTCATGGTAATGCGTCGCAAATAACGTCAACGCCATACGGGCGGGCTCGTCGTGCAACGTCTCGACAATGGACCATGCAATCGAAAGTCCATCGAACGTACTCGTCCCGCGGCCGATTTCATCGAGCAGTACCAGGCTATGCGGCGTCGCGTTCCTCAAAATGTTCGCAGTCTCGATCATCTCGACCATAAACGTACTGAGTCCGCGGCTCAGGCGGTCGCTCGCGCCCACGCGCGTGAATATGCGGTCCACCACGCCGATACGGGCACTTTCCGCCGGCACGAAACAGCCGATTTGCGCCATGAGCACGATCAGCCCCGTCTGTCGCAGGTAAGTCGACTTACCGGCCATGTTCGGACCCGTAATGAGCATCAGGCGGGTTGCATCGGGCGAAAGCGAAACGTCGTTCGGGACAAAATCCAGATCCGGGTTTACCGCGACAATCACGGGATGGAACCCGCCGCGGATATCGATTCCTGTTCCCTCGAAAACCTCGGGACACACGTAATTGTACTTGCGGGCGGCACGGGCAAAGCTGTAAAAGACATCCACACGGGCAACGGCATCCGCAATGCTCTGGAGCTCGGCACGCCAGCCGTTCACGCGGTCACGCAGTTCGCAGAAAATCTTGTACTCCAGCGCATGGATGTTCATCTCGGCGTTGCTGATGACGGATTCGCATTCCTTCATCTCGGGCGTGATATAGCGTTCGCCGTTCACGGTCGTCTGCTTGCGGATATATTCCTCGGGAATCGGCTGAGTCGCCTTCGCCATCTGCGCCTTGGTAATCTCGATATAGTAACCGAACACGCGGTTGTAGCCAACCTTGAGGCTCGGGATGCCCAGGCGTTCGCGTTCACGGCCTTCCAGCGAGGCAATCCATTCACGACGTTCCCTGATATCCTCGTTCATCGCGTCGAGTTCGGCATTCGCTCCCGGACGAATCATACCGCCTTCACGGACGGTCAGGGGCAAGTCTTCATTGAAGTTCTTAAGCAATTCTTCGCCACGGCCCTTGGCCAGCACGAGCGTCTCGCGCAATTTCTCGAAAGCTTCGGCATGCAGGCCTTCCAGTACGTCGGCCACCTTCGAAGCCTGCGAAAGCGAACGTCCCATGCCTGCGAGGTCACGCGCATTGGCACGTCCAGAACCGACGCGCCCCATCAGGCGTTCCATGTCGAGGATGCTGGTGAGCGAATCCTTCAGTTCGTCAAGCGCCACCGGATTCTGCACAAGTTCGGCGACTGCTTCTTCGCGTTCCTGAATCCGCGAAACAGAAATCAGCGGATGGCTCACCCAGTCCTTGAGCGTACGGCCACCCATCGCGGTAACGGTAAAATCCAGAACGGAGCAGAGCGTACTACTGTAATCGTCCGCATTCAGCGGGCGTACCAATTCCAAGTTCCTGAGCGTACTCGGATCGAGCGTCATGAAGTCGTCGAGGTTCAGGATTTCGAGGTTCGTGAAATGCGTGAGTTCGGACTTTTTCTGGTCCATCAGGTAATGGAGCAGTCCGCCCGTCACGGCAGTCTCGTCATCGCGGCCATCGAGACCGAGACCGTCCAGGGATTCCACCTTGAAATGGCTGAATAGCACTTCCTTCGCCTGGTCCACGGAGAAGAGGAATTCGGGCAGTTCCGTCACCAGGACGTTTTCCGCCTTTACCAGGTCCATGATGGCCGCAGGAATCTCGCAGCCTTCGGGCACGACGATTTCCTTCGGCATACGGCGGCTAAATTCGCATTCAAAGGCCTGCAAGGTGCTGCAGCAGGCCGCCAGGTAACCGGTCGTAACATCGGCAATGGCAAACGCGGCCAACGCAGACGTCCCCCTGCCCGCATCCTTATGCGTCGCAGGAATGTAAGCGCAAAGGTAGTTCGCCTCTTTCGCGTTCAGGTTCGTCTCGTCCATCGCGGTACCGGCGCTGATAATCTCGACGATATCGCGCTTGACAATGCCCTTCGCGAGTTTCGGGTCTTCCACCTGCTCGCAAATGGCGATGCGGTAGCCGGCCGCGACCATCTTGGGCACGTAGCGGTCGGCGGCATGATGCGGGAATCCGCAAAGGGGCGTCGCGCCGGCGGCACCATTGTTGCGGCTCGTCAGCGTCAGTCCAAGAATTTTAGAAGCAATCACCGCATCTTCTTCGAACAGTTCGAAGAAATCTCCCATGCGAAAAAAAAGTATGCAGCCCGGGTTCTGTTTCTTGATTTCGTAATACTGCTGCATCAACGGGGTTACAGCCATTACGCATCTCCCATCGAGAGTTCAATCTGGTCGGGCATTTCTTCGGGCGGGCGCGGTTCTTCCGGAGCGCTTTCGGGCTTCGGATACTGCGGAACGAGGTTGCCCGCTTCCAGGAGTTCGCTGAATTCGCGCAGGCGCGGCAGGTCTTCGGGGATGCGGTTGATGCCGAAGTACTTCATGAATTCCTGTGTGGTGATGTACGTATAGGGGTTGCCCACCGTCTCGGCACGGGCGCCCAAAGCGATAAATCCCTTGTCGAGCAAGTTGCGGATAGGGCCGTCTACCGACGACACGCCACGAACCTGCTCAATCGCCGCCTTCGTAATCGGCTGCTGATAGGCAATCACGGCCAGTGTCTCGAGGGCGGCCTGGCTCAAACGACGGGCATTCGCCTCGGGGAACAGCTTGCGCACCCACGGGTAGTACTTGGCACGCGTACGGAAACGGTAACCGCCCGCCTGTTCCACAATCTCGAACGGGGACTGGATCTTGTTCAATGAATCATTTGCAGAAATAAGCGCGTCGGACACAGTGCGCACATCGAGAAAGTCCCCAAGAATCTCGCGGAGCTTCTTGAGCGTCACTATGTCGGGCGATGCGAAAACGATAGCTTGTATAATACGGGCCAGGTCCTCCCGGCTTTCCACTTTCGGGAGTTCTTCTTCGACTTCCTCGGCCAGTTCGTCTACATTCTGATTATCTGCCATACGTCTAGAAATATAGTAAACATCCCCTGTCAAATAGTACGGGGAACCGCTAGAACTGGAAATACAGGAACGGGTTGTAGCTCTGGGTAAACAGCGCTAGCGTCGCGAGCACAAAGAGCCCGAGCGCGACGGCAGCCTTCCAGGGTTTCACCTCGTTGCACCAGTCGAAACTGCGGAATTTCCAGAACGAAAGCAGGGCCGCCACGGCCATGAACACGACGCACGTGGGCGTGAAGATTTCGGCCGTAAGGATGGCATCGGACGTACTCACCGGCATAAGCCCAAGCATCGTCTTCCACAGGCGCCACGCCTCGCCGATGTTGTCGGCGCGGAACAGCACCCAGCCGAACAGCACGAGCACCTGCGTAATCAGAATCTGCACCACGCGGGGCGCCTTGTAGTAGAGCGCGTTCTTGTTGTTCGCACGTTCCACGATCATGAAGAAGGCGTGGTAAAGCCCCCAGCAAACGAACGTCCAGTTCGCACCGTGCCACACGCCGCTCAGGAACATGACCATGAACAAATTAAAATACAGGCGCTTCTTGCCCACGCGGTTTCCACCGAGGGCAATGTAGAGGTAATCGCGGAACCAGCTCGTGAGTGAAATATGCCAGCGCTTCCAGAATTCGGTAATGCTCCCCGAGCGGTACGGGCCGTTGAAGTTGCGCGGGAAATGGAACCCGAGCATCAGTCCGAGGCCAATCGCCATGTTGCTATATGCCGAGAAGTCGAAATAAATCTGGAACATGTAGGCAAGGCTACCCCACCATGTATTGAGCACGCCCGGAGCGTCCGCCGCAAACACGCGGTCGGCGATGATGCCCACCTGGTTCGCGAGGAAAATCTTCTCCGCAAAACCGAAACTGAAGAACATGATGCCACGCACGAAGTTCTCGAGCGTATGCGTGCGGGTCGCCAATTCCTCGGCCACCGTATTGTAGCGCACGATCGGGCCCGCCACGAGCTGCGGGAACAGCGCCACATAGCAAGCGAACGTCACAAAATCCTTGACCGGAGGGGCCGTGCCGCGCCATACGTCAATCGCGTAGCTCATGGACTGGAACGTATAGAACGAGATGCCCACCGGCAAAAGCACCGTCATCACCGAGAACGGCTCACAGCCGAGCTTGGCCACAACATCGTTGATGACGCCCATGCCGAACATGTAGTACTTGAAGAACCCGAGCGCACCGAGGTTCACGACAATCGCCGCAAGGAGGGCCAAGTTACGCTGCCGCTTGCTCGCACCAGGCGCAGAGATAAAGCGCCCGCTCACGTACACGACGAGCGTCGAGCCGAACATCAGGAATACGAGCCACGGTTCGAGCCAACCGTAAAAGATGTAACTGAAAATCGTGATGAAAAAGTTCAGGCCGGAATGCTTGACCCCGGCACGGAACAGCACAAAGTAGCCGACCAGGAACGTCGGCAGAAAGTAGAACAGGAAAATCTGGGAAGAAAAAACCATAAGTCCGTTGATAGATTCCGGCTCGGAGGCCGGAATGACGCATTCACGTCATGGCGGACCAGATCCGCCATCTAAACCCTATTTATTCATTCACCTCGATGGCCAGATAGCGCGGGGATTCGTCGTCAAAATACTCGTCCTCGACAGCTCCGTCCCAGTTGCCTTCGAGAGGGATAATCTTGAGCGTGTGCTTGGCCTTCGCCTTGAACTCGCCCACGTTGCCCTTGCTCTTGTCGGCCATCTTGTCCTTGACCTTGCCGCGCGCGATAAGCGGGTTGTAAACGCCCACGAGGATTTCCTTCGCGTCGAGCTTGCCGGAGACCACCTTCTGCACCTTGTACTTGAACACGTACACGTAGCTGTACAGGTCGTTGCTCGGCATCTTGCCCGGGATTTCGGTCAGGCGGGCTTCGACAGTCACGGGATCAGCCGCCAGCGTAAAAGCCGCGGCAGCGAGGATAGCGATAAAAAGCTTCTTGAACATAAAGATTCCTTCCAATTAAAATTTCAGGTACAGCGTCGAGCCGTCCGTACTTCTGTCCGCATAGAAAACGTGCAAATGATGCCAAGAGCCATCTTTCCATGCACCCTTGTCATCCACGCGTCCTTCGCAGGATGCTTCCAGGGGGTCTCCCGCATGGCACCCGTGACCTTCCGAAGCGAGGCTCTTCAAATCGACCTTTCCGCCGGCTGGCAGATGCGTTCCGCCCAGGTCCAAAGCCAGCACGCCATCAATAAAGACCCACAAATCACCCTGGGAAGTAAACTCGAACACCTTGCCCGCATCCTTCTTGTACTTGAACGGAGCATAGCCCATCATGGTAAAGCCGGAATTACGCAGATGACGCAGTCCAACATAATTAGTCGACATTGCAGCGCTCACGGCAGCGTCGCCCACTCTCGGTCCTCCATTCAGCAACCACGACGCACACAAGGAGGCCGTATTCATGCCCATGTTATCTTCCTGCGTACTCGCATACTCGTAGTTATAAGGAGGGCAGTAAATCGTCAAGCTCTGGGGGCCGAACTGATTCTGGAAATCCGGATTTACCGAAACAAATTCCGACTTGTCAGAAACGGAATCCAACGGGTAGAACCCGCCATTGTTCCAGTCATACGAAATCCCCATCGAAGTTTCGTCAAGCGGATCAAGGGGCAACGTACCTTCGGAACGCTTGTTCAATTCGTTATCGGTGAACCACTGTTCAAAATACTTGTTGTCGCAAGCATCGCGCGCCTTGACAATGTTCGGCTCATGCAAGTTCGGCTTGCCGTTTTCCCCCTTCGGGAACGAAAGCGCCGGTTTCACCATGCCCGACGTAAAATACACCTTCTCCGACCACAAATAGCCCTTGCAACGCTTATTGCACAGGCGAACAGAATCCGCCGTTTCCCACCCTTCCGTAGCATCGGAACAAAGGTCGTGGACAAAACCGCGCATCGTCTTGATAGGCTCTCCATCGCAATTCGCAAACTCGCCATACCAGACTTGTGTGGAATTTTCAAGAAGCGGCGTTCCGTATTCGGGAGTCGTCTGACTTCCACAACCATAAACCGCATAGCCGTCGGGAATCACGCGGCGCGCCAACCACTCCTCGTTGTCCCCATAACCGGGAAAGTTCCACGTATCAAAAGTACTGCCACGTGCAGCCGTCTGACTTTCGTAGGCAGCCGACTGGAAATTATCGAAATCCGGATAGCCCGCCTCGAAGTCCCGCAAAACGATTTCCAGTTCCTTGATATCTTCACTCGCATCGGCCGGATCAATACCGGCTTTCGAATCCGAGTTATTCTCAGACTGGTTTCCAGATTGACCTTCTGACTGATTCTCGACATCTTCTACAACTGTCGTAGAAGAATCCGAATTTTCACAACCAAGGACTGCTAGAGTCCAGAGACCCGCAATGCAAAGACGCAATATTCTATTCAAATCAATCCCCCGTTTCATTTCCATATCCCCAATATAGCAAAACAAAGAACCCCGCTCTTTCGAACGGGGTTCTAAGCTGCTTCACTTGGACTCGAACCAAGGACAACGCGATTAACAGTCGCGGGCTCTACCAACTGAGCTATGAAGCATCGTCTGTTAGACGAACCCAAATATAGATATTCCTGTTCCTTTGTCAAGGGATTTTTAGCAAAAAATTTGCGTTTTTTCGCTTAAATTCGTCAAAATGACGACCGGCTACGCATCAAAGCAATCTCTTTCGCGTACCCGGGCAGTTCGTTCGGCGTTTCCAGATAGAACGGCAAAGTCTTCAACGAAGGGTGGTTTACCACGCGTACAAGCGCTTCCAAACCGATAAAACCGGCCCCGATGACCTCGTGGCGGTCCTTGTGGCTTGCCAGCGGGTTCTTGCTGTCGTTCAAATGGATAGCATGGAGTCTAGAGAGCCCGATAACCTTGTCGAACTGTTCCAGCACCCAGTCCAGGCGGTTCACGATGTCGTAGCCGCCGTCGTGCACGTGGCAGGTGTCGAGGCAAACCCCGACCTTGTCCGAGAGTTCCACGCGGTCTATAATCGCCCGCAGTTCCTCGAAGTTGCGCCCGACCTCGCTTCCCTTCCCCGCCATGGTCTCGAGAAGCACCATTGTCTTCAGGTCGGGGCGCAGAATCGCGTTCAGGTGGTCGGCAATCAGTTCTATCCCGCGTTCTACGCCCTGCTTCACGTGACTCCCGGGGTGGAAGTTGTACATCGCTCCCGGAAAGTGGTCCATGCGCCACAGGTCGTCCTTCATCACGTCGCGGGCATAGTCGCGCAACCCCGGGTCCGCCGCACACGGGTTCAGCGTGTAGGGAGCGTGCGCAAGCGCCGGACCGAAGCCGTTCTCGCGCATCAGGTCCACCAGTGCGGCAGCATCGACCTTGTCGAACGGCTTCGCGGCACCGCCGCGCGGGTTGCGGGTAAAGAACTGGAAAACATTGGCCCCGATAGAAAGGGCATCCTTCCCCATGGCCAAGAAGCCAGAGGAAGAAGAGAGATGACAGCCTATAAACATGTGGAATTCGCTAGAACGAATAATTGATGGAAACGGTGCCGAACAAATCCTTGTATTCGTCCGACTTGTAGTCCGGGCGGTAAGCGCAATAGGCTCCCACGGTCCATTCCGAAGTCAGGCTCCCGGTATGCGTAAACCGCAGGGTTCCGCTACCCGAAACGTCCATTTCCTTTTCCTTGATGCGGGAACCTTCTTCGTCACGGTTCAGGAATTCCTGCCTGAAGCTTGCCGCGAGCAGCAAATCCAGGAAGTTCTTCGAAAGGGGAATCGTCATGTTGTCCCCGACGTTCCATTCGAAATCGGTCATGTCGTCGCGGTTGTAAATCTTGTAGCGAGGAGTCACCGAGAACATGTTGCGGAACCCGCCCACCGTCGTCGTCAGCGACACGGGATAGCGCTGTTCAAAGTAGTCTCCGCCGTGGAAATAATATCCCAACAGGCCGTAGGTCTTGTCTTCAAAGTCGAATCCTTCCAGCAGGTCGTCCTGCTCGAATTTAGACATGTCCCTACGCAGCGTCCATACGCCACCCACCTTGAGAATATTCTTGGGAAGGTCGAACCTGAATCCCAGCTTGAATATATGCCTCATGATGCGCTCGTTGAATTCCGTAGCCAGGTAAGGCTTATTTCTCAAGGAATAGTATTCCGCCCAGCGTACCGAGTCAATCTTCAACGTGTCGTTTGTCCTCTCGACATCTACCGTAGAGCGGCCCTTAACGGGTTCGAACCAGGAATCGTCGAAAACCCCGGACTCCGCAGAGTAGTCCCCGAACAGGCGTTGGCTAGTGCTGCGGGTGCGGTAATCCATATTGTAGCCTAAAGAAATCTCCAGCAGCTTGTTTACCTTGAAGTCGTTGTTGAAGTTCACGTCGTGTTCGTAGAGCGTGCGGTCTTCGTCCTGTTCGTGCTTTTCGAGCCAGTCATTGTCGGCACCGGGAACAAGTCCCAGCTTTTCACCTTCTGCCATGCCGAATACGTTATAGGCAGTGCCATGCGCCGCATTCTCGACATTGATTTTGTAGTTGAAATTCATTTTCCAGAAATCAAAAATCTTTCTGTCCAGGCTTCCGTACACTTCCCTGGAATTCTGCAGCAAATCCGGAGAACCGGCACTGTAGTAGTCGGCACCGACAAAGCGCACATAACCGGAAAGCAACGTCTTGCCGAGTTCCCAGCGGAGCGATCCCGTAAACGCGAGATTCTGTCCGTCCCAGTTCTTGATTTCTGCGGGGGATTCCGCACGCGAGCTGTAGTCGTCCCTGAGCGACTTCGCCTGCGCCAACAGGGACTTCAACTTGGTCTGCAGTTCCGATTTCGACTTCATCGTATTGTCGCCAAAGAACTCCTCGAGTTCCTCGTATGTCATGAGGTCCACGAGTGCAGGGTTGTTCATAAGCCTACGAATCTTGGTCAGGTTCGACGCATCGAGACCGGCACCGACAAACACCTCGTTGATAGCGCGTTGCAAAGACGCATTCGCCGTATCGGCCGCACCGACAGCAATCTGGCCGTTCAGCTCGACATCGCCCGGGAACAGGAGCCAGTTTCCATCGGCAAAGAAAGTCTTGGACGACATCACGGGAGAGAAGGTATTGGCATCCTTCTTCGAGCCGTCACGCAGCAGCGGGTCGTCCAGGAAGTCCTTGCTGCCGATAAAGCCCAAGGTACCGTTAAAGCGGCGGTGCATGTTCCAGCGGACCTTTCCGCCCACCAGGAGCTTCTGCGGTTCCACTTCGCCGTCCTCGATGTAATCCTTGTAGATATCCTCGTTGCGGTCGCCAAGCAGTTTCGGCTTCTGGACTTCACCACCATAGGCGGACACGACAAACAGCGGCGAGCCGTTCGCATTATGGAACAAGTTCAAGTCATAGGAACCGCCCAGCACATTCACTCCGGCCATATAGATGTTGCCGCCCGAAAGGAACACGTCACCGAGAGCCAGGCGCTGCATCTTGTCGGAATAGACGGCAAGCACGTTCTCGGGGTCAAAATGGTTCCAGGTATCGGCAGAGAGGTTGGCAGAAAATTCGAAACTCTTGCCGTCCGTCGATTCCATGAGCAAGTAGGCGTTGAGTTCGCCGAAAAGTCCAGGAACCTGGAAGTAGTTGATGTACTTATCCTTCGATTCCACCGTATCGGTACCTACGATATAGGCTTCGCCGGTCCTGTTGGTGCGGGTCAGCACGTGATGGTAACCCATAATCGCCTCGATATTCCCGCTACGCGACCACGAGACATCGCCTTCGGCATAGGTACTCTTGGGCGGAGCCGCACGGAAAATCTCCGCGACCGGATTCCGGGGTTCTTCGGGCAAGGAATTCGTTATATGCTTGCCGCCCTGTTCCAGATTCTTCTGGTTACGGAGCGCCACCTTCTTAAGGTCGTCGTGCGGGACGTCGTTTGCCACGAGGCCGACGCGGTTCTGCTCGATCTGCGAACGCAACTGGCGCACGGAATTGTTTTCCATGTCGACAAAGCCGTAATCGTTATGGGCAATCTTGGAAGACTGTATTTCGACATACGACTTCTGGCCGGCCAAGAAACCGATATGGTTATTGAAAATCTCGCAGGAATTCAGGTTGACCTGGGCTTCATTTGCCGCCCATACAGAGACGCCCTTATTGAATTTGAACTTGCTCCACTGCACGTTGACCGAAGCAGAACGAGCATAGAGGCCAATCTGGTTCACGCCTTCAACATTCACGTTCTTCAGTTCCAGCACGCCGTTCTCTACGGCGATACCGACTTCGGCATTGTGGATTTCGACATTCTGGAATCCGGCACTGTGCTGGCCCGTGATAGAAATACCGTTCCATGACGCATAGCCCGGAGCCGGGCGCATCACGACAGGCATCTGCGAAGACCCGTCCACCGCGATAGAACCGCCCTGTATGTCGAGACCTGCCCCAGCAACGAATTCCATGACGACGCCCGCTTCTACGAGAAGGGCGCGGCCTTCGGGCACGACAATAGTTTCAGAAACAAGATAAGGGGATCCTTCGGCTTTCAGGAATCCCGAATATTCGCCCTTTATCTCCGTCCTAGCAAAAGCCAACGCGGCAATCGCCAACGTCAGCCCAGTCAGCCTCATTCCCCAATTCATTACTGGACCTCAAATATTTTCTCGTTCCTCGCGACAAAACCGCTCTTGTGGATGACCTCGATATCAAACTTATTCTGAGCGCCACGGATCAGTTCCAGCGGAACCTGGTAATCCAGAGATTGGATCTGTCGGAGGGTCTCCTGTAATATAATCTTTCCGTTTCGCTTCACGGTAACCTTGTACAAGAAAACCGGGTCATTTTCGGGGCTCTTTATCTTGAATTGCAGGGTACGGACAATCTTGTCCGGAACATCGCGCGGGGGAATCGGCACATTCAGGACTTCACGTTTCTTGCCGTAGACATCGATATTGAAGCGTTTTACCGGATAGCAGCCGAGTTTCTTTTCGACAGAGGCCTCGTTGCCGGCCTGGTCCTTGATGAACACGCCATAGGTATGTTCACCGGCAGTAAGCTTCCTCTGCTTCAGTTCGTTCTTGGTCACGGCCTCTTCGAACTCAGGAGCGCCATCCACGGAGAACGTCAGGATACCGGCATCGTCCTGCATCTGTTCCACAGAGACGTTCATCTTGCAAGCGATGGAATCGTAAGAGAGGAACTTGACCATGGGGGCAATCTGGTTCACTTCCGGGCAAGACTTGCTCACGTTGAGTTCGAGCGTCTTGGAATCCGTCATTCCTGCCGACTTGAACGCGATAGTCGCAGCAGATTCGTTCCAGAGCTTGTTGCCGTCATTTACAGGAATCTTGACCGAGAAGGAATGGCTCTTGCCATCCGCGACACGGACCAAATTCCCGGAAGAATACACATCGGCCACGGTCACCTCGAGGGTAGCCTTCGGATCGGTAGACACATAGGTACCTTCAATGGTCAAGCCGTCCTTGCAAACATTTACCGGGGACGCGGTCCTCACTTCGAAATTGTTCTGGGCAAGCTCTTTCTGGAAAGCCGCATCGGCATCCTTGACGGCCTGCACCATCTTATTCACGTCGCCCTTTGTTTCTTTCAGGACCTTGGAAACACGGCGTGCGAATCCGGCCTTACCCGAAGACGCCAACTTCATCGTGACAAGCGAATCCGTACCGAACATCGTCTCGCCGGCAACGACAGGCATCACCGGGCCATTGTCCTTCTGCTGGATATCGAATTTACCCGTAGAAAGGCTTGCGAAGAAGGCGCCATCCTCGCCTCCAACGAAGCCACTAGTTCCACGGATAGAAGCGGTCGCCGTCCCGGTCTTGAACTGGAACGTCGATTCCTTGATAAGCTTCTTCACGTCGAAATCGACAAAGCCCTTCTTGATGTTGAAGAACGTACGCGAGGCATCGTCCTTGCCCTTCGTCTCGAAAAGGCTGGACATCTCGACTTCGGCATTTTCACCGATACTGACAGTAGAACCGTCGGTAAACTGGATACCGAGAATCGCCTCGATACCCGTGCGGATAAAGTCCGACTGGTAAATCTTGGAACCGACCTTCAGGGAGTCCCACTGATCCTTGTTCACTTTCAGGCGGGCAACACTACCGACCTTCTGCCGGACCTTGCCCACATCCGATGCCGCCAAGGCGAGACCGGGTACAACCAAAAACAGCGCTAGAATTCGTGCCAGTGTTTTCATAGGAGTCATGCATCCTTTTCGTTCGTATTCCTATACATTAAAATAGTCCTTTTAGTCCAAAAAGGAATACGTTCTACATCACAAAGTGATGTAAAACACGAGCAAAAACAACAAAAAATCCCGTTACGGAGCCGTAACAGGATTTTCAGCCGTAAAAAGCTATTTGGGGTTACTTCTTGGAATCCGGACGCCTGTAACCGAAGGACTTGGTCAAGTCATCCGAGGTCTTGATGACGGCACCCATCGTCTGGAGATTCGAGGAATCGTTCACAGGCGGGAGCGTGCAGTTCAGCGTAGACTTGATAGTCACCTCGGTCCTGAAGATGTAAGCGCCAGTAGCATAGGCCTTGCCGTTTTCGGTATGTACGTAACCGTCCTTATCCGGTTTCAGTTCGAAATACATCTTCAAGAGGCCGGCATCGTTCACGTAATCCGGATCATTCATGTCCTGGGTGAACTTGTAGTAGTCCACAAAGGTTCCGAGAGTCGTGAACACCCAAATCTTCACTTCCATCTTGGAATCATAGAGGGTCGCCGCGCTCAAGTCGTTCCTGCTGTAGGTGCTCGCGAAATCGGCAGTGCAGTATTCCTGCACGTACTTCTCCACGGAGAGCTTTTCGCCACCGGCAGCATCGAGACCGTCAAGAGAAATAGTACCATCCTTGCCGACAAGGTCGTCCAGAGTGGCAAGGCCGCTCACAGAACCGGTATTTCCATCCTGGGCGGGCTTGTAGACCGGGAGCTTCACGTCGAATCCGAGAGTCGGACCCAGGTGGCCCTTCTTAGACGGATAGGGGGTGTTGCCACTGCCCTTCTTTGTCTTGAAGCCGCCACCGACCAGGGTTTCCTTTTCGTCACCCGTCGACGGGTTCGCAATGGACACGGCGAAGGTCTGCTTCTTTGCAGGCGTATTTTCCTCGGTATAGTATTCCGCGACCTTGTCCGCAGTCACGAGGGTCACCGGCTTTTCGACGGCGATTTCGATATCCTTCGCATTCTTCATGATAACATACACGGTATCGCCGGCGATGTTACCAGCCTTGTCGATGAAGTAGCGGATAATCGTGTTACCGCCCTTTTCGAGGCCCTGGATGTTCAGGGTATCCATCAGCGCGTAGTCCGCACTGTCACCCGTGACGCTCACGTACCACACGACCTCGGCCATGTTCGACGTCAGCACTTCGTCGGTAACGGGGCTCTTGATCCATACCATAGGCGGCTTGGTGTCGAGCACGATATGCACGGACCTTTCGGCGGCATTGCCGAACTTGTTCACGTAGGAGTAGCTCACGTCGTAGGCGATATCGCCCGAGGCGTTCTTGATCACCTTGCCCTTTTCGTCCACGTCGTAAGAGAGATGGACAGAGTTCTTCTTCGAATCTATATAGTCGTAACCGATATTGTAGTATCCGCCATCCTTAGATTCGATGAGGCTACCCGTAGTGGCGTTGGCCTGGAAAGAAATCGTCACCGTCTTGCCGTCGATCACCTTCGTGTACGACACGGTCATTTCTTCTTCGCCGCTTTCGCCCTTGATGATATTGCCCTTCATGTCGGTGTAGTAGGTAACCGTCACCTCGTTGCCATTCACGATTTCGGTATAGCTCACGGCAATCTTCTCGCCGTTAACTTCCGAACGCTTGGCACCCTTGGCAGATTCGTTCAGCGGGAGAATTCCGTCGGCAATTTCCGACATGGTCGTGTAGTACTTGGACGGGATGCTCACCGTTCCGAGTTCGAGGTTGATCGTGAACGAGGAGTTGTTGTTCGCAGCGGAATCCTTCACAGTAACAGTCACTTCGTTCTTCAGCTTGTTCACGTAGAACGTGGTGCTGTCCTTCTCCTTCACCTGTTCCACAATCGTATAGATGCTGCCCTTGAATTCGGGATCATGCTCCTTCGAGAGCGTCACTTCGGGGACGGCGTTGCTGTAGTACACAATCAACGTAGCGGTACCCGGATTATCCGTAGTCGGGTCCTTGTACGTTCTCTTGATAACGTTCTTGCCCGGAGTCAGGGTTGTGTCGGCACAGAATTCCTTGGCGTTGTCCCTGCCCTTGATACCCTGCGACCAGCAGAAGTCCAGATCTTCCTTGTTCACGTACAGCGTATCCGGTTCGCTCCAGACAGAATCCGGGTTTTCGGCACGGGTAATCTTGACTTCGGAGTACTCGATCACGTTGCCGATGCGGATAGTGATCTTGGCCGTGTCGGAGTAGTCGCCGTCGGTCACGCGGACCGTGATGTAGTAGACGGAATCCTTTTCGTAGTCGAGGCTATCGAGCAGTTTGACCTTGCCATCCTCGAGCACGTCGAACGTGACGGGGTCTCCCACGAGCGAGAACTTCAAATTCCTGTTCTTCGGATCCGTATCCGGATCGTCGGCAACAAGCGGACCCTTCGTCGTTCCGATAGAATCGGATTCCAGGAACGTGACAACCTGGTCCCTGATGGTCGGAGGTTCGTTCACGTCCTCGACCTTCACAATGATTTCCTTCCTATCCTTATGACCCTCGGAATCGGATACCTCGACCGTAATCTTGAGAATCGGCGTAGACTCGTAGTCAAGCTTCGCACCATCCTTCACGGTGATCACGCCATCTTCGCTCACGTTGAAATCAGACGTGCCGATCTGGGTATACGTAATCTTTTCGTTCGGGTTTTCGGGGTCGACAGACTCGATGGTATCGACAACAGTACCGCCCTTGGAATTTTCCTCGACACGTACCGTATCCGTCAGGATTTCAGGAGGTTCGTTCACGTCACGCAAGATAATCGTGACGGTCGCCGTATCCCAAAGCGCGGTAGATTCGGTAGCATAACCGCCGTCGCTGCCCAGGACGTTCTTCACCTCGACAACCAGGGAGAACACGGTATCGCCGGTAGCGGCATACTTTTCGTAATCCAGCTTCGTCTTGGTAACGATGCTGCCGTCCTCGTTCACCTGGAACAGGAGGGTATCGCCGCTCAAGGCCTTATAGGAGCTCACCGAGAAGTTGTGGTTCAGCGTATCCGGGTCGGCAGAAACCAGATGGCCATCCACTTCGCTTCCGGCGGGCTGGTTTTCGTCAATATGGAATTCCTGCTTTGCAATTTCGGGAGCTTCGTTCACGTCGATAACGCGGATAATCACCGGCCTTTCTGCGGTCTGGACCTTAACCCCATCCGCAGTAAATCCGGAGCCCGCATCTACGCCGTCAGAAACCTTCACCGTAATTTCGTATTCATTAACCCTTTCGTAGTCGAACACCATGGGATCCTTCACGACCACAACGCCCGTTTTCGGGTCAATCGTGAAGAGGCCGCTCGTATCCTTGACAATCTCGTAAATAAGCGTCTTGAGCGTATCGGAGCAAGTAGCCTTGACAGCACCGACAATCACGTTGGCCGGGTTGTTTTCTTCGACAGAGCCCTTCTTGTTCCTATCGAGGCTGATAAGGTTCTTCGTCGTATCAGGATCGCTGCCCGGATCGGTCGGATCGGGAGGCGGAATAACGATGTCGACATGGGTCGTGTCAAAATGCGGAGGATCGTTCACGTCGATAATGCGGATAGTAACCGTCATCGTATCGAACAAGGTCGGATCGTTGCGGTCTTCGGCACGAATCAGCAACGTGTAGACAGAATCCTTTTCGTAATCCAGGGAATCCCCGTGAAGCACCACGATATTCTTCCTGGAGTCCACCGTGAAGATATTGGTATCGCCATCGACGGCCTTCACGATGTTATCCCTGAACTTTTCCTCAGTCGTCTCCCTGTGCAGGGAGTCGATATCGCCAACGACAACCTTACCAATGATATCGCCATCGGCCAGGTCTTCTTCGGCATTGTAGGTCTTGTTGTTGACGGCATCCAAATCCGTATTGCCGACAATAATCGGGTTTTCGTTCACGTCGCGGACGCTGACGCGGAAGCTCTTGACCGTAACATGCTTTTCATCCTTGGCCATGATGTCCACGCCAAAGTACTGGTCTTCTTCGTAGTTGACTTGAACACCAGCTTTCAGCTTGACTACACCCGTATTCTCGTCAATTTCGAAGATGTTGACATCTTCTACGCCATTGGCACGATACTGGCCGCCAAGGGCGTAAGTAACCTGTTCATCTTCCTTGTCTGTAGCCTTGACTTTGCCTGCCTTAGCTCCAGCGTCGTTTTCAGCCACCTTCAAGAGCGAATCGCAATCAATCGGGTTACCGTCCTCGTCTTCACACACGAATACAGGAGGATCGTTGCTCCTGTCCCTATCGCCGAGGCGAATATTCACCGAGATTTTTCCTTCGAAATACGTATTGTCATTGTACTTCACCACCGCACCGGCAAGGTTGATGATGTGCATCTTCAAGGCTTCGTCATTTTCTTCAATGCCGTCTTTCTTGACATTGATAATCGGCATAAACGCAGTATCCGTCGCAGCCAGGGAACCCTTCGGAATTATGACATGTCCGGTATCGGCTCCGCATATCGGGAGCTTGCGCTGGGGATCTCTCGGATCCGGATTGTTAATGTTCAAGTCCGCATTTTCGGCGCAGAGGCCATTACCCCAAGGACAGGGATTGATGAACTCGTAGCAATAATCGAAGGTCACGTTCGTTTCCGGAATCTTGTCCAGTTTTACCGGGATAACTTCAAGGGTATCGCCTTCATAATAGATGTAATCCTTTGCAAAAATCGTCGGGTCAATTCCGGGCGGATCAATCGGCACATAGCGGAAATCACCCGTAACATCGTTCGTGAATACCAATTTCCCGGCAATCAACTGACCGGCCAATTTAAAGTGGCCACCAACTCTCATTTCCCCTGTAGTAAACCAGGAACCCACGAAACTTGCATCTTTCCAGTAATTCCAAAGAATATCCTTTTGCGTATAAAACAACAGGTTGCCGGCATAGTCCTTATTCGATACAGCAGTGAACTTGTCCCCATCAGTAAACTCCCAAGAAGTTCCATTTGCAGGTTGAGCCGGATTAAACGGATGACCATTGTTGTCAAGTTTTTGAGCAGGTTCTGCAACATCCCATTTCATCGTTGTTGCATCAAACTTCAGTCCTTCCTTTACGTACGCAACAACTATCTTCATATCATTGGCAGAAGCATCAAAAGAGAAGCCGTTTCTCGAATAAATTCTAGTTAGCTTTCCACCAGGAGGCATCAAGACATACAGAACCTTTCCTGTACTACCACCAATTTTAAAATCTTCAATGTATTTATCAAAAGTCCTATATTTGTTCTTTTGCACAGAATCAGGCGGTACATGAATAAAAGCCACCTCATTCATGTAATTGCTTGTCAAATTTATCGCACCTTCCCAAACAGTAGAAGTCGACGTCGGCCAAATAGGAACGTCCATATCAGTTTCAACCTTCGGGGCAATGGATTCAGTGCAAGCATTATAGTCGCCTTTTTTCTTGTCCAAGGTATAATTGGCATTATACACTCCAGAAACCAAGGAATTCCAATGTTCTAGGTTTCCATTATATTGACCTAATATTGAATCTCCTACACACCAATTTCCCTCCATCACATTTCGAGAACCAGACCCACCACTAACCACCAAATTGCCAGACACACGAACCGGTCCAGTCGTTATCCTATCATGTGTAGAGTTTGTGAAAGTAAAATCACCCCCAACAATCGTAGGGCCACCAAAGTGATGGTTTACACAATTTTCGTTGTCGGAATTGCAATCCGCATAATTATTTGAAACATCAAGATTTTTCTGATTTGCAATGGTAAAATCACCTTTTGCAGTACCATTATAGCCGACATTGTCCGCTATGATAATCGCACCAAGCTTAACCTCAATACCGGAGGTTCCCCACAGCTTGTACTTCATCAAGTTCTGCCAGTATGTTTCCTGAAGCACCGAATCATCGGGTGAATACGAGCCATCGGAAGCGCGCGTGCCGACGCCATTAAAATACAGCGGCCAGGACTTCACTCGAAGTGTGTCTGCAGCCTGGACCTGCACCGCCAGTCCGAGCAGAAGTGCGGACAATCCTAGAATTTTGAATTTGTTCATACGCATAATCACTATTTCTCCCTCTAGTGAGCTATCCAAACAAACGTCCCATATTCCAACTTGGAATATTGTGATTCCTTAGGCTCCACACATTTCTTGGCCATAAATATAGGTAAAATGTTTCAAAAAAGCAACATTAAGGCGCCTAAAGGTTTACAAATCGATACAAAAAGCGTGATTTATATCCTAAAAATTTGCATTTTTCCCGTTTCAACGTAAAAAAACGGCCCAGATACCCTCCGAGCCGTATTTTTTTCAAAACAAGAACTTTTTTTCTTACTTATATTCGGGCCTCTTGTAACCGAACGGTTTAAGCAGATCTTCGCTGCTCTTGCGGACCGCCCCCATCTGGTCGACCTCCGTCGAGTTTTCACCCGGCAGGTCGCACAGCAATTCCGACTTCAAGGTAACTTCGGTCTTGTAGAGATAGGCGCCCGTACCGTAGAGACGGCCATCGGCCGTACGCACGTACCCTTCCTTGTCGGGTTTCTGTTCAAAGTACAGCCTCAACACGCCGGCATCGTTTACGTAATCCGGATTGTCCAGTTCCTGGTCGAACGAGAAATAATCGACAAAGTTACCGATCGTCGTATACACCCAGATTTTCACCTTCATCGTCGTGTGGAACAAGTTCGCACGGGAAAGATCCGTGCCCAAATCCGACTGGAACTGCGCAGTGCAATGTTCCTTCACGTATTCATCCACGGTGATTCGCGAAGTATCGTTGGCAGATTCGACACCGTTCATGGAAATCAAGCCGTCCTTGCCGACAAGGTCATTGAGTGTCGCAAGGCCCGTCACGGCGCTAACTACAGGCAGCTTGGCATCTACGGCGAGAGTCGGGCCAAGGTGGCCACTCATGTTCGGATACGGTTCGTCGCCGGAGCCGTTCTTTGTCTTGAAGCTTCCGCCCTTGAGCGTTTCGACTTCCTTATCCGTCTTGGAATTGTAGATGGTCACGGCGAAGGTCTGGCCCTTTTCCGGCTCGTTCGCAGCGTAGTATTCCTCGGTCTTCTCGCGGGTCACCTTCGTCACCGGAGTCACCACAGAAATGTCCACGTCCTTGGCGTCCTTCATGATAACGTAAACCGTATCGGCAGAACCGTTGCCGGCCTTGTCCTTGTAACGGCGGATAATCGTGTTGCCGCCCTTGTTGAGTCCCTGCACCTTGAGGGTATCCATCACGGCGGGGCCCTTGCCGTCGTTCAGGTCTACAGTCCACTTCACGTCGACGTAGGTCGAGAATATCACGTCGTCGGTATGCGGCGATTCGATTTTCACCTTCGGCGGAATCAGGTCGACCACGATGTAGATGGAACGGCTGGCCGTATTGCCGAATTCGTTCACGTACGTGAAGGTGACCTCGTAACCCACGTTCTTGTCTTCGTCCTTGATGGCGTTGCCCTTGGAATTCAAGGCGTAGGCCACGGTGACGCTATTGTCGTGCTTGTCGGTATAGCTGTACGCCACAGAGTAAATCGCGCCAGATTCCGATTCGACCGGTTCACCCGTGAGCGCATCCGCCTCGTACGACACCGTCACCGTCTTGCCGTCAATCGTCGTCTCGTAAGAAACCTTGATGCGGTCGTTCACCACGTCGCCCTTGGCGTTGGTCACGTAAGAAACGGTCACCGTCTGGCCAGCCACCTTTTCGGCATAGCTCACGGCCACCAGGCTGTCGTTAAACGGAGAATGCTTGACCTTGCCAGACGGCATATCGTTCAGCATAATCTTTTCGGCGGCAATCTTTGCAATTGTCTTCACCGCGTCGGACACGTTCTTCAGCGTATCGAACGGGACGTCGGCAATCTTGAATTCCTTTGTCGTGTAGTTGCAAGTAGAATCCGTATACGTGGAATCCAGGACAGGATTCTTTATCTTGATCGAAATGTCGTTGGACTTCTTGTTCACGTAGAACGACGTATCGCCTTCCGCGGGCTGTTCCACGACCGTGAAGATATCGGTCGCGAGTACATCGGCGACCTGCGTCGAGACATCCACTTCCGGAGTCTTGGTGCAGACGAAGATGATGACATCCAAGATGGCGGGAGAATCCTTTGTCTTGTCGTAGTATGTCAAACGTACTACGTTGTAGCCTTCGTGGAGGTTCTTTACAGTCGTATCCGGCTGCGGGATGCCGTCACCCGTCCACGAGAGCGTCACCGTCTTGTCGTTCACCTTGATAGGAATTTCCGGATTGTTTTCGCTGTAGTCGCCCGTACCCGATTCGGCATGCGTCACCACGATAACGGACTTTTCGACAACATCCAGGATGTTGATGCGGACATCGGCCACGCTCTTGTAGCCGTCGTTGTCGATAATCTGCACCTTGACCGTGTAGTACTTCTTGTCGGCGGGGAGCGCCTCGTAGTCGAACACCTTGCGGGTCGTAATCTTCCCGCTCGTCGCGTCAATGGCGAACAGGCTGGAATCGCCACCCACCAGGCTAAAGGTGTTTTGGCGGAAGCCTGAATTCGGGCCGTCCTGGTCGTAATAGGCAAGCACGCCGACCTCGGTACCCACGGGTTCGTTCTCGCGAACGCCCATCGTGGTATCCTTGATAGAAGGCGGATCGTTCACGTCTACCACCAAAACCTGTACCGCGACATTCTTCGTGACCGTACCGCTCGTAATCGACACCGTCACCAAATACTTGTCCTTGACTTCGTAGTCGATGGTGCTGTCCACCGCCACCGTAATGAGGCCCGAAGCCGCATCGATAACGAACGTCCCGGAGGGATCGTCGATGCCGAACACCGGCGATGCGATATCCGTTTCCATATAGCCGACCGGCGTATCCTTCTTGGAGTTTTCGAGGACCGGGAACATGGCCGAGACGAGGTCGATGGTCAGCGTGTACGTATAGTCCGAAACGGTGCTGTCCGAGTTACGGATAATTTGGAAATGGAGCGAATCGTACGGGGCGCCGAACTCGTCGGTCTTGCCCTTGTACACGAGCTTCGCAAAATCCTTCGCATCGATAACCGTACCGGCAACAACGTCAGCGCCATCGAGCTTAAGCGTACCGACAGAAACACCATCCACGATCTTCACGGAATAATCCGCAAGGGCGGAGGAGTCCGGATTCATGGCCCGGAAATCCGAAATCACAAGCGGGTCGTTCATGATACCGGTGACAGTGAAGTCCTCGCTGAGCGGGCTCTTCGGCACGTTGATGATGTCGATGGGGAGTCTCGCGCAATTTTCGGTTCTGTCGCCATCGGCATAGACCGCCGCTTCCAGGTCGCACACGCGGATGTAGAAGCGTTCATCCTCTTCGAGCAAGGCATCGTACTTCGCATGCAGGATAATCGGGTTCGTCAGCGTCGTCTTCCCCTTCTCGAAATAAGCCTTTACCGTATCGCCCTTGTCGCAAGCCGGGATACCCGTATCGACAATGTCGTCACGATGTGCATACTTGCCGCCGGCACCGTTCTCGGCACCCTTGTCGGGGAATTCAAAACAATAGCGGAACGGCACTTTAGTTGCCGGTTCCAGACTCAGGTACAGGCGCACCGTGTCGCCGATATCTTCGTGGTCTTCGCGAAGCTTTTTCTTGTTGTCGACCTTGAGCTTGGCCGGGAAGAACTGCACGTAGCGGAAATCGCCGGCCCTGAATTCTGCATTGATAGAGACCTTCTTTGCCAAAAGCTGACCGGCAAACTTGTAATGCTGTTCAAAGCTAATCGTACCACCCGAAATATACGTTCCCTGAATATGGCATTCTTCAGCGGGGAAAGCAATATTATTCGGCGAATAGAAAAGCAGATTTCCGCCGTAATCCTTGTTCTCTACAGTCTTCTGCGTACCGCCGTTCCATTGCTGGTTGGTTTCGCTCCATTCACCGTCCTTCACCGTCATGACGACAATATTGTGCAAGTCGGAAGAAATTACAAACCGCCCATCAATAAAGAATCGTACATAGCGGCCTTCCGGCATACGAATGTACAAGTAATCGTTATTGCTCTTCATGGTAAGGTCGCCCTTCACGTGGATGTCGTAAAAGCCCTCGCCTTCCGGGATATCGATGTAGTTCGTCTTATCCTCGAACAGGTATGAATCAACTTCACGATCATACGTAAATCCGGCATGGTTTACCTTGGGGACATCAAGGGTCTTGTCGATGGCAGGGACTTTTTCGGGGTCACAAGTTTTTTCCGGCACAGCACCATCCTTCGTCCGAACATTGTCGAAATAGTCGAAACCATTTACATCACTACAAACCGGGCCGTTCCAGACAACCTTTTCTCGACCATTAAACCCTACATTAACACGTCCGCCAAAATGGCTAGGCCCACTCAAAACAGTGTCCTGACCATCACCATTTTCAAAATTCCCGGCAAATGCAAGTGGGCCACCAATTGAATGCTTGATATTCTTCATCTGGAAACCGGCCGAAGCGCTTCCCGAATATCCATTTGAATCATTTATAAAAACTTCTTGTCCGATAAACGCCACGCCATAATTGTCACCAGGAAGTCCCGTTCCCCAGAGCTTATACTTCATCAAGTCGTCCCAGGTCGCTTCCTGGTCGACAGCATTCTCAAAGTAAAACGGCTCTATAGGCACGGCGAACAAATTCACCGCGGCCAAAAGGCTCAAGGCCAAGAACTCTAGTGCAAATTTGAATTCACACCTAACCATAGTCACTCCTAGGGGGCACAGCCCCGTTGAAACGGCATCTAAAAATCCCATCCGGAAATCACCGATTCCACCACCCCTATTTGTAAAATATAATTAATGTAAACGGGATTTTTCATTTGTGTTTATTCCATAGTGGTATAATCGCATAATTATGTGATAAAAAACGGCCATTTTCGACAAAACGCTTGTAATTTTTGCAAAAACAAGCTATATTGCGGAGTCCTAGGCCCCGGACAATGACTATTTGCGGGCAAATCGCCAGGGCGAAAGCAGCAACGGACTTGCGAATTTTTATGTGTCCGGGTCGCCTAGGATTCTTTTTGCAACCCTCGGGTTGCTTTTTTAATTGCATCCCCAATTTCTAAGTTCCGATATGATCCTCTGGACAATCCGCCACACGAAGCCCTACAACCCCAACGACGTCTGCTACGGCCGATTGGATTTTGACGTTTCGCCGACATTCGAAAGCGAGGCCGCCGGGGCGCTGGACGCATTCCAGAAATCAGGGGCCAAGCCCACCCGGCTTTTCTCGAGCCCGCTTCTCCGGGCCTACCGCCTTGCAGAAAAGGCCGCCCAGGCAACAGGACTCGAAATCGAGAAGAACGACGCCATCATCGAAGTGAACTTCGGTTCCTGGGAAGGGCAAAAGCTTACTGCCGTCCCCCGCGAAGAGATGCACGCCTGGATGAACGACCTCCGCGGGTTCCGTTTCCCGGGCGGAGAAAACTTCTACGACGTGGACCGGCGTGTCGAGTCGTTCCTGGACAGCCTCCCCGACGACGGGGAATTCCTGTTCGTGACGCATGCGGGAGTCATTGCGGCCCTGCAGCATTTCGCCTGCGGACTGCCCGACGAGGATTTCGTGGAAGGCAAGTTCAGCTATACCATGGTGACGCGCTTCGACCTGCAGCGCAACGCCGAGGGGCATTTCCGCGGGACATTCGAAAAAATCTACGACGGCATCCAGATGCCCCCGCTCGTGATGGGCGATTGATTTGTGATAATTGATGATTGATGATTGATAATTGATGATGGATCCTCCTTCGGAGGATGACAGCCCAAAGCCCACGGCCCACAGCTAAAAGTCTACCGAGAACATCGCCTGCGCACCGCCTTCCAGGCGAGGCAGGACCGCCAAATGCAACGGGTTGTCGAAATCGCTCAGCAGGGCATCGACGGCAGCATCGGCCAGGGAGTACAGATAAATTAAAGCCATACCCCAAATGTACTGGTTGCGGTTCTTGCGGTAGTACGTCACGCGCTCGGCAATCTTCTCGTATTCCTCGGAATCCGGGGATTCGTCGGCCAACATGTGTTTGCGCTTGAGGTAGTAATTGACCATGTGCTGCGAAGTCCTTATACTCGTGGTCGCGCCGATGATGCTCATGTACAAAAGCCCGGCCTTGCCGAACTCCCCGTTGTACATCTGGCCGAACCCCGGGATGATGCCCCAGAGCAAGGCCTTTTTCATGCTGCGCAGTTCTACGCTGCGGTAGTTGTTGTTGTACCAGATGCCAAAGGCATCGAACATGCCGTAGAGGTGGAGGCCAAAGAGCCAGGCGTTTTCGGCCGTGCGCAAGTCTTCCTGTTCCATCTTCTTGTCGCTCAGCTCGCGGACGCGGTTCGCATACTCCTGGCGTTTTTCGTGATACGCCTGCAGGCTATCGCGGTTGTCGGCTTCCATGATCTTGCGGTTCATGATGGCGACGGAATCCTGGAACGGCTTGGCCTGTTCGTACACGCGGTCCTTCTGCCACGACTTGTTGATATAGACTTCGTATATAAGCAGGGCCTCGATACCCGTGATGAAACCGCCGCGCACATAATGGCCCGTATAGTACTGGCCGCCACCGGGGAAAATGCTGAACAGCATGGTCAAAGGCAGCGAATTATGCGTTGTCGGGATATCCCATTCGTTCACGGTCAGCGTATCGATAGATTCTATCCCGGTGACGCCCTTCTGCGTCACCCTGATGGACGCCGTAGAATCCGTCTGCGCACCAGCCCCCGTAGCAATGGCGAGGCATGCGAACAAGATTATAGCAAGCAGACGGTTTGACATCGGCTTGACAATATAGAAAAAGATGGCCAACCCTGCGCCAGCCAGGTTTACAACCCGACTTTTATTCGTTTATATAGACATACGATTTCCTAACCACCGGCAATAATTTTCCTTTTTTCAGTAAAAGAACTGCATACCGCGGTTCCAAAAGGTATATTTCAAAAAAAACGAAGTTTTTATTTAATTGTCATTTTATGTCATAAAATAATTCTAAATTATGGAGTATGAAAATGAGCGACACAAAAGATCTTGAGAATATCGAAAACGAAATCTCCCTGCTGGTCAAGGCCATCAAGGAGGCGCTCATCGCACGTGGCGAAAAGATGGCCACCGCCGAATCTTGCACGGGCGGGCTCATCGCATCCGAAATCGTGAAGGAGCCGGGCACATCCGACATCCTTGCCGGCGGGGTAATCGCCTACCAGAACGAGATCAAGGAGAACATCCTCGGGGTCCCCCACCAGGTTCTCGAAGAAAAGGGTGCCGTGAGCGCCGAAACCGTCGAGGCCATGGCAAAGGGCGTCCGCGAAAAATTCGGCTGCGAATGGGCGGTCGCCACCTCCGGAATCGCCGGCCCCACCGGAGCGGAACCCGGCAAACCGGTCGGTTCCGTATGGATGTGTGTCAACAGTTGTTGGCAAAATGAGTCTTTTTTTGAAATTTTTGACGGAAATAGGAACGAAATCCGGGAAAAATCCGTTTATAAGGTGTTAGGCAAGCTACTTTTTTTAATAAATAACCAAAAAAGCACTTGCACAAACGAACACCAATTAGTATATTAACAGAGAAACAAAACTAAAATGGAGTCAAACAACATGGCAAAGAAAAATACACCCACGAGCAACCTTTCCTCGGACAAGGCAAAAGCGGTAGAAGCCGCAATTGCACAAATTGAAAAGAACTATGGTAAAGGTTCGATTATGGCTCTCGGACAGCAACCCGTCGAAGATATTCCCGTCATCCCGTCCGGCTGTATCCAGCTCGACATGGCGCTCGGCGTTGGCGGATTCCCGCGCGGCCGTATCATCGAGATCTACGGACCCGAATCTTCCGGCAAGACGACCCTCGCCCTCCACGCCATTGCCGAAGCCCAGAAGCTCGGCGGCGTCGCAGCCTTCATCGATGCCGAACACGCCTTCGATGCCGTCTATGCCCGCAAGCTCGGCGTCGATATCGAATCCCTACTCGTGTCCCAGCCGGACACCGGTGAACAGGCCCTCGACATCGCCGAAACGCTCGTCCGCTCCGGCGCCATCGACATCATCGTCGTCGACTCCGTGGCCGCCCTCGTGCCGCAGGCCGAAATCAACGGCGAAATGGGCGACAACCACGTCGGCCTCCAGGCCCGCCTCATGAGCCAGGCGCTCCGCAAGCTCACCGGCATTCTTTCCAAGTCCAACACCTGCATGCTGTTCATCAACCAGCTGCGCATGAAGATCGGCGTGATGTTCGGCAACCCCGAAACCACCACCGGCGGTAACGCCCTCAAGTTCTACGCCACCCAGCGTCTCGACATCCGCCGCATCGCCGCAATCAAGGACGGCGAAGAGGTCATCGGCAACCGCACCCGCATCAAGGTCGTGAAGAACAAGGTCGCCGCACCGTTTACCCAGTGCGAATTCGACATCCTCTACGGTTGCGGCATCTCGCGCGAAGCCTCCATCCTCGACCTCGCCACCGAACTCGACATCATCCAGAAGAGCGGTTCCTGGTTCAGCTACAACAATGAGAGAATCGGCCAGGGCCGCGAAAACACCCGCCTGTTCCTCAAGGACAATCCGGAACTCTGCAACGAGATCGAACAGAAGATTCGCGAAAGCATGAAGGACGTGGAACTGTTCAAGCTCGGCGAGAACGAATCGGTCGAAGCTGGCGACGACGAAGCCGTCGAAGTGGCCGAAGGCTAGCAGCAAAAAAAGCGGGCCTCGCCCGCCATCTAAATTTCTTCCTGTTGAGAAACAAGCTCCGCTCCCTCCTTCAGCCATTGTGAGGGTCCGGAGTTTTTTTTGCGTTCAGCGACCGCTCGCAATATTTTTTATTATCATTACGGCATGTTCAAATTAGCGCGTTTATCCGTACTTCTCGTTCTGGCGGGTCTAGGTTACTCGGCCGCCCACGACCTGTGCCCGCAGTTCATGCTGGATTCCGCGATGATCGTGAACGTAGAGGGACGTTTTGTAAACGCGCAGAACAGCCGCGTGAGCCTGGATATAGAATGGCGTCACCATCCCGAGGCGCTGGACACGTTCTTCTTGAACTTCCCGCAGCAGAAGCCCGTCGTTTTCGTGACTGCCGGGGATTCCCGTTACGAGATTCTCCAGCCGACCAACGTGAAACGGCAGCTGGGACTGCACCATCTCCGCGAGACCATCGGCAACACGCCGCTCAAGCTGGACGACCTGGAACTCCTGGCCAACGGGCTGTTCCTGTGCCGCGACTCGACAAAATCGCAAAAGATATTCTCGACGGCCTTTTCGAACATGTGGTATTCCATGGTCGTCGACACGCTACCGCTACCGCAGAAGGTCGTGATGCGCGGAGCCCGCAAGGAAGCGAGGACTTTCAATATCGGTGCCTGGAAGGATTTTTCCGGGAGTACGCTGCCGACACTCGTCTCGATGACCGGCCCGAACTACAGCGGCAACCTCTGGGTGCGTTCCGCCTACACCATCGAACCGCCGAAAGGCGATCCTATCGTAGAGAATTCAAAGAAGAAGCAGTCCAAACGTCCGGTCTTATTTAGAAAGACGCTTGTGGATGGGAAACGAGAAATACCCCTGATACTCAAGCTCAATCAGGAATTCCTGAGAGAGTGAGCCGTCATAGAAGCGCTTCTTGGGGCGTTTCCACATGCCGAATTCCAAGGTCACGTTCTGCAAACCATTTTTCCATGAGAAATGCGGTCCGGCCTTGATCATTCCGTACCCGAGGGATTCTTTCTGCACCGTATTCCCGCTGCGGAGGTAGCCCGTACGATAAAAAATCGTCTCGAACACTGCAGCCCAGTTTTCCGTAAACACCAGGCGTCCGTAAGTATTCAGTTCCAGCAAGAAATCGCGGCTGAACACGGGGATGTTGCGCTTGTAGTCATAGCTCTTGCCACTGAAGTCCGTGCTCACGTCAGAAAGAATATAGTGGATTCCGCCCCCCAGAATGGAGCTACGGAGGAAGTAGAACTCCAGGCTCAGGCTCATGTCGAACAGTTGCACGTAGTCGAGGTTCGCCGCCTCGTCCTTCCACACATTGTCGGTAATGTAGTCGGCGTTCCAGGTTTCGGCGATGCGTCCACCGCCCTGCACATCCGCCGTGACCATCTCGAGGTTGGACTTGTAGTAGATGTAGCTTTCGTACACGAGATTCACTTCGAACTGCGGATTCGTCTTGAACGGGCGGAGCCCGAGGCCCGCGCTATAGCCGCCGTAGAACGGAGAGCCCTCCACGGAAGCTTCCATCTTGAGGTAGGCGGGGTTCTTGCCGAGCGGGCCGCCGTAATCCGGCTCGTCGAGGGGTTCCAACCACGTATAGTGGACGTTCCCTACCAACTGGGGTAACCACTGGCCCCATACAAAGGGCGTATTGCCCATGACGCCCCACGAAAGGTTCGGCCCGTACCGGAAACCGTTCTGTTCGCCCTGGTCGAACGAAGCGAACGCCGGCAAGGCGACCGCCATCATAAGAATGGGCAAAAATTTACAGATTATGGGACCCCGAAGCTTCATTTCAATGTAAAATCTAAAAAATATTAAGCCACTTGTAATTTAAATTCTTATTTTGTGAACAACAAAATCCTCTAAGGAGATTCTATGAAAATTCCTCATATCTGTTTGCTTGCTCTCGGCGCATTGCTGTTCTGGAGCTGCGCAAGCCGTTATTCCTCCCCTATCCTTATCGAACGCGGCGAAGGCCGTAAAGAATGGGAACGTGAATATTTCGTCGTCAAGGAAAGCATGGGCATCGACAAGCGCCTGAAGGACGTGTTCAAGCAGGGCTATATCGAAGAAGGCATGACCAACGACATGGTGAACCTGCTCTGGGGACCTCCTGACCACGAAACCGAGACCGAGACCAGCAGCGTGTGGGAATACTACACCCGCGAAGGCCAGCTGATCACCCGCCTCATCTGGAAGCACCCCGACATCGCCCGCCTGAAGGGCTTCGAAGGCGAATGGGTTCTCGAAAAGATCGAGGGCGACCGCTACGGCGGATCCCCGGCCCCGACCTCCAGCCGTTCCAGCAACTACAACAACTAATTCAACTGCGATTGCCGGAGTTTTTCCGCATCCAGGCAAAAAGCCGACCCGCCAAGGGCGGCTTTTTTTGTTATATTAGCCCTTTTTTTAGAAATGAAAAAGACAACTATTTTCTGCATTATCCCCTTGTTGGCATTCGGTTTCTGGACGAGCTGTTCCAATAGCGAATCTACTGAATCCGATGACGATATTGTAGAAGAACTGGAATTCGAGACCGGAGAAGAACCTGAATCGTCCAGCTCTTCGGAAAATATTGACGAAGGCCAAGAGTCATCCAGTTCCTCTGGAGAGGAACTAGACTCGTCCAGTTCCTCCGAAGAAGCGGAATACTCCATAGAAGGTTTCGTAAAGCAGAAGGGGCCTAAGACGGTATCTTTGACAGACGCCTCTGACGAGTCCAAAGTTACGATGGATGTCCAGCTGGACTACGACTTCTACATTGGCCGCACCGAAGTGACCCGAGGACAGTACGCCGCCCTCATGGGTGGCGATATACCGGAAAGTGAAAAGAACCTCCCCCAAGTCGATGTCAATTTCTACGATGCCGTCTTGTACGCAAACGCATTAAGTAAAAGCGAAGGACTCGACACCGTTTATACCTATGCAAAATCGAATTTCGCCCCCTCCGGAAGTTGCGTTTTTCTTGAAGGGCTAGCCACCCACTACGAAGTGTCCGGCTACCGACTGCCAACGGAGGCCGAGTGGGTATACGTCGCAAAAAAGTTCTGGAATATTGAAAATTCCTGGAACGCGGACAATTCCTCATCGACGCCCCACGAGGTTTGCTCCACCCCCGGATTAGGCGGTTCTCACGGCAAATTCGAGGAAAATCCGGATGCCGTCTGCGACATGACAGGAAATGTTGCAGAATGGGTGGACGGATGGCTTGCGGATTTTAAAGATACCACACTGACAAACTACGTCGGCGCCTCCGCTCCCAACAGTCTAAAAGAAAACATGATAAAGGGCGGAAACTATCGACTGTCGCCCAACGACATCAACATCAACACCCGCCGGGATGTGTATCCTATCGCGATGAATTCCAGCGCCGATTATGTAGGATTCAGGCTAGTGCTTGGAGCCATCGACAAACCGCTTTGGCTAGATCCTTCCGGATCAGTGAACACGGTCAAGATAAACATCGTAGCAACCACAGAATCTGTCCTGGGAACTTTAAACACCAGAAGGGCAAAGGCGAAACTCGTATTCAGGAACGACGTTTCCGGGAAATTGACCTTTATCGATTACTCCAGGAATGCTTCCAGGGCTATTGAAATCGAAGATAATACAAGCGCATTCCATCCAGACGTATCTCCCGATGGCAATTATGTCGCGTTCAGCACCCAGATTGAAGGACTGTCCGGAAAATCAAAAGTCTATGTATGCCGCCTGGATTCCGCATGTTCAGAAAAAGTAGAACTCCCCGTAAATAATGCCGCCATACCGCGATTCAGGGTCTTAGGACCCGGCGATACCGTTCTAGTGTATGTATCTGATGCAGGAAGCAACAAGGATTCCTTGACTTGGGCAGGATACAGCACCTGGATTGTACCTTTTGCAGGGGGGAATTTCGGCACACCCCGACTATTGCTAAAGGGCAGTTTTAACGGAGGCGTAACAGAGGGGTTTGCGGTAACCGGCTCGACACTTTTGCGCGTTGCCACCTGGAACGATCCCGACAAGGTTAAATATGACGTATGGTACAACAACGAGCAGGCCTGCAACGTCTCCCTTGCCAGCGACGGTTCAAGCCGAACTTTGTTTCTCGATTTTGGAGGTTCTACGGGTCAGAAGTTTGTCGGCCAGAGATACAGGACCCACGAACAAATTCTTGTAATGAATAGCGGTGGAAACTTAGTGGACGCAGTCGCTTCTCCGGCAGGCTATTCCTATGACCATACGGAATGGGTGGCCGGCAAGAATGCGGCGGTGGCAACACTTACGGACCATAATGGAGCCCATAAAAAAATCGTCTTGATAGACATGGAAACGAAAAAAATTGTCGAACTCGTAGAAAGCGATGAATTATGGCATCCGGTTCTTTGGGTAGAACAGTCCATGCCTCCTGTCGCAAAAAGCAGTTCTTCAAGTAAAGCGGCCGAAGAACCGTCCAGCACAAGTATCCAAACGAGTTCTTCAAGCGAGATCGTCGAAACCAGCTCTTCAAGCGAGATTGTCCCGACAAGTTCCTCCGGCGAAATTGTCCCGACAAGTTCCTCCGGCGAGATTGTCCCGATAAGTTCCTCCGGCGAAATCGTCCCGATAAGTTCCTCCGGCGAGATTGACCCAACAAGTTCTTCTGGCGAACACAGCCTGGTCCTGGATCCCGACAGCGCAGGAATATACGTAAAAAGCTACACGCAGTTCAAAGACTTCATTATACGATACAAGATGGAGCTCTTGTGGCAGTTTGCCGATTCCGCCAACGTGGTCGTCATAGGGTCTTCGCGCCCTCTAAACGCCGTTTACCCCACAAGACTCAGCAACCAATTCATCGGGGTAAACTTGGGCCTTGCATCATGCACGATCCATATGTCAAAGGACCTCCTGATGAAGTACATTATGCCCCACTACAAAAAGATGAAGTATCTGGTAGTTTCCCTCGATTTGGATTTTTGGTGGAAAACAGCATCTGCCAAAGATGACAACTGGTTCGCCGACAACGACGCCAACGCAAAATACCTGTTGTATCCTGGATTTGTATATGACAAGAACCACGATTACTGGGCTGGCGAAGAAGACCTTACACCTTTATACGAGGCTGCGAAGGACGGAATACTCTACCCGTCATCAAATCGTACCGACCATATTATTGAGCTTAGAGGTCAATTGCACACTACTTGCTCGGGATCGTGGCCAGGAGCAAGTTTTGGAGCTACCGTTAGCGATCCTGGACAAGAAATCCTCGCAGGCTCCATGAATTCCCTGAAGACCATCATTGAAGAGTCGGCCAAGCGAGGCGTAACAGTCATCGGGACAATCCTCCCCCAGTCACCCGCATACAGGAATTCCACGATGTTCGGTTACCTGGGCATGAAGCGCAGTATTGCCGATTCCCTGATCAATGAATTCGTCGAGATGGAAAACACATATTCGAATTTTGTCCTGTTCGACGAAAACAAGGATGGTCTGCACGACTACGCCGGCGGAATGAACGAAGATTCGCAGCACCTTTGCGATACAGGAGCCGAGATCTACACCCACCGCCTGGATTCCCTTTTGCTGGAACTTGACAACAGATAGCGGTAAAAAAGGCAAAAAGACCTCCGGAAAAAACATCTGGCGGTCTTTTTTGGGGTCTATACGGAGCCTAAAACGCGTTCCAGCCTACCCAAATCCATAAAATTTTCTACATTTACGCGCGTTAAATTTAAACCTCTCAAGGAGTCAATTATGCGTCAGTATATCATTGCTGGTAACTGGAAGATGAACAAAACCGTTAGCGAATCCATTCAGCTCGCTAAGGATATCGTGGAAGCCGTCAAGGACGTGAAGAAGACCGAAGTGGTCATCGCCCCGACTTACCTCGCCGCCGCCAAGGTCGCCGACGTCATCAAGGGTTCCAACGTGAAGCTCGCCATCCAGGACATCCACTGGAAGGACCAGGGCGCATACACTGGTAAGGTTTCTGTGGACATGGTCAAGGAAATCGGTGCCGAATACATCATCATCGGTCACTCCGAACAGCGTCAGTACTTCCACGAAACCGAAGAAACCGTGAACCTCAAGGTCAAGAAGACCCTCGAAGCCGGTCTTAAGCCGATTATCTGCATTGGCGAAACCCTCGACCAGCGCAACGGTGGCATCCTCAAGGAAGTCCTCGGTCTCCAGATCAAGGGCGCCTTCAAGGACGTTTCTGCTGAAGACGCAGCCAAGTGCGTTCTCGCTTACGAACCGGTTTGGGCAATCGGTACCGGCGTTACCGCTACCGACGAACAGGCTCAGGACACCCAGGCCTACGCTCGCTCCGTTGTGAAGGAAATCTACGGTGAAGCTGTTGCCGAAGGCATGCGCATCCAGTACGGTGGCTCCATGAAGGGCGCCAACGCAGCCGGCCTCCTCGCCCAGAAGGACATCGACGGTGGTCTCATTGGCGGTGCAGGTCTCAAGGCCAACACCTTCAAGGAAATCATCGACGCTGCCGAAGCCAAGTAATTTTCAAACAACCAAGGAATCGTCACTATGACAACTCTTTTTTGGGTCCTTATCGTCGTCCACGTGTTCCTGTGCTTCTTCCTCATGTTGCTCGTTCTCGTGCAGAACGACAAGATGGGTGGCCTCGCAGGTCTCGGTGGTATGACTTCCCAGTCCGCATTCTCCACCGCCGGTGCAGCAACGTTCATCCAGAAGCTGACCCGCGGTGTGGCTGTGGTGTTCTTCATCATCGTCTTCGCCCTCGGCCTCATCACGGCCAAGCAGGACCAGGCTGTTGAAGAATCCGCCATGCAGAAGGCTACACGCGAAGGCGCTGCCCAGCAGGCTCCGACGGTCCCGGCTCTGCCCGGTGACTTTGCCGCTCCGGCTGTTGATGCAGGTGCCGCCGCTGAAGCGCCTGCAGCCGAAGCACCGGCCGCTGATGCGGCTGCCCCGGCTGCCGAATAAGGGAGCATAGCCCAACCGCATATTGAAGTCCGCCCTTGTGGCGGACTTTTTCCGCTTAGTAAAAATGTTAGATTTCTTGATATGAAGCGCGTTTTCATCTTTCTTTGTCTCGTCTTGAGCTCATGTGGTTGCTGGGAGTTATCTGACGAGCATTGCCAAGAGTTTTGGGAAGACGAGCACGAACGCGATAGCCGTAAATGTACGGACTTTGCCGCAGTCGAAAGATGCAAGGCCGAACAACAAGAAATTCTAGCTACGCAGCAACCCGGAAAACCTTTAAACATCGATTCCCTGTGCAATGCAAACACAGAGAAAATCAAATGCATCGACAATGAGAAATATGGATTCTAATCTTATACAGCCCGTTGGCGTTTTGGGCTTTGGCGTCGAAGGCCAGAGCACGTTCAAGTACCTGGTCCGTGAAGGCATCAAGGAAATTGTCGTAATGGACAAGAACCCCGTCACCCTGCCGGAAGTCCCGGCCGACGTGAACGTCAAGACGTTCAGCGGAGACAACTACATGGACGGACTCAAGGACTGCGTGACAGTCGTTCGCTCGGCGGGCGTTTACCCGATGAGCCAGGAACTCTTCAAGTTCCAGATGAACGGCGGAATCATGACGAGCCAGATACAGTTGTTCCTGGAACAGACACGCTCCGCAAAAGTAGTAGGAGTCACGGGAACACTCGGCAAGGGTTCTACCGTGAGCATGATCAGCCATATTCTCGACAAGTGCGGCAAGAAGAACGCCATCGGCGGGAACTTCGGCGTACCGGCCCTGGACTTGCTCGAAGACGAAACTCCCGAACGCATCAGCATCCTCGAGCTTTCCAGTTTCCAGCTGATGACATTGTCCGTTTCGCCCGATGTAGGCGTCGTACTGCGCGTCTCGACAGAGCACCTGGACTGGCACAAGACCGTCGAGGAATACCGCGACGCGAAGGCGAACCTGGTCCGTTGGCAGAAGCGCGGCGGCACCTGCGTCTACCTGAAAGACGCCGCACCGACCGCGAAGATTGCGAGCGAAAGCCCTGCAGCGACCAAGTACTCGATTACCCTTGCAGACGGCCCGAACGCGGGCAACGGAGATGCCGTGATTGACGGCGCCACGCTCGCCATCGGCGGAGAAACGCTGTACCTGGCCGACTGCAAGGTGAAGGGAATCTACCAGCTGGAAAACATGGCGGCGGCGACCCTCGCGTGCAAGGCTCTCGGGATTCCCGTTGCCGACGCTTTCAATGCACTCAAGAGCTACGAGACCCTCCCCTTCCGCATGGAATTCAAGGGCGAAAAGAACGGCATCGAGTTCTACAACGACAGCTACGCTACCCGCCCCGACGCGACTATCGCCGCCACTGCCAGCATGAAGCGTCCCTTCGCGCTGATTCTTGGCGGCTCCGAAAAGAACGCGGACTTCACCGAACTTTCGAACATCCTCGTGAAACAGCGGCCGAACCTGAAGCGCATCGCGCTCATCGGTGCCACCGCCGAGCGCATGCTCGAATCGCTCCGGCAAGCCGGTCTCGATTCCGCAGGCTCGGGCATTGTCGCAGGCATCTTCCCCACCCTGGAAGAAGCCTTTGCCGACAGCCTCTCCATCGGCAATGGCGGGACCGTCATCATGAGCCCCGCCTGCGCCAGTTTCGGCCTATTCAAGAACTACAAGGTCCGAGGCCAAGTCTTCGACAAGCTGGTTTCTGAGGTATAAAAAGAAAAATCACAAAAAAGTGCAGGAACCCCTTTACAAACGGCTCATTTTAATCTAAATTTGAGCCGTTCCGCTAAGGACCACGCGGTCGTGGTGGAATTGGTAGACACGCTAGCTTGAGGTGCTAGTGGGAGAGATCCCATGACAGTTCAAGTCTGTCCGACCGCAGAAGAAAACCCGGCTGAAAAGCCGGGTTTTCTTGTTTTTGAATTCAAGAAAATGCAAAAAAGAGACCCCGGACAAAGGTCCGGGGCATTTCTAACCCGAGCGGGCATTTCCAGCCCGAACGCGTGAGGCTACCTTGCGGTATTCACCATGAGCTTCTTGCCGCCCCGTACCTGCTTGAGCATGTACACGCCCCTGGTATAGCCGGCCGCCTTAAGGGCGCTGGAGGCATCCATGCCGGTCAAGTCGACCGTACCGAGCAGCTTGCCCGAAAGACCATACACGCGGTAGGATTTCGACGCACCGTTCTGGAACCTGACATCACCGATAGCCAGCGTACCGATCGGGTCGGTATCTGCGGCATCCTTGCCCTTCACGAAGTTGATGTAGTCGATATCCATCCAGTCGCCGGTCACGGTGAAGCGGAGGATATGCTTGCCCGCAGTAAGCGTTACGTTTTCCTTGACCTTGTTGTAGTCGTCGTAGTTCTCTTCGCCGGCGCTGGCCTGCGGAACGGAGACTTCACCAGTAATGCTTTCGCCATCGATAGAAAGCTGGAAGCTGGAGGTCGCATTGGCAGAAGCCACAGCCGCATACATGGTGTAATCGCCCGCCTCGGCAACTTCCACGGTGTATTCCAGCCATTCGCCAGTCTGGTTGTAGCCGACCACATAGCCGGTCGCCTTCTTGTAGATGTCTACACCCGTGCCTTCGCGGTAGCTCTTGCCCCCGTTGGTTTCGGCGCCATGGTCATCGGCATCTTTGTCGGCGTAGGAATCGTTGCCTGCGCCGTAGCCCGGTTCATCGAAGTTTTCCATTTCGATCTTGCCCGGAATGGCCCATGCCTTTCCACCAAAGGCGCTCTGCGGTTCGGGTTCACGCTTGGTGCCCTGGAATTCCCATTCGAGAATGCCCATGGTGGAATCCTGCGAGCCCTTGAACACGAAGAACACCTGGTCGACAACGCCGGTAAGGCCCTTCATTTCGCAATCGTTATCGACAAAGGTCATGTTATTGGCAGTCTTCGCAAGTTCGCAAGTACCGGCAAGTGTACCGGAGGCACTGCCCGTATGGATTTCAATCTTATTGCCATCGCCCACGTTCGCAGCCTTGATGCGGAGGTTCTGGGCACCATTGCCGAAGTCCACTCCGGTAACGCGGATCCAGGATTCGCTACGGCTCGTAAGCGGCAGAAGCACGTGCTTCACCGGCTGACCCTTGGTCCAGTCGGTACGGCTACGGATGTTCATCTGCTTGGAGCTAGTGGTAGCCTTGTAGGTCTTGTACGGGTCGAAGTTCTTGATCTGCTTCGGGCCTTCACGAGTGAAGGTCAGCTTGTTCATCTTGTCGCCACTCCAGGTGAGTTCGTCGATGGACACGCTTCTGTGGTTTTCGTAGTTCGGGTTCTCGGAACGCACGCCCGCCTGGGTCGTTGCGGCCGGGTGGTTGTCGGAAGTCACCAGGCGACGATCGTGGTAGACTGCGTACCACTTGTCCTTGAACGGAGCGAAACCCTGGTGGTTGTTACCACCTTCGCCATGAGCATCAGGCACAGAGCCGATTCCCGGAATGACCGTGCCCACAAAGGTATACGGACCCCAAATATTGTTGGACATACCATAGTCAATCACCTGGCTACGGTTGTTGAAGCTCAAGTAATAGGTGCTACCCTTCTTGTGCAAGTAAGGAGCTTCGAAGGAGTTCGGCAAAGAGACCTTCTTCAATGAGTTCTTGTCGAAAGTAATCTTGCCATTGCTTTCGGTAAAGCTGATAATGTCAAAGTTGTTGCCATAGGGGCGGCTAGAGCTTTCGCCACCACCGAAAATCACGTAACCCTTGCCGTCGTCATCAATCAAGATGCCCGGGTCAAAGCAGTGCGCAATGCCGTCGCAACCACCGATAAGGCTGCCACCACCCGCAATTCTATTGACGCCATGGGTTTCCTTGACCGGGTCGGTATAAGGACCATCGATAGCCGGAGCGGTAATCATGCCCACGCCGCTTGCGCCATCAGGGTAAACGATATAGACCTTACCATTCTTGACAGCAATGCCCGAAGCCCAAGTGTTGTTCGGATAGTTGCCGAATTCACGCTTGGAGCGGAAAATCATGCCGTGGTCGGTCCAGTTTTTCATGTCTTCGGACGTAAAGGCATAAAGGCCGACAATGTCGTAGTTCCAGTTCGTCTGGTTGTTGTAGTCGTCCACATCGGTAAGGATGTAGAACGTGTCACCATCAGAGGCGCAAGAAGGGTCCGCCAGATAGTGGTAAGATGAAATGGGGTTGTCGGCAACTGCATTCGCGACCATGCCGAAAGTAACAGCCGTAACGGCTTTCCACACTGTTTTCATATACACATCTCCATTCACCAAGGGCCTGCACATGCAGAACCCGCGAATATAAAATATGTTCTGCCAGGGGTAATATCCCCCCATGTCGCAGCCTTTGCATGGATAAATTGACAACAAGCGTTTTTTTCTACATTTTAGGCCAAATGAACCGTTTCGAGCTCCTTAAAACATCCAAGAAATCCAAGGCCCGCCTGGGCGTAGTCCACACCGACCATGGCGACGTGACAACGCCGATTTTTATGCCGGTGGGCACCGAGGCGACCGTCAAGGCGGTCACCCCGGCACAGCTCAAGGATATCAAGGCGGAAATAATACTCGCGAACACGTACCACCTGTACCTGCGTCCCACCACCCCGCGTATTGCGAAGGCGGGCGGCATCCACAAGTTCATGGCATGGGACGGCCCGGTGCTTACCGACAGCGGCGGATTCCAGGTATGGAGCCTGAAGGATTTGCGCAAAATTACGCCCGAAGGCGTAGAATTCAGGAGCATCCTGGACGGTTCGAAGCACTTCTTTAGCCCCGCAAGCGTCATGAACGCACAGCGGGAAATCGGTGCCGACATCATCATGGCGCTCGACGAGTGCACGCCCTTCCCGAGCACGGCAAAGGAAGCAGAGCACAGCCTAAATTACACCCTCAAGTGGACCGCGGAAGCCATGCAATGGCTCAAGGAGCACCCGCCCATCCACGGTTACGACCAGCAGTTCTTCGGGATTATCCAGGGCGGCATGCACAAGAACTTGCGCCAGCAGGCGATTGAACGCATCGCGGAACTCGGGCCCGACGGATTTGCGATGGGAGGCCTCTCGGTAGGAGAACCGACCGAGACGATGTACGAGATTGCGGATTTCTGTACCGATATTTTGCCGCAGGACCACGCCCGTTACGTGATGGGTGTTGGCACGCCGTGGAACCTGCTGGAGCTCATCGAGCGCGGCGTGGACATGTGCGACTGCGTGATGC
>NZ_DGUN01000052.1:44279-56305 GCF_002395745.1 Fibrobacter sp. UBA4309
CGACTGCGTGATGCCTACCCGCAACGCGCGAAACGGCATGCTCTTTACGAGCGAAGGCGTTCTACGCTACAAGGCCGCCCGCCATGCCGAGGAATTCGACAAGCCCGTAGACCCGAATTGCGACTGTTACTGTTGCCGCAACTTCAGCCGCGCGTACCTGCGCCACCTGCACCACGCCGGGGAATCCCTCGGGTTTACGCTCGCGAGCATCCACAACCTGCACTTCTACCTGCACCTGATGCGCGAAGCCAAGCAGCACATCGCCGACGACACATTTGAAGAGTGGAAAAAGGAGAAGTGCGAAATCCTGCAACGCGATTTGCAATAACGAGATTGCCACGCCTCTTCGAGGCTCGCAATGACATTTAATATGAAAAATGCCTCGGCAAAGCCGAGGCAATTTTTTTTCTTGCGTCATGGCGGGCTTGACCCGCCATCTAGAATTCCAGATTCCGGCTCAAAGGCCGGAATGACGTTCCCTTAGCGGATGCTGACGCGGGCAGTCGTGCTTGCGCTACCCATCATCACGCGGACAACGTAGTTGCCACGAGAGAGGTTTTCGAGAGAGACCTGGTTCATACCGGCAGTCATACTTTCGGAAACGCCCTTGACGAGGTTGCCCATCAAGTCGAACACCTGGACCTTCACGTTGCCGGACTTCGGCGTAATGATGTTCAGGTAAGCACCCTGCACACTGAGCTTGATGCCGCTAGCAGCACGGGCAACCTTCTTGATACCGACAGTGGAGGTCACGCACTTGACATCGTCCACAAAGAGGTAATCGACATCCGGCTGATCCATGGAGGTCTTCCAGCCCAGAACTTCCCAAGCCATCTTCTTGATGTTTGCAAAGTTCAGGACCTTAGCTTCGCCCCAGCCCATCTGTTCGATGTCTTCGAACTTGATAACAACGGTCGTCCAGTCGGCAACGGTGGGGTTCTTGTAAAGGTGGTAGTCATAGTCCGTCACGGAGCCATCCTGAATCTTGAAGTCATGAGCATTGCCCTTATAGCGGTAGCTAATGGCATTGCAAGCGCTCAGGTCAACACCAAGAGAAGTATCCGCATTCGTGTTCAAGCCGAGAGCGACGAACGGACGTTCTTCGTAGGTACCCGGATTGATAAGAATACCCTTGAGGCCAACAAAACCGGCAGTTCCGTTAGTCGGATCGTCAGCAGCCGTCATGTTCACGACGTAGCCCGGAAGAGCGTCATCATAAACGTTGGCAATGGTAGAAAGTCCACCCGGTTCCTTATCGGTATAGGCGTACCAGGTACCCGTCGTCTTGAGGACTTCGTCACCATCTTCGACATCATCGATAAGCACAAGTTCGCTCACGACAACAGAGGAGGACACCGGAGCAATGGTAGAAGAAGAGGAAGCGATAACAGTGCCAGAAGAGCTCTTCGGCGTTACAGTGCTCGAAGAAGAAGTCGGGGCGTCGTTAGCGGAAATGGCCTTGATGGAAACGCCATCGCAGCGGACATCATCCACATAGAGGTAGTTGAAAAGCGGCTGGATTTCGGAGGCAGGGCGGTCAACAACGCCGTTCACTTCCCAAGCCAAGCGGTTAGCCTTGCCCAAGTTCTTCTTCAAATCAGTAATCTGCGGATCGGCCCAAGTGGTATGCTGCTGGAACATATCCGCGGTCAATTCAACAGTCTTCCAATCCTTGGAAGCTTCAGCATCGACATAGTGGAAGTTGTAGTTGGTAATCGAAGAGAGTTCCACGCGGAAGTTATGGGCAGCTCCCTTGTACTTGTAGGAAATCGAATTGCACTTCGAAAGCTGCGAGAAATCGGCCGTATCCTTCGTCAGGTTCAAGCCCATGGCCACATACGGCGCCCACTTGTAGGATCCCTGATCAATATAAATGCCTTCCAAAGCAGCCATATACTTGGAATCGTTGCCTTCCTTGGCAGGAACGATTACATCGTAGGTTTCCTTACCAAAGTCGTTAGTCCACTTCTTGTTGGTAATCTTCGTAGAACCACGACCATCGTGATCATCGTCGGAGTCAGCCCAGGCAGACCAGAAGCCACCCGTATAGGTGTAGCGGTCACCATCTTCCATGTCATCGATGAGATCCGTCGTAGCACCATTGGCAACGCCCGTAGAGAAGCCATCGTCGGCAGTGGCAGAACCGAGGTGGTTGCCAAGGCCGCAATCGCTGTAGTTGTGGCTACCTTGGAGATATCCCTTCACCATGTTTCCAGACTCAGAATATTTCAGTCCCTGGTTCAGAGTCAAGGACGTAAAGGCCGCAGACTGTTCCCTGATAGCAGATGCAGACCAGTTCGCCCAGGAGACGCCGTTCTGGTTCATCCAGTTCACCCAAGCCTGGCTAGCAGAGCCATCCGGAGAACCGTTACCATCGGCAGAAACGGTACCCCATTCCGTAGCGAACACGGGAACACCCTTGCTCATAGCAGACTTTGCAGCAGCGTCGTAACCGCCGCCGACCTTATGCGTTGCGGCATAGAAGTGGAGCGTGCAACCATAGTTCTTCTTCGAGTCTGTAATGCCTGCATTAGCACAGGCATCCGGCTGGCTGGACCATCCCGGGCTACCCACGAGGATGAGGTTGTCGGAATACTGGCGGATAACCGGAATCACAGCGTCAGCATGGGACTTCACCGTACCCATATCGCCGGTCGGTTCGTTCCAGATTTCGAAAATCACGTTGTGAGTCTGGCCGAATTCCTGGGCGGCCCAAGCAAAGAATTCCTTCGCTTCGTTGGTATAGCCCGAAGAGCTTTCAATGTGCCAGTCAAGGATGATGTAAATGTCGTTTTCGACAGCGGCGCGGACCATCTTCGTGACCATGGCCTTCTGGTCGTTTTTACCACCCGTCGTATAGGAACGACCATGGCTGTCAAACTTTTCGTCAGCAACACCGAGAGCGAAGCGGAGCACTTCGATTCCCATGTCCTTCACCATGAGGCCCATAGCCTGGGATGTATAGTAAACAAGGGCGCTATCTGCAGCAGAGCTCCAGAAAAGGCTCATGCCCTTGACCTGCACGGTCTTGTCCTTGTACGACGGGCAGGAACCCGACAGCTTGCCACCATTGGCCACCAGCTTACCGTACGTGCTCACCGGACCTACACGACCCGGCACCACCGCCATAGCAGCCGATACGGCCGCCAGCATCATTATTGCTAGAAATTTTTTCATTCTACATCCTTATTTTGAGGTTCCACCAATCCCTTTTGTCGTAAAGATAGATTATATCTCAAATTATTGATGTAATAATTTTGGATACATTTGAGGAATCTCACGGAAAAGGACTATCTTAAAAAAGTTTTTACATCAATTCGCCCTTTTCGAATCAAACGGGCCAAATAAACTCCCGGACGGAGCGCCGAAATGTCGATTTCACGGGAACGGCTCGTGAACATTTTCGTTCCGTCCACGCGCAAAATGTCAACACGGAAGGGGCCTTCCGCCACAATTTCGAGGCGGGCTTCGGAGGCGACGTAACGGACGGCGGGGAGGACGCTGGATTCCGGGTTCCTTCGACGTTGCTCAGGACTGGCTCCACCCGGAATGACGGTCGTGGAACTGCTGGATTCCGGGTCGGTGCCCGGAATGACGCTTCCATCCCAGCCCCTGTAGGCCACAAGCGCATCCTTGAGCGCCTGGTTCACGGCATACGCGGCATCGTCCTCGGAATTGTCGAATTCCCAACGGAAATCACCGCCCTGCACGCGACCGGCATACTTTTCCACGTTTGCCTTGGCCACGGCAGGTTCGTCGGCGGTATAGCTATACATCACCGCATTGTCGGTATCAAAATTATTGTAGATGTTGCCGCCCGCATACGACTTGACTGTATTCGGGACTTTCGCGCTACGGCTGTCAACTACGTACGCATCGAAATCCGCCTTCGTGTCAATCGAGCCCGCGGCCGCTTCCGCCCCCTTCAGCACGTACTCGCTCGCCCCATACGGAATGAACGTGTAGGAACCCTCCATGTAATTGTTGTAGGCCTTGATGGTACCGCCATCTTCCTTGCTGAACGTGGGATTGTTCTTTTCGTCGCGATTCTCGCTACCCGCATACACGTCGCTCCCCTGCATCGAGGTGAGCATCGGGTACTTGCAGTTGCGGAAGTAGTTGCTTTCCATGAACACGGACGAGCCCAGCGTGGAGCCCGCGCCGTACTTGGCGATGCCATCGTAGTAGTTGTTGTACACGTGCGCGCTGTAGTAGCGCACGCGCGGGTGGCGGCTGTCGGAATGGTCGTACCAGTTGTGGTGATACGTGATGTAGAGCCCGTCCGTCGAGCCTTCCGAAAGGCCGAGCAGGTTCGACTTGCCGTTGTCCCAGAAGTGGTTGTAGCTGAAGGTTACGTAGGTGGACTTCTTGCAGTCGAGGGCGCCGTCGCCCTTCACCTGGTCGGCGTCGGAACCCGCGTCGCCGTAGAAGAAGTCGCAGTTGTGCACCCACACATACTGGTTGTCCTGCTGCAGGCCCACGTTGTCGCCTTCCCCGCTGTCCACGTTCATAAAGCCGAGGTTGCGGACTTCCACGTTTTGCGCGTTCTTGATGCGGACGCCCCAGCCGTTCGCCGTAGCGTCCGCGCCAATGCCCTCGATAGTGAGCGACGGCTCCTCCTTCTTGTCGAGGTCGACCAGGATGTCGCCCTTGTCGGTGGAGTCCGGATCCGTCACGTTACCGATAATGCGGATATCGAGCGGCCGCGTGTCGTAGCCCTTCTTGAATCCCGTGAGAATCGCCTGCAAGCCCTTGCACGCGGTCGTAGCGCCCTTGCCGCTCGTCACGACATCGAGCGAGACCGTATTCTTGGTGCTCTCGGAAACGTAGATGACCACCGCGCCGTCCTTGAGCGTACCGTCCTTCTTGTAGGCGCCGGGAACGCGGCCGTTGCTGAAGGCGAAACCGCTGCGGTCGTGCGCCTTCACGGAAAGCGTCTTCGTGGTGGCGGAGGAGCCTTCCTTGCCGCCCTTCACGCCAGCGATTTTCAGCGTGTAGTCGCCCGCCTTGAGGCCCGGAACGTCGACGCGCCACTTGGAGCCGTACTTGCGCACGAGTTGCGCGTCCACCTTCGCACCGGAAACGCCGTTTCCCGAGTAGTACACGTTGTAGCTATCGGAGCCGTCAGCGGTCCATTCCGCATAGGCCGACTCGAGCCAGCCGCCCGCATCGCCCACCGTCACCTGGGCATGCGCCCCGGCAAGCGAAAGCGAAACCACCGCAACCATAGACAGGTTCTTGAAATCCATAAGCATCCCTTTTTGGACATCCTTTTTTTGAATGTTCTCAAATTTTCAAGGAACAATATAGATATTTCAAGTAAAAAAGCAATAAATTTTATTTATTTTTACATTTTTCTCAAAATAATGTTCTCATTTTTATTAAGACGCAAAAACAAAAAATCTCCACCACATCGCATCTGCCACAAACGGACACGGAGAAAGCCGGACAAGGGCTGCGCAAGCTAAGTTATTGTCTGTCAATCTGTTCCAGACGGTCATAGAGGTCGTACAGACGCTGTACGCCGTTTTCGAGACCGTAGTAGTGCCGGATATACGGGACAAGAAGCCCGAGGAAAAGAACCGCAAGTATCAGTACGGCAAAATCGGGACACGCCACCAGGAACAGGAAACTCCCGACAGTCAACAGTGCAAAAAGAATCATCACCAGTTCGTGGACCAGGCGTTCGTGCTGGAAAAAGGCAATGTGGGTACGCACAGAAAGCAGCTGCTCCGCCGTCAGCGGAATCCCGGAACCGGCCATCGCCAGCAAATGTTGCTCGTAATCGGAGAGTTTTTTAAGCATACTTTCAAATATAAAGAAAAAAAATGCGTTTTTTATGTCCTTTTGAAAAAATAGATTTTATTTTGTCAATATGGAACCGCTCCAGTTCACCTCTCTCGCCTCGATGTTTTTCGTCAACTGTGCCCGCGACGATTTTGGCGGCTGGTACAAGCGCGTCAAAAGCGGGTGGAGGCATTACTCCCGCGAGGAGCTCCGCGACACGGTCATATACACGGCCATCGCGTTGAACAGCCGCGGCCTACAGCGGGACGACAGCGTCGGCATCATCGCGCCGAGCTCCCCCGAATGGATGATGGCCGACATCGCCATCCAGATAAACCACGCGCGGACGGTTCCGCTGTTCCCGAACATATCCTCCGAGAACTTCCAGTTCCAGAGCGACGACGCCCACGTCAAGTATCTCGTGGTCCATTCTATCGAAGAACTGGACGAACCGCTCAGGAACCAGCTTCCCCGTTTCAAGCTGATTATCTGCATCGACTCGGATAGCGAACTGCCCGAAAACGCCGTCTACTGGAAAGACATGCTTGAAGAAGGCCGCCGCGTCAGCGAGAAGGGAACGTATTACAGCTGGGTGGACGACCAAATCCAGATGATCCACCCTGACGACATCTTCAGCATCATCTACACCAGCGGTTCGACCGGACGCCCCAAGGGGGCACGGCTTACGCACCGCAACATGCTCTCGCAAATCCAGAACCTCCTTCCGCTGTTCCACATAAACCGGAAAGAAGACAAGACACTGACCGTATTGCCCGTAGCGCACGTTCTGGAACGCATGGCTGTTTATTTCTACACGCTGAACGGCCTCACGTCCTATTTTGCGGACAACCCGAAAAACGTCGCGATTATCCTCAAGGAAATCCACCCCACCATCGTCGTCGTGGTTCCGCGTATTCTCGAACGCATCTACGAGAGCATGACCATCGCCGACGAAAGCGCCAGGGGATTCAAGCGCTATATCGTCAAGAACGCCATCAAGGTCGCCAAGATTGCCGTCCCGAGCAAGCGCCCCACCCTGATGCACCGCTTCTACGACAGGCTCGTGTACCACAAGATGCGCGATGCCATCGGCGGCAATTTCAAGTTGGTCGTCAGCGGAAGCTCCTCACTGAACAAGTCCATATTGAGATTCCTCCTGAACATCGGCATCCCTATCCGCGAGGGCTACGGCATGACAGAATGCAGCCCCGTCGTTTCGGTCAACAGCCTGGCCGACAACAAGCCCGGAACCATCGGCAAGCCCCTCGCCCACCTCGACGTCAAAATCGGCGAGAACAACGAAATCCTGGTCAAGGGAGACAGCGTCTTTGGCGGATACCACAACATGCCCGAAACGAACGCAACGATCTTTACCAAGGACGGTTACTACAAGACGGGCGACCAGGGATTCTTCGACGAAGATGGCTACCTGAATTTCACCGGGCGCATCAAGGAACTTTTGAAAACCAGCACGGGAAAGTACGTGAGCCCGAACCCCATCGAACTGGAACTCAGCCGTCACCCCGTAGTGGAGCAGGCGCTCGTGATCGCGAACGACCGCAAGTTCGTTTCGGCCGTCATCTGGCTAAACCCGGAAGGCGCAAGGCGCATGCTGAAATTCTCGCACGACGAATTCAGCGTCGAAAAGGCCATGTCTTCGCTGCGTATCCGCGAAGCCATCAACAGGCATATCGCACGCATCAACCGAAAGCTGAACCACTGGGAACAAATCCGCAAGTGGACTCTCATCGGCGACGAGCTTACCGTCGAATCAGGACTCCTGACACCCACATTAAAAATTCGGCGCACCGTCGCAGAAAAACGATACGCCGAAGAAATCGAGAAGATGTACGAAAACTAGAAGTGGATCACGCGGACCTTGATGACCTTGTCGAGCTTGCCGAGCTTTTCGATGATGGAGTCATCGACCTTGCTTTCGACGTCAACGAGGTTGTAGCCGATCTTGCCGTTGCTCTTGTTAGAGAAGCTGGCGATGTTGATGCCTTCGGCACCGAATACCTTCGTGATTTCGGAAATCATGTTCGGAACGTCCTGGTTGATGACCACGACGCGGCTCTTGACGCCGGCATGCGGGTGATCGACGAGGGCCGGGAAGTTCACGGAATTGCGGACGCAACCGAATTCAATGTAGTCCTTCAGTTCTTCGACGGCCATCACGGCGCAGTTTTCTTCGGCTTCTTCAGTGGAAGCGCCGAGGTGCGGGAAGCAGGTCACCTTGTCGTTCTTGATGAGGTCGGCATCCGGGAAGTCGCAGAGGTAGCCCTGGAGGGAACCGGAAGCGAGCATCTCATTGACCGGGGCCATTTCCACGATACCACCGCGTGCGAAGTTCATGATGTAGCTGCCCTTGAAGCCGGCCAGGTTCTTGCGGTTGAGCAAGTTCTCGGTAACGCCCTTGATGAACGGAACGTGCACGGTGAGGAAGTCAGACTTCGCAATCACGGTGTCGAGGTCGGCAATTTCGACCTTGTTGGAAAGTTCGTGCATGTTGGCGGCGTTCGGATACGGTTCGTAAGCGATGACGCGCATGTTCTTCCAACGGGCATAGTTGGCGACGAGCACGCCAATCTTGCCGAGGCCGATGACGCCGAGAGTCTTGCCTGCGAGTTCCATGCCGGCGAACTTCTTCTTGCCGCTTTCGACGGTCTTCGCGAGGTCCGGGTCGGTGGTGTCGAGGTTCTTGACCCATGCGGCGGCCTTGTCCACGTTACGGACGGCCATGCCGAGCACGGTCATCACGAGCTCGGCAACGGCGTTGGCGTTTGCACCCGGAGTGTTGAACACGCAGATGCCCTTCGCAGAGGCCTTGTCGATAGTGATGTTGTTCACGCCGGCGCCGGCGCGGGCGACAGCCAGCAGGCCGTCAAAGTTGTCGGTATCAACCTGGGCGGAACGCACCAAGATGGCATCCGGATTCTCGACGGAGTCGGAAACCTGGTAGAACGAGCCAAACAGGCTCAAGCCTTTCTTGGAAATGTTGTTCATCGTCTTAATAGTTGCCATTTTTATGTCCTTTGTTTTGATGTTTAAAACTTTGTCTTTACGTCATTCCGGGCTTGACCCGGAATCTAGATGGCGAATCAAGTTCGCCATGACGTTCTGCAATTACGGTTCCTGCCAGCGACCTCTTTCTTTAATGAGGTTCACGAGTTCCTCGATGGCGTCTTCTTCGGGGATGTTCTTCTTGACGGCCGTCTTGCCTTCGAACAGCGTAATGCGACCGGGGCCACCGCCCACGTAACCGAAGTCGGCGTCGGCCATTTCGCCCGGGCCGTTCACGATGCAGCCCATAATGCCGATGGAAATGTCGGAGAGGTGTCCGAAGCGGGCCTTGATCTTGCCCATGACCTGCTGAATATCGTAGAGGGTGCGGCCGCAGCTCGGGCAGCTGATAAAGTTCGTCTTGCTGCGGCGGCAATAGGCAGCCTGCAAGATGTCGAATGCAAGGAGAACGCTTTCCTTCGCGCCCTTGTAGCCGTCGATAACGACGGCATCGCCAAGACCGTCCGTCACCAGGCTTCCGATGTCGGCGGACACGCGGAGCATGTCGCGCTCGCTGTCGTTAATCTTCGCGTAGAGCAGTATCGGGTCTTGGCGACCTGCCGCATCCAATGCGGCAGCAAGAGCGCGCACGCCCGAAACCATCTCGGCGCCGGTGTAGCAGAACACGGAACCTGCGGGCACGCTCGCCGGATTTGCGGCGAACCCCGCGATATCCATCGCGTCCTTGAACTGCACCACGGGGGCGGCTTCCAGGCTCGGCAGGGCAAATTCAGCGTTGCGGCGTTCACCGGTAAGTGCAATCGCGTCGGCCTTCACGCCGACCTTCACCGGATTTGCACCGCCGATTTCCACGCCAGAAACGGCGACAGGCGTCGTCGCACGGCGTTCGTAATGGTACGGATCCTTTTCAAGAACAGGCACGTTGTATGCAATCGGCGCAGAAGGCAAGGCACACGCCTTGATGAGTTCCTGCGCCACCGGGACTTCGGCCACCGGATCTTCGGTGAGCGACACGCGAATCGTATCGGCAAGGCCATCGAGCAAAAGCGCACCGATACCAGCCGCAGACTTGAGGCGTCCGTCCGCCCCGGCTCCGGCCTCGGTCACGCCTACGTGGAACGGGTACGGCTTGAAACCTTCCTGCTTGATGCGGGCGGCGAGCATGCGGTAGGCGGCAATCGCCACCCGCGGGTTGCTGCTCTTCAAACTTAAAACAACTTGGTCAAAATGTTCCGCCTCGCACACGGCCAAGTATTCCATGGCGCTTTCCACCATGCCTTCGACCGTGTCGCCATAGCGGTAAATCATGCGGGCCGAGAGCGAGCCGTGGTTCACGCCGATGCGGATGGCGCGTCCCAGGCGCTTGGCCTCCTGCACAAACGGCGTAAAGGCTTCGGCCACCTTCTCCTTGCCTTCGTCGAACATCTTGTCCGTCTGGTTCTCGAGCGTGAGGATACCCGTGTCGACAAAGTTGCCCGGATTGATGCGGACCTTCTCGACCCACTTGAGCGCCTCGAACGCGGCCTTGGGCTGGAAGTGGATGTCGGCGGACACCGGAACCTTGCAGCCGGCAGCACGGACCTGCTTCATCACTTCTTCGAGGCCCTGCGCATCGACAAAAGTCGGGGCGGTAATGCGCACCAGGCCACAGCCCACCTTGGCGAGCGCAAGCGTCTCGGCAACCGTCTTCTCGACATCCTTGGGCTTGGTGGTGGTCATGGACTGAACTAAAATGGGGGCGTTGCCCCCTATCAAAGCCTCGCCTACGCGGACTTGTACAGTTTCCCTGCGGACGGCATTGAAGCGGTCGGCAACATAGGGAAATTCGCTAAACTTTGTCATGGTGCCAAAGATAGAAAAATGGGATGTTTACGGCTAATCAAGCCTCCCTCAAGTTCCAAAATGGAATACCCAAAGCCATTTTTTCGCTGTTTTAAGCACTTTTACATATAAAATTGTAAAAAAGTCATCTCATTCGCCCAAAAAATTGTTAGAATATGTACACGGAGTTTTTGATATGATCCCGAAGATATTTCACTATTGCTGGCTCTCTAACGAACCTTTTCCAGAAAAGGTTCAAAAATGCATGGCATCCTGGGAAAAATATCTGAGTGACTACAACTGCATTTTCTGGGACTACGAGAAGGCTGTTGCCACAGGGATTCCCTGGATTCTTGAAGCCATTGAGCAGCAGAACTGGGCTTTCGCCGCCGACGCAATGCGCCTTTACGCCTTGTACACCGAAGGCGGAATCTACCTCGATTCCGACGTGGAACTGCTCATGTCCCCGAACCACCTGCTGGACCGTTCCTACATCCTCGGTTACGAGAACGGCTCCAAGAGAATCGAGCCGTCCTTCCTCGGTGCCGAAAAAGGCTCCCCCATCATCGGAGAAGCCCTGAGATATTACACCGAGCACCATTACGAATACAGCGAAGAGACCGTGGAACAGCTCGTGCTTCCGCAGATTCTCGCGAACGCCTGCGACAAGTTCGACGGGCTCGACATATTGCCCGAATGGTACTTCTCTCCCAAGCGTTTCCTGGACGGTGCAATCAACACCGCCGACGAGACGGTAAGCATCCACCACTTCGGTAGCAACTGGCGCCCCGAGAACGTACGCGAATGCATCAACCAGCGCCAGAAGATTTTCCAGAAGTACCCGCGCCCCGTCGCGGAGGTTCTCGCCTTCCCCTTCACTATTTGGAGCAACCTGAAGACGGTCGGCCCCGGCGGCGCCATCAAGAGACTGTTCAAGAAATAACGCGACGTTGCGCTTGGACAAGAATGATGGTTCTGACAGGCCAAGGATGACGTCTAACAAAAAAACGCCCGGCGGTTAGGCCGGGCGCTTTCAATTTCGTATAAACGAATTAGGCTTCAGCCGGTGCTTCGGGAGCAGCCGGAGCTTCGGCAGCCGGAGCTTCAGCAGCCGGGGCGGCCTTCGGAGGGAGGAGCGCCTTCATAGAAAGCTTCACCTTGCCCTTCGGGTCAACACCGAGGCAGAGCACTTCGACTTCGTCACCGACGTGAACGACGTCTTCGACCTTATCGACGCGGTGGTCGGCAAGTTCGGAGATGTGCACAAGACCGTCGCGACCCGGGAGGATTTCGACGAACGCGCCAAACGGCTGGATCGTCTTGACCTTGCCCTTGTACTTGCGGCCCGGTTCGGGTTCGGCAGTGAGTTCTTCGATCATGCGGCGGCAGACTGC
>NZ_DGUN01000053.1 GCF_002395745.1 Fibrobacter sp. UBA4309
ATCAAGGTCGGTGCCGCTACCGAAGTCGAAATGAAGGAAAAGAAGGACCGCGTCGACGACGCCATGCACGCAACCCGCGCTGCCGTTGAAGAAGGTATCGTTCCGGGTGGTGGCGTTGCCCTCATCCGTGCCGAAAAGGCCATCGACTCCCTCAAGTTCGATAACGACGACCAGAAGACCGGTGCTGCCATCATCCGCCGCGCCATTGAAGAACCGCTCCGCCAGATCGTGCAGAACGCCGGTCTCGAAGGCTCCGTGGTCGTGAACAAGGTCAAGGAAGGCAAGGACGCCTTCGGTTACAACGCGAAGACCGACACCTACGAAGACCTCATCAAGGCTGGCGTCATCGACCCGGCCAAGGTGACCCGCACGGCCCTCAAGAATGCCTCCTCCATCGCCTCGATGATCCTCACCACAGACTGCGTGATCACCGAGAAGAAGGAACCCAAGCCGGCTGCTCCGGCCATGGACCCGGGCATGGGTGGCATGGGCGGCATGATGTAATCGCCTTTTTCATTCTACTCCAAAAAATCCGGTCCGTTAGCGGTCCGGATTTTTTGTATGGATTTTAATTTGCTAGATTGTATTCCATGAATATTCGGATTCCTTCCTTAATTTTAGCTTGTTTGGTTTCCTTGCCCTTTGCAGCCGACCCCCGTATGGAACAGGGCGCACGTTTCGAGGCGAAAGGCGAATACGAGATGGCTCTCGGTGAATACCGCTCGGTGTTGGCCGAAGACCCGAAAAATTCCGAGGCCTACTTTGCCGCCGCCGAAGTCCGCATGAAGATGAAGGACCTTGCCGGAGCACTGGCCAATTACCGCCTTGCGTACAAGTTCCAGCCGACGATGAGCGCCGCCTACGAAGGTGCCGCCAAGGTCTACGAGGCCATGGGCCAGAAGGCCAAGGCCGATGCCGAACGCGCTAAGGATCCGAAGAACAAGCCCGCCGAGGAATCGGTTGCCGAGGCTGCTCCCGCGCCGGTCGAAGAACCGAAGGCTGCACCGGAACCAGTCGCCAAGGCCGCAGAGCCGGCTAAACCGGTGGAACTGCCCAAGGCCCAGGAACCCGCAAAGGCCGAAGAACCGGTCAAGGCTGTCGAAGCCCCGAAGAAAGAAGAACCCGCGAAGGTCGCTGAAGCTCCGAGTGCGGCGAGCAGCGATCCCTTTGAACGCGGAAAAGCCCTTTTGGCAGAAGGCAAGTACAAAGAAGCCGCTCCGGTGTGGCGCGAGATCTTGGCGAAGAAGCCGGGTGATGCCGGTGCGTATTTCTACGCGGGCGTGACCCGTTTCGAGATGGGCGAGTATGACAAGGCCGAATTCAACTTGAAGAAGGGAATCTCGTTCAAGGAACGCGGCAACGATGCCAACTACTACCTGGCTCAGATATACCAGAAGACGGGCAAGGCCGAACTCGAGAAGAAATCCCTTGCCGCCTACCTGAAAAAGGCTGCCCCGGATGGAATGTTCCGCAAGGCTGCCGAAGCCCGTTTCGCGGAGCTGACCGCCGCGCCTGCCGAAACACCGAAGGAAGAATCTGTCGCTGCCGCGGAACCCGCTGCAGAAACTGTTGCCGAACCCGCTGCTCCGGTAGAAACCAAGCCGGCTCCTGCCACGGCCCCGGCCAAGAAAAATTCTGCCATCGCCGATGCTAACATGCTCTTCAAGGCGGGCAGTTTCGAGCAGGCTCTCCAGATGTACAAGGCTTTGCTCGAAACGGACGTGTCGGCGGACGAACGCTATTTCGCGATGCTCCAGATGGGCAACATCTACCGCGAACTCCGCGACTTCCACAGTGCGGTCGTAAGGTACCGCGAAGTGGTGCAGCAGTATCCCGATTCCGACTGGGCGACCGAAGCCGAACGCGCGCTCGAAGATGCCGTGTGGCTCGAAAAGCATGCTTCCGAGCTGCCTCGCCGTACACGATAGCGAATGACGTAAAATATTATACGCATGTCCCGGCCTTTACGCCGGGATTTCCTGTTTTTAAGGCGTATTTGGTGTTGCCGCAATTTCGAGCCTATTGATTTTCTGTTTGGAATAACATAGATTATGGAGGGATGGATTTCAGGAGGTTCTCATGACCGTAAAGAAAGGGTGTATCGTCGCAGTATCTGCCTTGCTCGGCGCAGGGCTTTTCGCCTGTAGCGACAGCAGCAATCCCGGAGTTCCCGAAGGTGACGTGACTGCCGTTAGCGGTACTGACGACGGAGCTGCCATGTCGAAGACGGTGACTTCCGGTGAAGAAGGCGACGCTGTTGCGGCGGAAGAACCGGCGCAAGCGGTTGAAGAAACGGGTGCGGCAGAAGATGTCGCGGGCGATACGGATGGCGTCGCGGACGATGCGGACGACACCGTGTCCCAAGACCCTGCCGCTATAGATTCCGCTGTCTTTGATTCCGTTTTCAACATCCTTTTCCCCGACGGCATTGAAGGAATCGATACGGCCCGCCACGACCCCGACAGCGTAGGCGTGTGGCATTTCTACGATTCCAAGGAATCGCACATGAATCCGGACTTCGCCTACGGCGAGATGACGGACCCGCGTGACGGGATTGTCTACAAGACGACGACAATCGGCGGACAGGTCTGGATGGCCGAGAACCTGAACTACTTCGACATCGAAGGGGCTGCAAGTTCAATCAAGAACGACTGGTGCTACTGGGACAAGCCCGAGAACTGCGAATCGGCGGGCCGCCTCTACACGTGGAACGTGGCGCAGAGAATATGCCCCGAAGGCTGGCGCTTGCCGACGAAGGCGGACTGGGAATCCCTATTGCGCGAAGTCGGGGCCGATTCCTTGAACGAGATTCTATGGAAGGGCTCGAGCAAGCTGAAGTCCGTGAGCGGCTGGGAGAACGAAGGTAACGGTACCGATGACTTCGGCTTTACGGCGCTCCCCGCGGGCATGAAGTTTACCACTAGGACTCAGGACGGATTCACCTATCACGGGTGCTCCGCTCTCATGTGGGCGTCTACGGAAGCCGACGGCGGCGCTGCGGATACCCTGGCTTACCACATGTACCTGGATTGCAGCAACGACAACGCCATCGTGAATACGGTGAGAAAGATCAATGGACTTTCGGTCCGTTGCGTAAAGGATGAATAAAACCTGCAGGGTTTAGGGATTGGTTGTGAAAAAAATCTGTTCAATTGAATCTTTATCGTTTGCGGTGCTGTGCGCCGCGACGCTTTCTTTTGCCGAACCTCCCGCAAACTTCAGCGGCTGGGAATTGGTGTTCGAAGACAACTTTGACGGTACTTCGTTAGACAAGAAAAAGTGGAACCCCACGTACAACTGGGGCCCGACGCACAACCACCGCGCCTACTGCGCCGAAGAGAATGTAATCGTTTCCGACGGTACGCTCAAGCTGAAGGGCGAAAAGAAGGTGCACCCGAATGCCAACGGGAAAAAGGCGAAGTTCAACAACAAGGAAATTCCCGTCGACTACACCTCGGGTGCAATCGATACCAAGAATCATTTCGAAGTGAAGTACGGCTATATCGAAGGCCGCTTCAAGGCCCCGTGGCAAAAGGGAACGTGGCCTGCCTTCTGGACATTGCAAGACGGCTGGCCTCCGGAAATCGACATTCTCGAGATTCCGGCTTCGCGCAAGCAGCACCATTACTACCTGCACTACACGGACCCGAGCTGGTACAACAGTCACGGTTCGGCGTGGGACCACGAGGCCTCTTTCGGCGGTCACAAGGACGACAATACGGACCGCTCCGCCGGCTTCCACAATTACGCCGTGGAATGGGACGAGTCGACGCTCAGTTTCTATTTCGACGACAAGAAGTTTGCCAGCTACAACCGCCCGACAGAAATCAAGCAGCTTTCGGCGCAGTACATCATCGTGAACCTTGCCATCGGTGGCTGGGCGGGTGACGACATCGAAATCACTGCGGACAAGCCCGCGTATTTCGAGGCGGACTGGGTGCGCGTATGGCAGGCCAAGCCGGCGAAGCCCGATACGGTGCGCATCTTCTCGATGAATTTCGGAACCTGCATGGTCAGGACTAGCGAAGACAAGCTTGCGCTGGGTGACTGCAATGGCGACAACGCGATTGCGACCATCACGCCGCTGTCGGGTTCGGCCTACCGCATCAACTTCGGCGATATCTCTCTCGATACCCCGAACGAATCTACGGATGCTGGCGTCACGATGGGCCTATACAAGTGGAATGGCGGCGCTCACCAGAAAGTGGTGATGGAAAAGCAATCTGGCTATGAGGGCTCCGTGGTGCGCATGAAGATGCAGCATAGCGGACATTACTTGCGTGCAACGACCGATGGCGAGCGCGTGGTGCAGAGCTGGGCCGACGATTGGGAATGGAACCAGATGTGGCGTTTGGTGGGCAAGAACGATACCGTGCCTGCGAAGAATGATACTGCGAAGACGGATACCGGTAAGACCGTGCTTCCGTATCTCGGAGATTTTGCAAGCGTGTATGGAACTTCGGTCCATTACGCCGATAATCATTTGTTTGTAGAACTCGGAAGCAAGTTTGTCGATGGTGCGACGGTGCGCATTCTTGACCTGCAGGGGCGCGAGGTGATGCATCGCAGTGCCGTTCGTTCGGCGACATTCGACGTGCAGGCATTGCCTGCGGGCGTTTACCACGTTGCCGTGCAGAATAAAAACCGCACGGAAATCCGGCGGTTCAAGAAATAATCGAATTGCAAATAAAAACGCCTCTCTGCGGAGAGGCGTTTTTTTGTGAAAGATCTTAGACGACCTGGACGAGCAATCCCTTGAGGTACTGCCCTTCGGGGAAGGCCGTGTTCACGGGATGGTCGGCGGGCTG
>NZ_DGUN01000033.1 GCF_002395745.1 Fibrobacter sp. UBA4309
CCTCCCGTCTCTCTCTACGAGAGAGGGATGGGACAAAGTCCTCGCGGCGCTCGGCCTTTGCCTTTCAGGTTACGGCGCGTTGGCCGTAATCCTTGACTGCGTCCGGTTCGCTTCGCTCACCCGCAGTCAATCGAACCCTCTTCGAGGGTTCGGAGTATCCCTTATTGAAACAAAAAGGAACCCACAAGGGGTTCCTTTTCGTTTCAAGGAGAGAGAGGGATTCGAACCCTCGGACCTGTGACAGTCTCCGGATTTCGAGACCGGCCCAATCGACCACTCTGGCATCTCTCCAAGGTTCGCATAATGTAGTAAACTTTTGCCGGTTTGTCTAGGCGGCAGTTGCCCGGCTAGAACGCCTGGTAAATCTGGAATATCGCGAGGATCTTCCCGACAATCGCGGGAATTCCCGGACACAGGAAGCAGAGAATCACGCGAGTCACGCGGTTCTTCCACCAACGGCGAACCTGCCAGATGTCGTCGCTGAGCGTCTCCATCTCGGATACGCGCGGAGGCCGCATATATACCTGCGTGAGCGCCGTGAAGAACCCGACTCCGATAAGCGGAGTGAGTCCGGTAAATGGGGCTGCGACTAGCGCCACGAGAACGGTCAGCGGATGGCCGCCTGCGATAATGGCGCCGAGCATGGCTCCGCCACCGGTGAACATCGCCCACTGGAGGCTCAGCTGCCCGGCCTTCTCTACGCCGGCTTCGTAACCGACGAAAACGATGCTTGCGATGATGGCTGCGGGAATTGCCCAGCCGATAATCTTCCAGATACAGTTTCCCTTCGGGATGACCGTGATGGATTCCTCGCTCGGGAGTTCCTTGTTCTCGCTGATGATGGCGGCGATGCCTTTCACGTGGCCGGCCCCGACGACGGCGACAATTTTCTTGCCTTCGGCTCCCTTGATCTTGCTGGCGAGGTATTGGTCGCGTTCGTCTATCAGCACCTTCTTTACTTCTGGGAAACTCTTGCCGAACTCCTGCATCATGCTGTTCAGCGCATCCTGTTCCTTGATCTTGGCTAGGTCTTCTTCGCTGATTTCCGTCTTGTCAAAAATGCTTGCGAAGAGTCCGCCGAGCAGGCTGATCTTGCGGTACCAGGGAGTGCAGGCCCAGGTGCGCTTGAGGGTAATCTTGATGTCGCGGTCGGCAAGGACCATCGGGATTTCCTTTTCCGTCGCGATATCCGCCGCCTGTTTCAGCTCGGATCCCGGCTTCACTCCGGTCTGTTCGCCCATCCTTTTTTGGTAAGACCCGAGGACGAGGTTCGCTATGAGCGTGGCGAGCTGTTTTTTGCGAATGACCTCCTTCAGGTCCGTCTTTTTCCATCTTTCGGGGTCCTGGATGGACTTCAGTCGGCCTTCGTCCAGCTCGATGCATACGGTATCCGGTTTTTCCGTTTCGATAGTCTCTCGCACGAGGTCCATGGACGCTTGCGAGATATGTGCTGTGCCGACAAGGACGATTTCCCTGTCATCGGACGTCTTTATGCGGTAAATATCTCCGTTTTCACTCATATCGGCGTCCAAAATAGCAAAAGCGGAGGGGTAAAAAACGCCATAACCCCATAAATAGTACCGAGTTAGGTAAAATATTATTGAAAAAAACAAAAAAAATGCCGAAATTGTTATATATTTGTCAAGGGATTTCTTTTTTCGGAGGTATAACCCTATGAAAAAATTATTGCTGGGTCTATCTGTTTTTTCTCTTCTGCTTTCCGCATGCGCGGGCTCCAAGTCCAACGATCCGGAGGCTATTGATACTGCGCTTGTCGGTTTCACTTCGTGCGTGCAGGGTTCCCGTTGGCAGGAAGCCCTCGAATACGTGACGGAAGACGAAGCCTACGCCATCAGCCCGGACGGCTATGAATTCAAGGATGAGTACAAGATCGCAGCTCGCCGTTTGCCGCTTTCGACGCTCCGCAAGGCCGGTCTCGAAGTGGACCGCCATGGCCGCCTGGTCGGTATCAAGGACGCCATGGACGAAGCCAACGAACGCTACGTGATGTCCGAGGAACAGGCCAAGGTCGGTACGAACCTCAAGGAAATGGAAGACGCCCGCATCAAGCGCCGCCTGGAAGAAGGCAAGAAGGTCTTGCAGGAAGAGGCCGAAGCTGCTAACCAGGAACAGGAAGAAATCGTCTATTCCAACAAGCTGACCGAAGAAGAAAAGCGTAAGTACGGCAGCACCCGTGACTTGCAGGCTCCGGAACAGTACCAGGATCCCGATGTCGAAGAAGCCGAAGAAGAGATTCACGGCGACTACGAATCTGACTGATAGTTTGTATGTACTTGAATCCCCCGGCTGCGGTCGGGGATTTTTTTTAGGTGGAACATGAAACGGATTTTACTCGGCATAATTGCGTTAGTTGCCCTTGTCGCATGCGGCGATCTCGGACCCAACCCGGCGTCAAGCCGTTTCAATGCCCGGTTCCACTACTACTATAGCGAAGAGTGCGATTACGGCCTGGAGGGAGCCTACAACTGCTCCGAAATATCGGCGGTCAGTCCTTCGTATACGGTCGGCCTGAAAATCGACTACGACGGCTATGCGATGCTCAACATGGATGGCACGATGTTCGACTATGTGGAAAGCGAGTATTCCGAAGGGTACGACGGATACCGCTATTTCTACCAGTTTTACGAGGGTCACCAGGAAATAACCATCTATGCCGACGGCGACGAGATGGTTTACCTCGACGAACTGTCCAATATCGTCATATTCTACTACGCGGACCTGTACTACTAGGCCGTATTTTTCTATATTGCCGCCCACTCATGAGCAATTCTGAACATTTCGTCATAGCCCTGGACGGTGGCTCCGGCACCGGAAAGAGCACCACTGCGAAAATCGTGGCCAAGACCCTGGGTATCACCTACCTGGATACCGGCGCCATGTACCGCGCCGTGACTCTTGCTGCCCTCGAGAAGGGACTGCCTGCCGAGGAAGGCCCGGCGATGGACGAACTGCTTTCCAACCTCACTCTCGGGTTCGACTCCGAAAACCGCGTGCTCATCAATGGCGTTTCCCGCGAAAACGAAATCCGCGGCATGAAGGTCTCGAGCAACGTGAGCGTCTACTGCGCCCTCCCGTCCGTCCGCGCCGCCATGACCAAGCAGCAGCGCGAAATCGGCAAGAAGCAGAGCTGCATCCTGGACGGCCGCGATATCGGCACGGTCGTATTCCCCGATGCCAAGTACAAGTTTTTCATGGTGACGGACGTGAAGGTCCGCGCCGAACGCCGCTACAAGGAACTCCTTGAGAAAGGCGAGAAGGTTACCCTGGAAGAAGTCCTCAACAACCTGGTCGAACGCGACCGCCTGGACTCTTCCCGCGCGAACGCCCCGTTAAAGAAGGCGGACGACGCTATAGAAATTGACACTACACACATCTCAATCCAACAACAGGTTCAAAAGATTCTCGACCGCGTAGGTGTAGTGGCGTAGCCCCGAGTCTTTTCTACCGCAACCAAACAAAACAATATGTCTCAAAATCTCAAATTTGGAACCCAGGAAGATCTCGCCGAAATCCTCGCTGCCCAAGGTGAATGCAGCCCGAATTTCCGCAAGGCCAACGCCGACATCTATGCCGGCATGGACTGCCTCGAACAGGGCAAGGTCGTTACCGGCAAGATTAGCCAGGTCAACGAACAGGAAGTCCTCGTCGACGTGAACTACAAGTCCGAAGGCGTGATCGACCGTGCCGAATTCAAGGACACGGACTCCCTCGAAATCGGTTCCGAAATCGAAGTTTATGTCGAGAAGCTGGAAGACGAAGACGGCCGTCTCGTCCTCTCCAAGCAGCGCGCTGACTTCGCCCGCGTGTGGGAACGCATCCGCGTTGCCTTCGAAAACAACGAAGTTGTCCGCGGCAAGCTCACCAAGCGCATCAAGGGCGGTGTGGTTGTCGACCTGTTCGGCATCGACGCCTTCCTCCCGGGTTCCCAGATCGACCTCCGTCAGATCCCGGACATCAACGCCCTCATCGACCAGGAATTCGACCTCAAGGTCATCAAGGTCAACAAGGCCCGTCGCAACATCGTCGTGTCCCGCCGCGTCGTTCTCGAAGAAGAACGCAACAAGCAGCGTGGCGACGTTCTCGAAACTCTCGAGAAGGGTCAGGTCCGCAAGGGTATCGTCAAGAACATCACCGATTTCGGTGCGTTCATCGACCTTGGCGGCGTAGACGGCCTCCTCCACATCACCGACATGAGCTACAAGCGCATCAACCACCCGACCGAAATGGTCCAGCTTGGCCAGGAAGTCGAAGTCATGGTGCTCGACTTCAACGACAAGAAGGAACGTATCTCTCTCGGCATGAAGCAGCTCAAGCCGCATCCGTGGAAGGACATCGCCGAACGCTACCCCGAAGGCGCTATCGTCAAGGGCAAGGTTGTTTCCATTACCGATTACGGTGCATTCGTCGAACTGGATTCTGGCGTCGAAGGCCTCATCCACGTTTCCGAAATGTCCTGGACCCAGCACGTCAAGCATCCGTCCAAGATCCTCACCGTCGGTCAGGAAGTCGAAGCTGTCGTTCTCAAGGTCGAAGAAGATGCCGAACGCATCTCTCTCGGCATGAAGCAGCTCGAATCCGATCCGTGGGATTCTATCGAGACCGAACTTCCGCCGGGTGCCCGCGTCGTCGGTGAAATCCGCAACATCGCTTCCTTCGGCGCCTTCGTCGAAATCAAGGAAGGTGTTGATGGCCTCATCCACGTCTCTGACATGTCCTGGACCAAGAAGATCACCCACCCGAACGAAATGGTCAAGAAGGGTGACAAGGTTGAATGCGTCGTTCTCGCCGTCGATAAGGAAAAGCGCCGCATTTCTCTCTCCATGAAGCACCTCACCGAAGATCCGTGGGATTCTGTCGAAACCACGTTCCCGGTTGATTCCGAAGTCAAGGGCAAGATTGTCCGCATGCTCGACCGCGGCGTCGTGGTTGAACTCAACGACGGTATCGAAGGCTTCATCCCGGTCTCCAAGCTCACCGCTGAATACATCAAGGTTCCGGCCGATGCATTCAAGGTTGGCGACGAAGTTCCGGCCGTGGTGACCGAAATCGACCAGAACAACCGCAAGATCTTCCTCTCCGTCGTGGACTACTTCAAGAACCGTGAATCCGCCGAGCTCAAGGCTTGGATGGACTCTCACAAGCCGGGCGAATCTGGCACCACCATCGGTGAAGCCACTGCCCCGAAGAAGAAGACCACCAAGAAGAAGGCTGCCGAAAAGCCGGCTGAAGAAGCCGCTGCTGCTGAAGAAGCCAAGTAAGTGGTTAGTATACAGTAAACAGTGGTTAGGAAATCCTAACCACTAATCACTAAGAAACCCTGCGATTCACTTCGCGGGGTTTCTTTTTTCTCTTCCGCAAAAACATGTTTTCTATTTTATTTCTATGGACAAGAGAATTCAGGAATTGGACGTGTTGCGCGTCCTGGCGATGTTCTTCGTGATAACGTACCATTTTGGCTACGAGTACGCTGTGGCGGGATTGCCCTGTTTTAATTTGTTCGGTACGACGGTAAATTTCACGTTCGGAAACATTGCCGTCACGATTTTCATTGCGCTTTCTGGCGGCCTGCTCTACAAAAGGTACGGCGTGCTGGGCTGCAACCAGGGCGAAAGCCCGCTGAAGACTTTTTACCTGAAACGGGCCAAGGCCATCTACCCGCCGTTCTGGATAGTGAACCTCTATATTCCCTTCACGATGCTGCGTCACTATATCGCCGACGGGAACGCATTCTTCTTGGGGCATCCGCTTTCGATCTTGCTTACTCCCATCGGTTTTGACGGATACTTCAAGGTTTTCGGCGTAGATACGTATGTCTTTTGCGGAGACTGGTTCGTGGGCGCGATCGTGCTGCTCTATCTCCTGTACCCGCTGCTTGCCTGCTGTTACCGGAAGCGTCCGGCCACGACACTGATTGTGCTTGCGGTACTTTATGGACTGCAGTTCATGCTTCCGGAGCGGTACGACGAAGTCTTTAACAGCTATCCGGTGACATTGGCGTTTAAGTTCTGTATCGGTTTTGTGCTGGTCGAAAATCTGGAACGCTTCAGGGATTGGCGTATTGCGCTTGCTTCCGCCCTGGTGCTTGCCGGACTCACGTTTGTAGATATTCCCGGCAGGGTCAATGCGGATACCCTGGGGACCGTCGCGGCGTTTGCGCTGTTCGCGGTTGTCTTCTATGCCGCCCCGTACCTGTTGCGCTTTGGCCTGGCACGCGGTGCCGTGCAGAAACTGGCGGCCCTTTCGTATTGCGTGTTCCTGATCCAGCATATGGGGATTGTTTGGGCGCAAATCGCGTTTGTCGGCGTGTTTGAAAAGATGGGTTGGGATTTCACTGCCTGGAACGTGGCCGCATTGCTTGCTTGTACGCTTGTTTTCATTATCATCGCGGCCTGGATATTAAAACGGGTCAGTGACTGGTCCGTTGACCGCATATCGAAATTTCTATCTTGCAAGGCATGAACCTGGCTGGAAAGAAAATCCTCCTCGGAGTCTCGGGCGGAATCGCCGTGTACAAGAGCTGCGAGCTGTTGCGCCTTTTGCAGAAGAAGGGTGCTACGGTGCGCGTGTGTATGACCGACGCCGCCACCGAATTCGTGGCACCGCTAACGTTCGCGAGCCTCTCCAAGTGCCCCGTCTACCTCAAGAGCGGAGCCGTGGAGGCGCGCCCTTTCCAGCATATCGATTTCCCGCGCTGGGCCGACCTCTACCTGGTGGTGCCCGCGACCGCGAATGTCATCGGCAAGTTCGCCTGCGGAATCGCCGACGACCCGGTGAGCCTCTGCTTCATGAGCTGCACGTGCCCGCGCGTGGTGGCGCCCGCGATGAACGTCGCGATGTACAACAGCCCCGCCGTAAAGCGCAACCTCGAAATCCTGCGCGGCTTCGAAGACACGACCGTACTCGAGTCTCCGGCCGGTGAACTCGCCTGCGGCGAAGTGGGACAGGGCCGCCTGATGGAACCGGCGGAGATTGTGGAATTTTTGGAAGGGGAGGGCTCTCCCCTCGCTGCAGCCGCTCGCGCGTCTTCCGCTACCCCTTCTAGCGGGGGACACCCCCGCAACGCCCCCGAACCGCCGGCATTTCCTGTCGCCCAGGACATCGACCCTACACAAGACGCAACGCTCCCCGGTCACGGCAAGAAGGTGCTCCTCACCGCGGGCCGCACCGAAGAAGCAATCGACCCGGTGCGTTACATCTCTAACCGCAGCAGCGGCAAGACCGCCGTCGCGCTCGCCTCGGTATTTTACGCCAACGGCTTCGAGGTCGAAGTCGTCGCGGGTCCGATGGAGGCGGCGTTCCCGGGCGGTGTCAAGGTGACCCGCGTGCAGAGCGCCCGGGATATGCACGACGCCGTGATGTCGCGGCTTACATCGGCGGACGCCGTCGTGCATTGCGCGGCGGTAGCGGACTACCGCCCCGCCCACGCCGCCGACGCGAAAATCAAGGACAGCCGTAGCCAGCTCACCATCGAGCTCGTGCCGAACCCGAACATACTGCGCGACTGCACCGCGGCCCGCGCCTCCCGTGCAGCTGCCCGCCAGGTCATCGTCGGTTTCGCGCTCGAGACGGACCACTTCGAGGAACATGCCGCCGAAAAGCTTCAAAAGAGTGGCGCCGACGCCCTGCTCCTGAATGCCCCGGTCGCAAACGACTCGGGATTCGGCCACGACTGCGTGCGCTACGCCCTCGTCCGCCCGGGAGTCCCCGTCCCCGAAATGAAGATGGGCGGCAAGGTCGACCTGGCGCAAGAAATTGTAGATTTTGTCTTGAAGGAACTAGGTAACGCATAATGTCCGAAGAATATGATTACAGCGAGCTCCGCAAGTATCTGCAAGGCCAGGTAGACCTGGGTGGTGCGGATATCCTGCTGGACGATCCCTGGAGTCTGAACCGGACATCCCGCGCCGCCCCGCCGGCCCCGGCACCCGCCCGCGTGCAGCCTTCGGCTCCCGCGGCGCCTCCTCCGTCCATGCCCGCCGTTCCGGCAGCGCGCCCGGAACCGGCCCCGCAACCGGAATTGGTGTCTGTCGACATGCCTTCGGCCCGCCCGGTAAAGAAGTCCACCTCCGAATTCGAGACGGCGGAATCCCTCGAAGCGTTCTATGCATCCATCGCCAAGGAGGCCGTCTATTCGGCCACGCCGTCGCTTGCCCGTTACGAGGGCCCGGAACGGCCTCGGCTGTTGATGCTGTTCGATTCTCCGCGCGCGGACATCCCCGCAGGAGCCTTTTTCGAGACCCCGACGGGACAGATGCTGTCGAAGCTCTTCGCGAGCCTCCATATAGAACAGAAGGATATCGGGATTTCCTATTTCTACAAGTCGCCTGTCGGGCGGAACATCCCGCCGCTCCTCGAAACGCAGCTGCGCAAGATGCTGACGAAGGAACTTTCCCTGGTACAGCCGGAATTCATGGTGACCTTCGGCGTCCCCGTGTTCCACCGCGTATTCGGCCGCGGCAAGAATTTCGAGGAATGTGCCGGCATGGATATGGAATTTGGCGGATTCAAGGCCTGCGCGCTGGTGGATGCTTTCGCCATGACGACGGACAAGCAACTGAAATTGGTTACCTGGAAGGTCCATATCCCCCGCGGGACATATTTTAAGGCCTAAATAACTTATATTTCTTTTGATAGATATGGCAGAATTTCAGAACGAACAGCCGATGTACGAAAATCGGCCCATCCCGACGGACGAACAGGCAGAACGCTATCTGCTGGGCGGGATTTTGCGCGATCCGAATGTGATGGGGACAGTCGTTACGGTTATCCCCAGCGATGATTTTTTCTTTTTTGAACGCCACCGCATGATTTGGCATGCGATGACCCAGCTGTACCGCCTGGGTACGCCCATCGATGTCCTTACGCTTTCTGCAGAACTGGAGCAGGAAGGGAACATCCAGAAAAGCGGTGGCCGCGAATACATTTTCGACCTGATGGATTCCGTGGCTTCTTCGGCGAATGTGGAATGGAATGTCCAGCATTTGCGTAGCAAGTTCGTGCTCCGCCAGCTCATCAGGGCGTCCGACGAAACGATCAAGAAGGCTCTTGACGTATCCAATACGCCCGACGAAATATTGCAGTATGCGGAAAAGAGCATTTTCGCCATCGCCGACCAGCAGGTACGCCAGTCCCTGCAGCATATCGAAAAATTCGTGACGCCGCTCCTGGACCGTCTGAACAACCGCAAGGACGGCATTACGGGCATCCCGACCGGCCTGCGCGAACTGGATGAACTTACGAACGGCCTCCAGGACTCCGACCTTATCATCCTGGCCGCCCGTCCTGGCGTCGGAAAGACTTCTTTCGCGTTGACCATTGCCGCCAACGCCGCCATCGATTACAACAGGAAGGTCGCCTTTTTCAGCCTGGAAATGGACGGCGTGCAGCTGGCCCAGCGTCTGCTGTGTTCCCGTGCCCAGGTGGACCAGTCCAGGTTGCGCAACGGCAAGCTGAACAGCGACGAACTGAACAAGCTTATCGCGAAGGTCGCGCCGATAAACCAGGCCCCGCTCTATGTCGACGACAATGCGGACCTGGGAATCATGGAACTCATGAGCAAGGCCCGCGAACTCAAGCGCAAGGACCAGCTCGACATGCTGGTGGTGGACTACCTGCAGCTGATGAAGACGGGCAACGAGGAAAACCGCGCGGTGGCCATCGGCAATATTTCCCGTGGCCTGAAAATCCTGGCCAAGGACCTTCATATTCCGGTCATCGCCCTGGCACAGCTTAGCCGTAAGGTCGAAGAGAAGGGCCGCGACAGGCCCCAGCTTAGCGACTTGCGCGAATCCGGCTCTATCGAACAGGATGCCGACATGGTGTGGTTTGTGGAACGCCCGTATGTGCGTACCCACAAGGACGAGGACAAGTACAAGGCGGAACTTATTGTCGCCAAGCACCGTAACGGTTCCGTGAAGGATATTCCGCTTTCGTTCTTCCCCGAATACACGACGTTCTTCGATGCGACGAACGACGAAGGTCCCGAGGGCGGCGATTCCGATTATCAGTACGATGACGGCGGTAGTGCGGGATTTACTGACTTTGGAGATTTCGGCTGATGTTTATCCTTGTGAAACCCATAGCCTGGATTGGCCAGGTGATCGTTTCTGGAATTTCGAGCATCGGCGAGGTGGTGTGTATCCTTCTGAGTACGCTCAAGCAGCTGCCGCATGTCTACAAGAATCCGGATCTGATCGTGAAGGAGATGATTTCTATTGGAGTCTCCTCGCTTCCGCTTCTGTTTGTCACGTCCATTTTTACGGGCATGGTGGCGACCGTGATGGCGGAATTCGAATTCCACAATCTCGTTTCGGACAAGTTTGTCGGTACCGCCGCATGCAAGATGGTCTTGATTGAACTGGGGCCGCTCCTGACCGCGATTGTGCTTGCCGGCCGCGTGGGCAGTGCCGTTGCCGCCGAACTCGGGAGCATGAAGGAAAAAGAAGAACTTGCCGCCTACACGGTACTGGGCCTGGAACCGTACCGCTACCTGGCCTTGCCGCGTTTTGTCGCCTTCATCACGATGATTCCCTGCCTCACCGCCATTTCGAATGCGCTCGCCCTGATAGGCGGCTGGATCGTATGCGTGCTCGCATTGGATATCACGACCTATACCTACTATACCGGGATGCAGTACTTGTTCGATTCCATGGACTTGTGGTCCGGCATCATCAAGTCGTTCGTTTTCGGTACGCTGATTTTTGTCCTTGGATATTACCATGGAATCAATGCCAAGCCCGGCGCCCACGGCGTGGGACTTGCTACGATGAACGTGGTCGTGTCCAGTTGCCTTATGATCTTGATTGCAGATTTTGCGCTCGATGCAGTAATGTTCTTCTAAGTTGCAGGTTGCTATGCCGAATGTAAAGATTGACCCGAACGATATCGCCATCCGCCTCAAGGGGCTCAAGAAGTCCTTCGGTCCGCAGACCGTGCTACAGGACGTGAACCTCGACATCCGTCGCGGCGAGACGATGGTCATCATCGGAAAGTCCGGTGGCGGCAAGTCCGTCATCTTGAAGCACATGATAGGCCTGTTGCAGCCGGATGGCGGCGAGGTGTCCGTAGACGGCGTGACCATCAGTACGCCGAAGTTCTTCGACACGCGTACCATCCGCAAAAAGATGGGCATGCTGTTCCAGATGGGCGCCCTGTTCGACTCCATGAGTACCGGAGAGAACATCGCATTCGCCCTGCGCGAACATCATCCGGAGCTTTCCGAGAAGCAGATCCAGGACGTGGTCACCGAGAAACTCCAGATGATCAACCTTGTTCCCGAGTTCCGCACCAAGATGCCTTCCGAGCTTTCGGGCGGTATGCGCAAGCGCGTCGCCCTGGCCCGTGCCATCGCCCTGAACCCCGAAATTCTCCTTTACGACGAACCGACGACGGGTCTCGATCCCATCACGAGCGACGTCATCAACGACCTTATCCTCGACATGCAGAGCAAGCTCGGGGTGACCTCGGTTGTGGTGACGCACGACATGGTGAGCGCCTTCAAGGTGGCCGACCGCATCGCGATGCTCTATAACGGGCGCATTATCGAGGTCGGGACGGTGGACGAAATCAAGAATACCAAGAATCCGTACGTCCACCAGTTCATTACCGGGCAGCGGAAAATGACCGAACCGGGCAAGGAAGACTGACTTTTTTAGCAAATTTTGGCAAAAAAGGGTGAAAAAGGGCACGGAATTCGTTCTTCATTACATCTCTCTGTAAAAAATTGTTTATATTTAGTACTGAGAGAGAATATTTATGAAGAAGGTGAAAATACATATACTAGCCGCTTTGGGTGCAGTGCTCGTTTTTTGGGCTTGCAGTGGTGGCGATTTGGAATGGGTCGATAACGACGACGTCCTGGCGATGGAGAAATTCGACAAGCTGGGCGAGGCGGAAGTCCTTGGCATAATGAAGGAATGCCTGGGCAAACCCGAATGCCGTGCAGAAATGAATTCCGATTTGGCGCATGAACTGGAAAACTGTGATGGCGATCCGTCGTGCGAAGAGGAATTTATCAATAAACATCTAAGGAAGCCGGTGGATCCGGATACTACCGAAGAAGATCCGGATACGCTTTCGTCCAGTTCGTCGGTCATCGAAATCCCGTCATCTTCTTCGCTGTGTGATTCCTGCTTGATATCGAGTTCGTCCCTGGAACTGTCCTCGAGTTCCGGATTGGACACCTTGTCGTCCAGCTCGGTCCCGGTGTCCAGCTCCCAGGTTTCGAGTTCCTCCGTCGTCGAGTCCAGCTCGGCAATTGAATCCAGCAGCTCGTTCGTGTTCAAGAGCTCCTCTTCTATCGTCAAGAGTTCCAGTAGCCTGCTTTTGCTTAGCAGTTCCGAAGAGTCCAGCAGCAGCGAAGAGGATCCTTGTACCGAAGAAATGCTGGGAGCTGGCTCATGCAAGGTGACTCCTGTCGAAATCAGTCTGGGTGGCGAGGCTACATGGAAATATGTTCCCGTGGCGGAATGCGGTGGTTTTACCGGAACATGGAAGCTTCCGGAAGCGGACAAGCCTAGAGCGACTGGGACAACGGCGACATATAAATTCTCCGATGAAGACGTTCTCGACGGCAAGGATTATGTAAAGGTCTTTCCTGAATTGACCGTGACCCGTGGTGGGCTTTCTGTCGATATAGACTGTTCCGGCGGTAGCGGCCAGCTGAAAATAAAAAAGGCCTCTGCTCCGGAGTCATCGTCCAGCGTAAAACCGGAATCTTCTTCGTCCCTGTCTTCGTCCTCGGTGAAGAGTTCTTCGAGTACCGTTCCTATCACGGACGAGTGCGCACCGGATCCCATGACGGATGATATGATGTGTCAAAAGCCGGGCAGGACGAATGAACGGTGTGTTCAGAATTCCCAGGACAAGTGGGTCTGCCCCACCGGACAGTCCAGTTCGAGCGTGGAACCCCCTCCGCCTAGCAGCTCCCAGGAATCCAGCTCCAGCGTAGAACCGCCGCCGTCCAGCAGTTCCCAGGAATCCAGTTCGAGCGTGGGTCCGCCTCCGAGCAGCTCGAGCCAGGGCCCGATAGAGATTACTGCGCCCGGAACGTTGGCTGAGGCAAACCAGGAATATTCTATGACCCATTCTTGTGGAACGGAATTCCAGTTCAGTCCGCCACAAAACAATGGAAGTTGTAGCGTAGTCATAAATGGTGAAACTATTGCAATCGGCTATTACAAAAATTATCCAACATCTCCAGGGACGTACATATTGAAGTCCGATTGTGGAGGTGTGACGGTTAGGTGTTATTAAAAATCATGAAAAATCCCCCTAAAAAGGGGATTTTTTTGTGCTTTCTCCCACGAAAATTTGCATTTCGCTACCGCTTTTCCGTGGAATTATTTATTTTTTCCCAAAAGAGGTTTTGTATATGAACAAGAAACTCGTTTTAGGTATTTTTGTTGCTTTCTCGGCAGGTGCCTTCTGGGCCTGCGGCAGTGGCGATGTCGTCGAATCCGACGACAATCTCGAAGGTCTGGCTGTTGCCCTGTTGGACCAGATTGGTGATGTTGAAGTCGCAAAGGCTGTTTCTACTTGTGCGGAAAACCCCCAATGTGCGGCCGAAATGGGAAACGCACCGAGCCTGGCGGTTCAGTCTAGCTCGTCCAGCTCCAAGCCGGCTTCATCTTCGGCTACCCCGAAGTCGTCTGGCACGATGTCTTCTTCGGGCCTGAATCTCAGCTTTGGCCCGGTTGGCCATAAGTCCTCTTCTTCTAATACTCCGCCTCCGAGCAGCGCTACGGTTCAATCGAGTAGCAGCATTGTAGTTCCGGCTGGCCAGTACGGCTATTGCACGCCCTCTCCGAAAAAAGTTGATTTGAATAAAGAAGTTGTTTGGACCTTTAACTGGGATACCAAGACCTCCGGTGTGGGAACGTCGGATATCCTTGCGGCAACCTATTCCTGGGACATTCCTAATGGCACTACGGCAACGGGAACTGCCAAGGCTGTTTCGACCACTTATGCGGTCTCTGGTCCTAAGACGGCAAGTGTGACTGTGTCTACTCCTTCCCATGGAGCGCAGACGATTGCTTGTGCTGAAGGGGTTAATGTCAATGGATCCCCGATTACGGGATGCAAGTGTGCTTCTACGAATATTTCTCCTGATGTGGCAAAGGGCGAATCTGCTAAATGGACTGCCACTGGTTGTAAGACAGGTGACGGATTCACCCTTACCTATGCGTGGACTGGGGCTACGGCCGATGCTACCGGTTTAGAGGCGACGGCTCCGGTGACCAAGAAGGGTGATATGGTGACGGGTGTAGTCCTCACGGTGGCGAATGATGACAACACCGTGGTGGATATCCCGTGCGAAAGTGCCAAGGCTATTGACAATACGCAGCCTGATTATTTGTTCACTATAGCTGGGAATCAGATTACTGGAACTATTGACACGGTTTTAAACGAAGGTTGCATGACTATTCGTGGTGAATGGACCGACCAGTATAATAGCCCTAAGTTTAAGGTCATGTGTGATGGTAAGGCTGATGATCAACAAGTTGGCATGACGTTTACGATGACCTATGGAGGTAAGTCCGTTGCTACAGGAAGCGGACCATGGGGCTTTAGTAATGCCGGCGCTGAGATTGGTCAAATGAAAATGGGTGAAATAGCTTTTGACAATATATGTGTGACTTTCACCGGTGCAAGTTTTGTGACATGCAAAATCACTCAGTGATTTTGAATTTGAAGGAATAACCAAAGGGTTTCTCGTGAGAGGAATCCTTTCAAAAGAAAACCCCCGCTCAAACGAGCGGGCTTTTCTATATACTATTCACTAGTAACTCGGAACTAGTAACTAGCCCGTAGCGGCGCGATTACATAAACCAGTAACCGGCGCCGAACTTGAACGTCATCTGCTTGCCGCCCTTCAGGTCGATCAGCAGGCTTTCGCCTTCGTAGACGTCGTTCATACCCATGTTCATGCGGATGTCTAGGCTGAGCTTGTCGATGACATAGTAGCCAACGCCGAACGTAAGCCCGAACTGGAGCGACTTGCGGTCGTAATCTTCGGGGAAGTCGTGGTGGAACGTTTCCGTACCGGCCTTCATTTCGCCGCTCTTGAGCTTTGCCTCGTCCTTTACGTTCAACTCGAAGTTGGGGCCTGCAGCGAGGTAGAGCTTGTCGATGGGGGTGATGCGCAAGAGCAGCGGGAATTCGATGCCCATCTGGGTGAACTTGCGGTCCATCTTGCCGTCATCCTGGACCAGCTTCGCGTAGTTGAAGAGGATTTCGGGAGTAAACTGCATGAACGGGAGCAACTGCAGGCGGAAACCCAGACCGCCTTCCACGCCGATTCCGGAGGGAACATCGTCGTCGTCGCTGTCGCTGTAAATGTTCCAGTCGTCATCCAGGCCGAACATCGTGTTGTAGTTGAATGCGGCGTGTATGCCGACGCCGAAATTGTTCATCGCCTGCTTTTGGGGCTGCTGTTCCATTTCCGGCTGCTGAGCCATGGCGACCGATGCCGCGAGCAGGGCTGCAGAAAATGCTTTTGATAAGTGCATTGCTTTTCTCCTGTTTTTTACGACAGAAATATAGGAAAAGGGAACGATGTCTTAAACCCGCCGCAGGAAGATTTCGAAATCTTCGGGGGTGGTGAGCTTGTCGTTTGTCGAATTCCCCTTGACGATATAGACGGGCACTCCGAAATGCTCCAGGATGCTTGCCTCGTCGGTGGGCGTGAATCCCAGCGGTTGGGCAGATATCCTTGCATACAAGCTTTTTAGCAGGTCGATGCGGGCTGCTTGCGGTGTCTGGGCCATCCATACGGTGTTGCGGTCGATCGTATTTTCGACGATCCCGTTTTGGACAATCTTGATGGTGTCGATGGCGGGCTTTGCCACAAGGCAACTGCCTTTCTCGACAAGCGTCTTGCAGACGTCGCGGATAATCTCTTCGCTCACGAAGGGACGGGCCACGTCGTGGACTAGCACGTATTCGGCGTCGCCGGTAAGCGCGTTTACCCCGTTTTCTACGGACTGCCAACGTTCTGCACCACCCACGACAATCTTCAATTTCGGGTGCGAGAAGTCTTTTTCGAAATGATCCTTCCATTCGGCGGGCACGGCCATCACGACTTCGGCGATTTCATCCATCTTGAGGAACGTCTCGAGAGAGTATCGGTAGACGGGCTTGCCGTTCAGTTGCATCAGCTGCTTGGGCAAAGTTCCGCCCATGCGCTTGCCCAGTCCCCCTGCGGGGAGCACCGCCGCAAAACGGTTCTTTAAGTTCTCGGTCGTCATGCCCTAAATTTATAAAATGCTAGACTTCCCCGATTCTCGAGAGTTTCAAAAGGGGCATTCCCGCCTCGCGGCATTCGTCCAGGTTCAGCTCGAAATCGATGCTCCAGTCGTTGAAATCCTCCTCGTCCTGGAGCATCTGCTGTATGTGCATCGTATCGCCCTCGTAGGTGACGATGGTATGGGCGAGGGCGCGGCCTTCCACATCCAGGCGGAACTTGTGGTGTTCGGCGGTGTAGGCGGCCATGATTTCCATAAGGCGGTTCTCGGTCCATGGCTTGCCTTCGGCATCGGCCAGAAGTTCTCCTTCGGCGAGGTCGTCGGCGAGGCTGTCAAGGGTGGCGGTGAAGTCCTGCTTTGCAAGGTTGCCCATAATCTGGAAGATGCGCTGGCGCACCATGCCGAGGAAACGTTTCTTGTCGTAGGTGATGTCGGCGGCGGCCTTGTCGGCACCGAAAGCCTTCTCGGCCTCGTCCTCCGCGGTTCCCGCTTCCAGGCGTTTCTGGTAGTCTTCGGGGTGCGCCATCTTTTCCCATTCTTCCAGCAAGCTCGAGTCGGTACGGCGGATCATGTCGCCCAGGTAGTCCTGCATTTCGAGCAGTTCCTCGTTCTTGTAGCCGTCGGGAACGGTCTGGCTCAAAACTTTATATACGTAGTTCAGGTGGCGCAGCAGGATAGCTTCCATGCGCTGTAGGTTGTACTGCTTCACGTAGCCGCTGAACGTGCTAAAGTTCTCGAACATCTCGCGCACGATGCTCTTGGGTTCCACGTTCACGTCGACCCACGGGTGCACTTCGGCGAAGGCGTTGTATGTATCGTAGATAAAGTCGCGTAGCGGCTTGGGGTATTCGACCTTCTCGAGTTCCTCAAGGCGCTGGTTGTATTCCATTCCCTGCGCCTTGAGCTCGTTCATGCGGGTATCGCGGGCCTTGCTCAGCTGGATGCGAAGTATTGTTTCCGGGTTCTCGACAATGCTTTCGCATAAAGTAATTACGTCAAGCGCGTATTCAGGAGAATCCTTGTCGAGTTTCGGGAGCGTGTCGAGCAGATACAGCGAGAGTGGCTGGTTCATCGCGAAGTCGTCTTGCAAATCCATGTTCACGCGCAGGTGGCTATAGCCGGGGGCGACAGCTGGGACGAACTCCACGATTTTCTTTTCCACCAAGCTGCGGAAAAGCTGGAAGGCCCGGTGGTTCAGTTTTTTCTTGTTTGCCGCGCTCTCGTGGCAATCCTTGATGAGGTTTCGCATCGCGCGGCACCCGTCGGTCTCGCGGCTCAGTATGTTCAGGAGCATCCCGTGGTCCACATGGAAGCTCGAGGTGAGCGGTTCGGGCGAGGCGTCGATTAGCCGCTTGAACGTGTTTTCGTCGAAGGGGACATAGCCGTGTTCGGGCGGCTTCCGCTTCTGGAATTTTTTCCCGGTCTGGCGGCTCTTCGCTTCGAGTTTCATGTTCTCGATCACATGCTCGGGAGCCTGTGCCACCACGTAGCCTACGTCGTCAAAGCCCTTGCGACCGGCACGTCCTGCGATCTGGTGGAAGTCGCGTGCGGTGAGGATTGCAGTCTTGTCGCCGCTGTACTTGCAGAGTTGCGTAAAGAGTACCGTGCGGATAGGGACGTTCACGCCCACTCCGAGCGTGTCGGTGCCGCAGATGACTTTTAGCAATCCCTTCTGGGCGAGCTTTTCGCAGAGGATGCGGTACTTGGGCAGGAGTCCCGCGTGGTGCAGGCCGATTCCCTGCTTGAGCCAGCGCTTGACATCGGGGCCGTAGGGGCTGGAGAAACGTACTT
>NZ_DGUN01000017.1 GCF_002395745.1 Fibrobacter sp. UBA4309
TCGAATTCGACCTTACTAACGAGACACGCCGCGTATCGTGCGACGCCCTGGGAACCTACTTCGGAGTTTGCCACAACTCCCTCCAGACCTGCATCAACACAAGTTATCACGAAGGCGGATTCATGGTGGTCTGCTCCAACGGGGAGCTTGTCGACACCGATGGCAACAACGACGGAATCGCTTGCAATTGCGAAATAACGGAAAGCAACGCCAAAGGATGTTGCTACACCAGAAGTGCCTGCTTCAAGTCAACCATCTGGTCAAGAGACCACTGCAACAAGCCCACGAAAAAAGATGAAGAAGAAAACGACGATTAATTTCATCGACATTTCAAGCAGAAAGGAACCGCAAGGTTCCTTTTTACGTTTGACAAGATGCTTCGCTCCGTGAAGAACGGCACAGTAAAGCAAGTGCGGATTGCACGGGCTAAACTTAAGTAAAACAATACGACAGGCCCATGCTCTCACCAACAAGCCTTGTTAATTCTTCAACGTGTCAATTTCAATCAGAATCCCTGACGCAACGAACAGAATGTGCGTGGGTTTTGGGCATGTACTCGGAACGCCACAAATAATCGTATTCATAAGCCAACGACGCTTGATAAGCCATTGAATTAATTTTCTCTGTACTCGTCCAAAAATACGTTCTGCCACCACCATAAGAAAAGGAACCATCGGAAAATTCTCCTGCAGGAAGCGCCGAAAAACCAAAGGGGTTGCCAGCAACTATATCTCCTTTCCATTCAAAAGACGCTTTCAAACTTGCACCAGCTGATTGTTCCCCATTATTTTTTTCAACATAATCTCCTAATTCCTGCCATTCCGAAATTGAGGCCACATGCCATTTTTCGGGACAAGCCCCTCGAATTGGTTCTGTCGCCGCACATGTTGTATAGCCATTGCCACATCCCTTTGCATTATCAGAAAAATAACCAACACTGTCCATAGTTGCGGCCCAGGTATAAAGACGACCAAATTTTGCACAATAAGTTTCATCATTTTTTATACAATAACTCTGAAGGACTATCGAACCCCGATTATTTTTTACGACATAATCGTAGTTCAAGTTTTGAGCAAACCAAACTTGAGATCCGATTTTGATCACTTTGTAAACCTGCCCATCGCGGTTATCCAAGATTTCTCCGTAACCAACTTTAGAGTTAAGATATTCCGTAGTGACATAAGAACATACTTTCTCGGCAGGGCAGTTTGTTTCATAAAAGCCGCTTTCCTGAATATCAGGATAATCTTCCCAGAAATTGCCTGCAGACGGCACCTCGTATTCAGAAGAAGACGAAGTTTCTTCTGTTGAAGATGAACTTTCTTCGAACGAAGACGATACTCCGTTGCGTTTCTCTTCAGAAGAAGAACTCTCTTCGAACAAGCTAGAAGACGGTACTTCTTCAAAATTAATTTCAGAAGAACTACTATATTCGGAGTCCGCTTTATCAGCCCGAGATGACGAACTGGACTTTTCTTCATTAATAGAAGAAGATGACTTTTCTTCTAAACTTGAGAAATTTTTTTCCTGATTTCCACTTGAGCTACTTACCGTTAATTCAGAAACAGAAGAGGAAAATTCGATTGCGGAATTGTCATCGTTTATACCTGTACCGCTATCAGAATCAGAACATGCAGAGAAACAAATAGAGGCAATAAAAAAAGTTAGCAAATTTATATGTTTCATGTTTCAAAAATAATAAAATTCATCTTACTGGTTCAATAAACGCAAAAAAAAGCGTTGCGGGGCGGCAAGCGCCCGCAGTGGGGTGACGGAAGATGCGGCGAAAGCCATGGCTACAGGCAGGGGGAGACTTCCCCCTTTCCAAGTTTTTACTATTTTTACGCCGTTCAAATTATAAACCAAGGATTAACAATGAGCAAGAATTACAAGATTGCAGTGCTTCCGGGCGACGGTATCGGCCCCGAAGTCATGAAAGAAGCTGTCCGCGTGCTGGACGTCGTTTCTAAGAAGTTCGGTTTCGACGTGAACGCCGAATGGGCAAACGTCGGTGGTGCCGCCTACGACGAAAGCGGTTCTCCGCTGCCGGAAAGCACCCTCAAGCTGGGCGAAGCTTCTGACTGTATTCTTTTCGGTTCCGTGGGTGGCCCGAAGTGGGAACACCTCCCCCCGAACCTGCAGCCGGAACGCGGCGCTCTCCTCCCGCTCCGTAAGCACTTCAAGCTTTTCTGCAACCTCCGCCCGGCTCGCGTCTACAAGGAACTCGCAGGCGCATGCCCGCTCCGCGCCGACATCGTCGGTGACGGTTTCAACATCCTCACCGTCCGCGAACTGACGGGTGACGTTTACTTTGGCCAGCCGAAGGGCCGCGAAGGCGTTCCGGGCTCCAAGGAAGAAATCGGTTTTGACACCATGAAGTACAGCCGCTACGAAGTCGAACGCATTGCCCGCTTCGCCTTTGACGCCGCCATGCTCCGCAACAAGAAGGTTGCCTCCATCGACAAGGCCAACGTGCTCACCACGAGCGTTCTCTGGCGCGAAGTCGTGAACGAAGTCATCAAGGACTACCCGGAACTGACTCTCGAACACCTCTACGTCGATAACGCCGCCATGCAGCTCCTGAAGCGCCCGCGTGAATTCGATGTGCTCCTCTGCCCGAACCTCTTCGGCGACATCCTCACCGACGAATGCGCAATGCTCACCGGTTCCATGGGTCTCCTCCCGTCCGCTTCTATCGCCGAAGGAAGCTTCGGTCTGTACGAACCGGCCGGTGGTTCCGCTCCGGATATCGCAGGCAAGGGTATCGCAAACCCGCTCGCACAGATTCTCTCCGTGGCTTTGATGCTTCGCTACACCTTCAAGGAAGAAGAAGCGGCCAAGGCTATCGAAGCGGCTTGCGAAAAGGTGATTGCCCAGGGCTTCCGCACTGGCGACATCTACCAGGAAGGCTGCACCAAGGTCGGCACGACCGGCATGGGTGACGCGATTATCAAGGCACTCGGCTAATAGCATTGTCATCCCCGCGAAGGCGGGGATCTTTTTGTGCTTACAGAAAAGCGACCGGATTTCTCCGGTCGCCTTTTTTGTCCCCCTAGCCCCCAAAATTACGGTTCTATGAAATAAATCTTCTCTATTTCGAATTCGACCGGTCGCGTATTCGAACTAGAAAATTGATATCTGAATCCTGCAAAATGTTTCAAAGCAGTTTCTTTATCAATCTGGGAACCATACCGTGAAAATCCAAAGTCATCCCACGACACGCAGTTCGGGGCCGCCCTGGGAGTCAATTCAACTTTGTACAACGTATCGTTCACGACGGCATTCAACGAATCGCCCATATCCAGCATGACCTTGACAACGGCATCGGCATAATGCATAAAGCAAACTCCTTCCTTGTCGCTTACATCAAAAACACTATGCCCCTTCTTCGTCGCTTTCCCATCAGGCCAGATGCCCAAGGATACATAGGCATCAGCACCGTTGTCATTTAGGACAAAGACGGCCTTTCCCGACAATTTGTCTTCTTCATTATTCCATTCGAAGTGTGAATCACCACCATACGCAGAATCATTTTCGTAAAGACCAATATATGTTCCCGTTAGGCTATCAACACCCGTTTCCAGATTTGAAGTCGATGCATCCCAGATGAGATTTTTCTTGGTTTTCAAAGCTTCTGCACAAGCGCCGAGATTCCTTTCCGCTTTTTGAATGTAAAGATTCTTAGCCACCGTAAAGACCTCAACAGAATCCTTATCGTTCTTGATTCCCAGTTCCTGCAAAAAATCTTTATATCCTTTTGTATAATACACCTGATCGCTATTGCACCGATAAGACTTGATAAAAAAGTCAACGCTGAAATTTGATTCTCTTTTAATCAAGGGTTTTGTCTTTAAATACCTCCGGGCACAAGTCCGAGTCGCCTCGTCTACCGATTCATCTTGTGACAAGGAATCCAGTTCGCTCTTAAATTCCGCATTGGCAAAATCGTCCGCATTCCAAGTATAATCCATCTCATAAACGGACCTCTCATCAAGAATTTCCTCGATATTGCAGGAATCCGGAACATCTTCCGAATTGAGAGGATTTTGATGGACAACAAAACAAGTGTTTTGAGCAACAAGAATCGTATCCCCTTCCTGTCCATCCACATAAGAACGAATAGAAGCACACGATTGCCTATTAAATGTCGATGGATTCCTCATGTTCGGGTCTTCGGTAGACCCAGCGACAGATGTATCGTTATCGGAACATGCCACCCAAAAAAGCATTGTTCCCAAAACAAGTAGATTATACAGATTCTTTTTCATTTTTAGCATCCTCCAAGTTATTCAGTTTCCACGTCATCGGGAACAGCTGCACGTTCAGACGGTAAATCTGGTCGGCCTCCTCTGCATCCGAAACAATGGCAATAATTTTTTTTCTGAACGCATCCACTTCTTGCGCAATGCGTTCGTAACATTCCCTATTGACCGCAAAGGTAACGCCCGATACGTTACGGTCCTGCGGCCCAAAGCGATCGATGGATTCCATGGCAAGGCCCATCATCTTGCGTTGCATCGCATGCACGGCGTAAGCCATGCCCTCCCTGGATGCCGTCACATTCTTCTCGGTCTGGCGGTAGGCGCCGTCGGTATTCTTCTTCAAGAATCCCGCCTTGGTGAGGAACTCGAGTGACGAGGCGACTTCGGCAGCAGAAATATCGTTGCAGCACATCTTCGCGATTTGCCCCGGAGTCGCCCCCGGCATCATCGGAGCCAGTTCGCGGACAACGGGATTCTTCCAGCCGTCAAAATACTCGACGGCCTCCTTGTCTACAACGCGCACCTTGTACTCCAGCGCAATCTTCTGCATTTCCTTAAGGTACGTCGCCTTGCGTTCGCCTTCCTTGGCGTTGCCGTAATTGACCATCGCCTTGAAATAGTCCACTTCGTAGCCAGCGAGTCCCATCGCATTTACCATGCGGTCCATCGTCACGCGGCTCAAGTTGCTTTTGCCTTCACTCACGAGCCTCAAGTAGGTGGGAGAAGAAAATCCTGCCACCTTCGCGAACTCCCTCCAGGAAAAGTACGAGGTCCTCTTGCGTTCCTCGTAATAATCCTTGATGAGGAAGTGATAATCTTGATATTCAACTATCGGTTTCATGTCTTTAAATATAGCTTGATTTTTCAAAGAATGATACAAAATGTTTGTTTTTAAGAAGAAAATATGTTCTTTTTTAAAAATATTTCATATATGACACATTTTTAAGTGCATATAGCACAACCGCCCTTAGGAGGGGGTTCAATCAAGCGATAAAACTAGTCGTCACGGTTGTCAAAAGCCTGGGCTTCTTCGGGCTCTTCGACGGTCCAGTCGCGAATATGGGCGGCCAGTTCTTTCTGGCCGTCTTTTTCTAGCTGTGCGGCAATTTCATTGAGGACATCGGCATCCTGCGCGGTCAGCTCGCGTTCGAACATGTCGAGATAGCCCTTGAGCACGTCGTAGGCCTTCAGCGCAACAAGGAGTTGCAGGAATTCCATGTCGAAACCTTCCCCGCTGCGGAACTTGGCGTAGTCGCGCAACATGGACTGCGCTTCAGACGGTGCGACAATGCTGCAGAGACGGCCCAGGTGGATGACCTTGGGGAACGTCTCGTAGAGACGGCGGGCAATCTTCACGCAGTCGGACTTGCGGCCTTCGCGGTCGGCAATGGCGGCCATCAGGTCGAGATAAGCTTCTTCGTCCTCTGCGCCGGGGTCACGGACGTCGCCGAGCCACTGCTTGGCGAGTTCGATATTGCCCGCGACAAAGTGTTCGTTCGCGATGTCGATGAGCGTCGCGTTGCTCTTGTCCGGGTCTTTGAGAAGCGCGGCCTTGGCAAAATCTTCCACATCCTTGATGGAATCAGCCATGTCGCAGATGGCGTCCAGAACGTCTTCGCGGTTTTCGAGTTCCACCTCGTCCACGGTCTCGGTCAGTTCCACCACAAGCGACTTGGCACGTTCTTCGGGCATAATCTCGTTCAGCGAGAGGAATACGACGGAACGGCCTTCTCCGCCCACGTGGCGCAAAGCCAAATCATGAATCAGGTCGGCGACATAGTCCTTGTCGTCGTACTGGCAGGCCAGTTCCACAAAGAAAGTTCCGGCATCGTAGAAGAGGCTATCCCACTCTTCGCGTTCCTCGTCTTCGGCCTTGAACGGAAGGAAATCCGCACGCAGCGTCCAGGCGAGCAGTTCGAGCTTAAGGCGGGCATCCTTGAAGCCTTCGATGTCGTCGATGGTCTGCGCAATGAATTCGTACAGTTCATCCGGGCGATGCAACAGTCGGCTTTCACCGTTGATGACTTGCTTGAGCGTATCGCGGATGCGGTCTTCCTTGCCGCGGAAGGCTGCGGCACCGCTATGGGATTTCCAGACTTTCTTTTTCTTTGCCATAGCCCAAATGTAGAAACATTTAACGGCTGCGTGACTTGAGGAGTTTCTCGCGTTTTTGTTTTCGGCGGAGGCGGCGGCGTTCACGGCGGGAGCGCTTACGCTGTTCTTCCATCGTCTTCACCTGCTGAAGCACGTCCATGATGCGTTCGGTGGCAAAGGCGTTATTGAGCTTCTTGCGCGTCACCCAGTCGAGCAGGCAAACACAAACGAGGAGCGAGCCCACGAAAAAAGCAAGGGCGATGGGCCAGACGATAGCGGAAAAATGGCCCGCGATAAAGCCGAACGCAGGCGGCATGATGATGGAACCGAGGTACGAACCCGCCATCTGGATACTGATGGCCCTGCCCGAAAGTTCTTCGCCGAACCGCGCCGGAGTCGCATGGATTAGCGACGGGTAGACGGGCGCACAACCGAGACCGAGCAGGCATATACAAACCGGAGTCACCCACAGCGGCAGCGGAAGCACCAGGACCATGCAGCCGACGACGACAATCGCGATACCCGCATGTACCAGGCGCATGTCCGTAAAGCGGATGGCGAAAAAGCCGCTGAGGATGCGGCCGACCATCACGGAGGCGAACATGAGCGAAACGGCGAGCGCGCCCACCTCGGGCTCGAAACCGCGGGCCACCAGATACGTACCGCACCAAAGGCTCGTCGAGATTTCAAGCGAGGAATAGAAGAAGAACGTCCAGAACGAAAGCTTCATTCCCGGCACGCGCAACGCGGCCCGGAGCGAGATATCGGACATTTTCGAAGCCGGAGCCTGTCTGGAATCGCCGCGTTCCACCCGCTTCCATATCGGGAGCGAAACGAGCATCATGACCGCGATGACACCGAGCAACAGTGCCACCAGTTCGTAAGCGCCGCGCCAGCCGAAACCGAAGAAGGCGGAACCCGCAAGCAGCGCGGGACCGAGGCAGGCACCGATGCCCCAGCTCGCGTGAAGCCAGCTGGTATGCTTCGATTCCAGATGGATTGCCGCAAAGTTGTTCATCGCGACATCGATGGCACCGGCGCCAAGCCCCATCGGGACGGCGAACAGGCACATCACCCAGAACGCGGGCGCAAAGCCGTAACCTACCGACGCGACCGCCGTCAGCGCGATACTCACAAAGACGAGCCTGCCCGTACCGAAAAGGCGCAACAGCCTCGGCGTAACGAGGCTCGAGACAATCGTCCCGACACTCACGATAATCGAAAGGAGGCCTGCTGCCGAAAGCGGGGCATGCAGGTCAAGCTGCATCAGCGGCCAGGCCGCCCCTAAAACCGTATCCGGAAGCCCAAGGCCGATAAAGGCCACGTATATGACAATCAGGAGAAACAAGCGCTACACCACAAGAAACATTCTACTTCTTCTCGCGAATCCGCTTGTACAGGCTTTCAGCCTTCTCGGTATCGCCCGCGTTGGAATACACGTGACCCACGTTCTCGGCACCGATTCGTCCCTGCGAACTGCCGGCAAGCCAGGCCTTCATGTAACATTCGAAAGCTTCATCGTAGCGCTTCTGGTTGAAATAGATCTGTCCCAAGTCCAGATTAAGGTCACCCTTGCCCTTGTTGTGGCGCAGGCCTTCTTCCAGCGTGAAGATGGCCATCCACGGCGATTCGTTCTTCACGTACATCTGCGCCAGATAACGGCGGGCCGAAACGTTTTCCGGATCCATCAAAAGTCCGTTTTCCATCTCATTCAGGGATTGCCTCGTGGAATCCATGCTGCGGTAGTAATAGGCCAGCGTAAAGTGCACGTCGGCACCCGCGGTGGCCGTCATCTGTAAAGCATTCTGAAGCGTCTTGATAGCATACTCGTAGTCGCCCAGCTTCTCGTAGACTTCGGCGAGGCCGTACCAGGCGTCCATGCGGTCGGGGTTCAGCTGCAGGGCGCGTTCGAAGTTCTTCTGCGCCAAGGTCCAGTCACGCCCCTTCAGGTAGCATTCCGCAAGCGCAAAATGCACGTGGTCGGATTCCACTCCGAGTTCTATAGCGCGGTTGTACGCGGCAATCGCATCGCCCGGCGAATCTCCCAGGTAATAGAGGTCACCCAGGAGCATCCACGCCTTCTCGAAATTCGGCAATAGTTCCACGGTGCGCTTGTATGCGACCATCGCCACCTGCTTGCGGTCAAGCTGCACCATGGCGTTACCGAGGTTGAACCAGGCGAAGGGTTCGTAACGGCCCTCGTCAATCGCCGCACGGTAAAGCGGGACCGCCTCCTTGAACTTTCCCTGGTCGTAGAGTTCGTTCGCCTTGAAGAAATAGTCTTCGGCAGCGAAAAGCGGAACCGCAAAGATAAAAAGCAAGACGAAAGACGAAAAGCCTGCCCTGAGCCTGCCGAAGGGACGAAAGACGAGAGAATAAGCGCAAAATTCTTTCGTCTTTCGTCTGTAGCGACGCTGTAAGCGGCGCGTTCTTTCGTCTAATCTATTTGACAAAGCGGAACTCCTTTGTGGCCCTCTGCGCCACGGGGTATCCGCCGAGATGTGCGGGACTGAACTTCCATTGCCTTACGGCCTTGAGCGCTTCGTTTTCGAATCCGTAGCCGGGCGGATCGAGCGTCATCACGCTCGCCTGTGCCACGTCACCATAAACATCGATAACGATCATCACCTTCACGTAGCCGGAAATGCCCATCTTTTTCGCACGTTCCGGGAACTTGGGCTGAATCTCCTTGAGGACCTGGGCCTGCTCGTCCACCTCGCCCGCCTCATAGACGACATTCTCCATCGAGCCCGTCCCTACGGCCACGCCATCGCCAGCCGCACCGCGGGCAAGCGAGAGGTCCATCTGGAAATTCTGGCTGCGCGAGACGCCCATGTTCGCCGAAATCTTGAACGGGTTCGGGTTCACGATGGTGCGGATGACCTTCTGCTTCACCTCGGGCTTTTTTTCGCTCACGAGCACTTCGACTTCGGTAACGGCGTCGAGTTCCTTTTCCGCCTTGACGCCCTTGTCAAAGAACAGCGCGTTCAACACCGGCACGGCAAGGAAGAACACCGCGCTCACCACGAAGGAGAGCACGAATGCCGCCGGGAACCGGAAATATTTCGCCAAGAAGTCAAGCATAAATAGTGATTAGTGGTTAGTGGTTGGTGGTTGGTGATTAGTGCTTTAGAAATAGTCCTAATCACTGCTTACTAACCACTGTTTACTGATTATTCCTCCTTATTCGCAGAAATGGAAACCTTGCGGACCTTGGCCAAATTGCATTCGTCGAGGATGTCCACGACCACTCCGTTGGGGGCATCGCGGTCGCTCACGATAATCACGGGGCGGTCGGGAGCTTCGGCCATCATCTGGCGAAGCACCGTCTGTAGCGTCGAGAGGTTCACCTGGGTTTCGTTGATGTGGATTGTCCCCTGGCGCGTCACACCGATCAATATGCTTTCCTTCGCGAGTTCCTTCGCGGAACTCGCCTTCGGCTTGGTCACGTCCACACCCGTCTCGCGGGTAAACGTCGACGTCACGATAAAGAAGATGAGCAGGATGAACACCATGTCGAGCATCGGCGAAACGTCAATACCGCCGGCATCGCGCGTCCTCTTACGAATAAAACTCATTTTTCCTCCTTCGCAGGCATGTCCTCTGCGACGGGGTCGGCCAATTCGGCACCCTTGTTTTCAAAAGCGTAGGTTTCAAACTTCAACGCCTCGCTCCAGGCTTCGTCTTCGACTTTCTCCACGCAGCCGGCGAGATAGTTATAGGCAAGCATCAGCGGGAACGCCACCAGGAGTCCCGCCTGCGTCGTCAGCAGCGCTTCCGATATGCCGTCTGCAAGAAGCACCGGATTCCCGAAACCAAACTGCTGGATAGTCTCGAATGTATGCACCATGCCCGAAACCGTTCCCAAGAGTCCCATCATCGGCGCGAGCGCCGCGCATGTCGAAATAGTCTTAAGGGACTTGGAAAGATTTACGGAAATGCCGTGGCGGGTCGCCTCCATCGCGTTGCGCACGGCGACAGGCCCCTGGGCGCGGTATTCATGCACATCCTTTACCAAAGCATAGAAATAACCATAAGGGCGACTCGCCAGCTTTTCGATGGCGTAGTCCTCTCCCCACTTTTGCAAATTCTTCCAGAACGCAGAAACGGACTTGCCCTTGAGCATGAAGTAGTAGCCGTAGCGTTCGAGCATCAGGAACCAGCCGAACCATCCGAGCAAGAAGATAGGCGCAAGCACCCATCCTCCCCTGAAGAGGATATTCATGGCCGCTTCGAAAAGCGAATTCTGGTCGACGCCTGCGATCAAGGACTACTTTTCCTTTATCCAGAGGGCATTGAGCACGGCGAGGCCGGCCTTTTCCATGCGCGAACGGAGCGCATCGCAGCGGTTCACGAGGAAGGTATGCAGGAGCTGCAGAGGAATGGCGGCCATAAGGCCCGCTTCCGTCGTCACGAGGGCGATCGAGATACCGCCGGCAAGGAGCTTCGGGTCGCTGGTGCCGTGCATCGTGATGACGTCGAAGAGCTCGATCATACCCATCACCGTACCCAAGAGGCCGAGCAGCGGTGCGGTAGAAGCGAACACGGAAACCCACGTGAGCCCGGATTCAATCTTAGGGACTTCGGCAGAGAACAGCTCTTCCAGGGCTTTCTCCGCGCTCTCGCGGCCCGGATAGGGCTTCGAGAGCACAGTCCGCAAGACCTTGCCGACCTTGCCGAACGACTTTGCGGACTGCGCGCGCGCCGTCTCGACATCACCCTTTTCAAGCGCCTTGAGCGCGCGCCGCGTAGAAAGCCCGCCAAAGCTCGCCACAAGGAGCCAGATGAACTTGATGAGGAAGATGAGCAGGCCGAGCACGAACAGCGTCGCAATCGGATACATCAGGATGCCGCCGTTCTTGAAGAATTCCCTGGCATCGTCCTTCCAGGTCGTCTCCGTATGGTTCGCAAGTTCGCTCGAAAGCTCCGTACTCAGGAGCACGTCCACGGGAACCATCACGTATGCGGAATCACGGACATTCCTGAACACGGTCGCAATTTCTTTCTTGGTATCGGGAGTCAGGTTTTCTTGCCAGCTGTAGACGCGCTTCTTTTCGCCGGCCACCGGGAGCATCAACGCCGCCGGATGGAGACCGTTGATATCGACGGCGTTCGCCATCTGCATGGCGAAGAGGCCTCCCAAACGCATACGGTCGCCCTGAGCCACGGCCGTACCGAACATCAGGTCCGCTTTTTCGACGTTGCTTTCACGCGTGAATGCCATCTCGGCACGGGCGGCATCGAGAATCCCCTTGGCGATACGGAGAGGGTCGTCCCTGTAGAGCGCCATTTCCTTCTTCACCTTGTTCTGGATTTCGACGCGTTCAGTCATCTTGGACGGGACGCCCTGTTCCTGGAACTTCGCCAACGTCTCCAGCCTATCCGGGCCTGCAGCGAGCGACAGGAATTCCGCACGCGCCTTTTCGGCCTGGAGCTTCACCTGGGCAAGGTCTTCGCGCGCCACGCGCACGTCTTCGAAAAGGCGCGCGCGTTCTGACATGAGCGCATCGACCTTTTCCTTGCTCTCCTGGTATTTCTCGTTGAACATCTCGCGTTCCTGGTTCGCCGTCTCGCGGTCCTTCCAGCGGGCGGCAACGGCCATGTCGCGTTTTTTGCGGGCCTCTTCCAGGTCGGCCTTCGCGCTGTTGAGTTCGGCGCGTTTCTTGACGGCGTCGATATCGGAATTCTGCTGGGCAAAGGATAGCGGGGCGAAACAGAATAGCGCAACCAACACTAAACGCAAAATAAATGACTCAGGATGACACAACATTCCGAATTCCGAATTCCGAATTCCGAATTTCACATTACACATTTCAAATTTCATCATTCAGCCTCCTTCGGAATGGAGACCGGTATGGTCACAAGCCTAGGAGCAGTCTTGCCTTCGGCAACCTTCATCACGTCTTTCAGCACGGTACGCATCGCCAAGTCGTCGGATACGTTCTTCCAGGCGTAGCCGCCATCGTCCGTACGCGAAAGCCACAGCACATCGTTCCCGTCATTGCTCACGAAAACAGACGCGACAGCTCCATAACGCAGGAACGTCCCCGGCACGCTGCGGGCATCCACCTGCAAGAAACCCTTCCACACTTCGGTCGTGTAGCCGAGGCGGATGCGGTCATAAAACACTTCCAATGTGCGGTTCAGGGCATCGTCGGACTCGATGACGCCCTTGTGGAGCTGGTCGGCGATTTCCTGCACGCTCTTCACGGTTTCCTCGTTCCGGTACGGGAAGTCGGATTCAAAGACGGGAACTAGGGAATCGATTACCTTCGCCAAAGATTCGTTATAGCGGGCCTTGCGACCGTCGAACCACTTGATTGTACCCAGGGCCTTCTGGCGCGCTTCGGCAATATGGTTCAGCTCGGCCTTGAGCGAGTCAATTTCTGCCTTGACGGACTTGGTCTGGCTGGATATCGCCTGGACCTTCTTGCGCCCGACCTCGACGAACTCGGCATGGCGTTTCTTTTCGGCGTCATGCAGATTCTTTTCGCGGGCAGTTTCCGCCTCCACAGCCTTTATCTGCTTGCGGACGCTTTCTACCGTTTCCTGGGCACCAGCCAACACGCAGGCCAAGCCCAGGCACAACAAAATTCTTGATAAAACAGTGGATTTCATATGTAAAGAAAAAATACAAAGAACCGCGGCCACTAGACCACGGTTCTTTTCGAAAAACAAGTTAAAAACAGAATAGTTCTGCCAACTGAGGCAAAGCCACTACTTCTTGGAGTCCTTGAAGTACTGCGGAGTATTCTTGGCGCCGGCCTTCTTCAGGGCCTTGATCAAGCGCGGATATCCTTCGTTCGTAGCCCAGTCGAGCACGGAATAGCCCTGGCCGCACTTCGCGTTCACGTCGACACCCTTATTGATGAGGAACATCATCGCATCGTAGTTGCCGGACTTGACCGTCCAGTGGATGGGCAGATAGCCGTCAGCGCTGCGGTTTTCGAGCGGAGCGCCAGCATCAGCCAAGAGTTCGAGCATGTCGACCTTGCCAGTCTTCGCGGCAATCAGGACAGCCGTACCCAGCGTAGCCGGATCGACACCTTCTTCCTTGAGCTTGGCGAGAAGGCGAATGACGGCATCCTTGTTGCCCATCATCACGGCATTATCGATAACCGGTTCACCGTTGCCGTTGCGGACATCGGCCTTGGCACCATGGTCGAAGAGGTAGTTCAGGACCATCACGTTGCCCTTGTTCGCGGCAATGGCGACAGCATTGTTGCCGTTGTCGGCGAGAGCGTCAATTTCGTAAGCAGCCTGCAAGAAGAGAGTCATCTTGGCTGTGTCGCCCTGTGCAGCAAAAGAAACGAAGTTATTCGGGGTAAAACCGATTTTCTGCTTGGTCAAATACTTACGCACGGACTGCGGATCGTTCGGGTCCAGCTTATCGTCGCAGGCGGTAAGGGAAAGCAGCATGCCAAGAGCGCAAACACAAAGCAACTTCTTTTTCATAAAAAACTCCATATAGGGTGTTCTTGAATTTTTATGTCGTTAAAATACTCTTTTTTTTGCGAATTTATCAATATAAAAAACATTTTTCATAAAAAATAGGCATCCCGGGACTTTTTGTAAATTTCTATTTACCTTGTTTCTTTATCTTCAATTTGTCCCCGACCTTGATTTTCGTGTCGTTCAGCGAGTTCCATTTCACGATATCTTCAATTGTCACGCCGTACTGGCGAGAGATATCCCACAGGCCCTCGCCCTTCTTGACGTCGTGCACGATAAAGCCGTCTTCGGCCCCCTGGGCCGCAGGAGCGCCCGCTGCCGGAGCCGTGCCGGCAACCTTGAGTTTCTGTCCCGGATAAATGGACGTGGATTCGCCGAGGCCGTTGAGCGCCTGGATAGAGGCGACCGTCGTGTTGCATTTCTTCGCGATAGCGAACAAATTGTCCCCGGACTGCACCGTATAGGTATCACCAGTAAACTTGGTCTCTTCTTTCTTCGGTTCCGGCTTCTTCACGAGGGCGTCCTGTTTCTTGGCAGGGGCGACCTTCTGCTTCTTGGGCTGCACAAATTCGGGAATCACCAGGGAATCTCCCACAGTAAGGCGCTTGTTGAAGCCACCGTTGACTTCGAGAAGCAGCATCACGGGAACACCATAAGATTTGGCAATGTCGGCATAGGTATCGCCAGCCTGTACGGCGTATTTTTCGCCCTTCTTGAGCGGAACACGGCTAACCGCGGCTCCGTCCGAAGGTTTCATTTCGGGCTTGGATACGAACAAAGTGTCGCCCGCCTTGGCTATTCCCGCCGCATCCATAGAATTCCAGGTACGCAGCGATTCCTGCGAGACACCGAAAAGCCTGGCGACAGAAGCCAGGTCCTCGCCCGGTTTCACCACGTACGTCTTGACCTTCACGGGTTTCTTGCCGGTAGACTTTTTCGGCGTGACCTTGATGGGAATCAGCAGGGACTTGCCCGCGCGGATGCGGTCGTTCTTCATGTCGTTCGCCTGCTTGAGTTCCGTAATCGAAATCCCGTACTGGCGGGCAATCGCCCCAAGCGTCTCCCCCTTCTTCACCTTGTGGTGATGCCAGCTAGAGAAGTTGTTCTTCTCCATCTTGTCGTAACCTTCGACAAAGGCACTACGCGTACCGACCGGCAGGCGGAGCAGGTAGCTGTCCTTGTTGGGCGGCGTACACCACTTCACGAGTTCCATGTTGAGCGTGCGGAGCGTATCTTCGGTAACCTTCAAAAGCTTGGCGACTTCTTCGAGCGGGAACGAATCGAAAACCGTCACCGTATCGAATTCAGGCTGGTACTGCTTTTCGACCTTCATCTCGTACTGGTCCGGGAAATGCCCGATTACCATCGCTGCCAGAATTCGGGGCACGTAGCGCATGGTTTCCTTGGGCAGCTCCAGTTCCCAATAGGTCACCGCCTTCGTGGAATCGCGCAAGGTATCGGCCATCATTTCCTTGACAAGGCGGCGTACACGGCCTTCGCCGCAGTTGTAGGCGGCCATGGCCAGAAGCCAGTCGTTAAATTCGTCGTGCAGGCGCTTAAGGTACTTGAGCGCGGCCATCGTCGCCTTCTCGGGATTGCGGCGCATGTCGACCCAGTAGTCGACTTCGAGCCCGTAACGCTTGCCCGTCTCGGGAATGAACTGCCACATTCCAGAAGCCTTCGCACGACTGTAAGCCTTCACCTTGAATCCCGATTCCACCAGGGCAAGATAGATAAGGTCCTTAGGCATCCCCATCTGCGAGAGCTGTGCATAGATCATGGAGTCATAGGCGGTCATGCGGTTGAGCGAGCCTTCCGTGAAATTGCGGGCCCCGTTCGTCATGTAGAAGATTTCCTGCATCACCCGCTCGTTGAATTCCACCGCCAAGGTGAACTGCTTGACATCGAGCGTATCGAGGAAGTTTTCGATAACCTGCAGCGAGGCACTGTCGGCCGCAGTTTCGTCCAGGGCGTCGATACCGTCGATGGAGACATCGTTCTGCTTGAAATTCTCGACATTCTCGCCCAGGTCGGCGACGTTCGGGTAGACTTCGTCCAAAGCACGGACGATACGCGCGGGCATCATGGCGCGGTATGCGGAATCCAGGTCCTGCGGCACGTTGCGGTAAAGGGTATCGTACTTTTCGGAAACTAGCTGACGGAGGGATTCGTCGAGATAATGCCTGGCCAGGAGCCATTCGTGGTTATCCATGGCCTCGAGGGCGTAACGGTAATAAGTCCAGGAAGGGCGCGCCGCGAGCGAATCGGGGACCGTCTCGCGGAGAGCGATTTCGGCATAAGATACCGAATCCGGCACCTGAGGTTCGGCTCCGCTCAGGGGGCTTGGCTGCACGGTCTGCTTTGGCGAGCAGGCAGACAGCAACAGCACCGAAGCGCCTGCCACAAGGAATCTCAGCAGTTTATCCGATAAAATCACTGGTCGTAATCCAAATCTTCTGCGTAATCAGACCAAATTTGGTCTCGTCTGAACGTGGGACGGTCGAAATCGACTTCTTCGTCTAGTTCTTCCTCCTCTTCCTCGATTTCCTCCTCTTCTTCGGGAAAAGGAACAGGAACATCGAAAGCATCACCTTTAGGACGACGACCGCACTGGCGGGCAAACGTTAACATAAAACCTCTTCGTTAGTGCAAAACTTTTTCGACGCCGTACAGAATTACCCCGCACAGCACGATAGACGCGACTATCTGCAACAGGATAACGATACGGTTGAGCCGGTACGCCTTCTGCGACTTACGATGCCACGGGGGCAGACCGGCATTTAAATCCTTTTTTTTCATTTCGGAAAAGAAATATACACATAATCGGCATTCTACGAATGGGGAATTCTTTTTTTTTATATAATTTCTAGCGAATTCCATGAGAAAAATTCTCTACATAGTTCTTGCCTCGGCAACGCTGCTCTTTGCCCAGGTCGGCATCGCCCGGAACGCCCACGGCATAAGGGTACCGTCGGCCTATACCCTGGAGCAAGGATTCGTGTACATCGGGGCGAACATCGAGAATATCAGCGACGGAAAACCCCTGGCGCTGGACGGCTATACCGACATGGCCACCGGCACGACAACCCCGGCAGACAACAATGCCGCGGCAGCAGGCTGGGGCATGCAGGTGGGATACGGCGTATTCGACTTCCTGGAACTCGGACTGTCCCTCCCCTTCTACTACGAAAGCGAAGTCGACGGTACAAACCTAGAGGGAACGGGCCTGGGAGATATCCAGGGTTCGGCAAAGATAAGCGTACCGCTGAACCTCCCCATCTTCCTGAGCTTCGAAGGGGACATCTACGCCCCGACAGGCACCAAGAGCCGCGGGTTCAGGCCGCGCCACGCCTGGTTCATCGAACAGGAAAAGCCTTCGTACGCCTATACCAGCGGGAACTTCACGCTGGCGGCAACATCCTTCATTTCAGTTGATTTCTTCGGGATTCTCCTCTGGAACAACTTCGGCAGCTACCTCACACCCATGGGCAGCGGAAGCAACGTTTTCCTGTGGGGCTCCGGACTGGAACTCTTCCCCAAAAAGATGATCAGCCTTATTGCCGAAGTTTCGGGGGAAACCCGTATCCACAAGCTGAACAGCTTCGAGAACCTCCTGAACGAATCGGCCAGATTCACCCCCGGCCTCCGCCTGCACCTGCCCGGACGGACCGATCTCGTATTCGGCGCAGACATCGGCCTCGACTTCCTGCGCGGGCGCAATGCCGGCAACGGAATCGAGATTATCCGCAAGGACAAGGACAAGACAATCCAGTACGAAATTCCCAGCACGCACAAGACAACCTTCGTTTTCGCCATCACGAAAACGCTTGATTTCAGCTGGAAGGACACCGACCACGACGGTGTCGCCGATCGTCTGGACATGTGTCCCGGATCGACTTTCGGAGTCATGGTCAACAACCGCGGATGCCCCGTGGACCAAGACCAGGACGGCGTCCTGAACATCGTCGACGACTGCCCCAATACTCCCTTCGGCATCGAGGTGGACTTCTTCGGCTGCCCGCTCGACGAAGACAAGGACAGCATACCGGACTATCAGGACAAGTGTCCCGGAACGCCGCATGGCACGGCTGTCAACAAGGACGGCTGTACCCGTGACACCGACCAGGACGGCATTGACGACAACAACGACCTTTGCCCCGAAACATCGCGCGAAGAGCAGGTCAACACAAGCGGCTGCCCCATCGACAACGACCATGACGGCGTCTTGAACGAAAACGACAAGTGCCCCGAGACCCCGTCGGGACAGCCCGTCGACAGGGACGGCTGCCCGCTGGACTACGATAACGACGGAGTCCCGGACAATCTGGACAGATGCCCGAATTCCCACCCAGACGAACATGTGGACGCCTTCGGATGTCCGACGGACCAGGACCATGACGGCGTTCCCGATACGAAGGACCAGTGTCCCGATACGCCGGACGGATTCTCCGTCGACCAGAGCGGCTGCCCCTCCGACAATGACAACGACTCCATCCCGGACGACCTGGACAAGTGCCCCAACACGCCCGCAGGGGCCCCGGTAGATTCGACCGGTTGTCCGAGCGACTCCGACGAAGACGGTGTGGCGGACTACCTGGACAAGTGCCCGGAGACATTCCCCAACGTTCTCGTGAACGCCCATGGCTGCCCGTACAACAACAAGCTGAACCTGAGCAGCATCGCCAAGCAGGTCAAGTTCCACAACAACAAGGAAGAGCCCCTCAATTCCGCCTACACGGCCATCAACGACGTCATCGAGCTGATGCGCCGTTACGAATTCGACCTCGAAATCGAGGTCTCCGCAAGCGGTCCAAACGCCCAAGCGCTCTCGGAAGCGAGGGCCCAGCATATCGGCGACGTACTGGAAATCAAGGGATTCGGCAAAAAACGCGTCAATATCAAGGCGGTAGGCTCCGCATTCCCGTCCGGAGTCCGGTTTACCGCGAAAGGCATCAAGAGATGATCAACACCACGCTCTGCTACATCGAACAGGACGGCAAGTACCTTCTGCTACACCGCGTCAAGAAGAAAAACGACATCAACAAGGACAAGTGGATAGGCATCGGCGGCAAGTTCGAGGAGAAGGAGTCTCCCGAAGACTGCATCCGCCGCGAGGTGCTCGAAGAGACCGGGCTCACGCTGACCAAGATGCGCTACCGCGGCATCGTGACCTTCATCAGCGACGGCATGGCCGAGACGGAATTCATGCACCTGTTCACGGCCACCGGATTCACGGGGACGCTCAAGGAATGCGACGAAGGGACCCTCGAATGGGTCCCCAAAAAAGCCGTAGCAGAACTCCCCCACTGGGACGGAGACCTGATTTTCCTAGACCTGCTGGAAAAGGACTGCCCGTTTTTCTCGCTCAAGCTCGCCTACAAGGGCAGCACGCTCGTCGAAGCCGTCCTGGACGAAAAAACGCTACTTTAATTCCCGGCCAGCGGCCAAAATATGCTTTTCGTCACATTTTACATCTTTTTTTCAATTAACCCCTTTTCAAAACGGGAAAAAAAAGCAATATTTGATAATACTCCAAACCAACCCCAAAGAAGCCGACCTTCAAAAGGTCGGCTTCTTACTTTTTAAAGGGAAAAAACGTCGCGCTGCGAAGCAGCTACCATTTGGCCAGGGCAGCCCTGATTAATAAAGTGT
>NZ_DGUN01000040.1:0-12436 GCF_002395745.1 Fibrobacter sp. UBA4309
CCGGAACCGTCCAGCAAGAACCTCGAAAAGGTCCGCAAGGTCCTCGACGAAAGCAAGTCCTGGTTCCGTCTCGGTGCAATCTTTGATCCGGATGGCGACCGTATCCGTTTCTACGACGGCACTCGCGAAATCGACATGAACCAGTTCGGTGCCATCGCGTTCCACTACATGGCGACCTGGCGCAAGGAACAGGGCTGCGTGGCCAAGTCCGTCGCGACCTCCAACTTCGTGAACATCATTGCCGAAAAGCTCGGCGTGCCCGTGATGGAAACTCCGGTGGGCTTCAAGAACTTCCGCCCGTGGCTTTCCCGCAATGCCAAGCAGAAGGCTCTCGTCGCGTTCGAGGAATCCGACGGCATCTCGGGCCTCAACAACACGCTCGAGAAGGATGCCCAGTTCGGCCTCCTCATCGCGCTCGAAATCATGGCCACTACCGGCAGGAACCTCGGCGAATACCTCGACGCCTTGTACAACGAATATGGCCGCTTCTACCCGACGCGCTCGGGCTTCGAGGTGGACAAGTCCCTCGTGGGTGCCCCGCTCAAGGCCAAGGTCGACGCCATCGCTGAAATTGCGAAGCCGGGTGCCAAGGTCATGGTCGGCAAGAACGAGAAGACCGTGAAGCAGCTTTTGACGCTCGACGGCGTGAAGATTATCTTCGATGACGACTCCTGGATGCTCGTGCGTCCGTCGGGTACCGAGCCGAAGGTTCGTATTTATACGGAATGCCGCGAACCGGATGAAAAGGACCCGATGTTCGAGGCAGCCAAGGCTCTGTTCTTCAAGAATTAATAAATGGGAGGGTATATGAAGAAAATTCTCGCATTGCTGGTGCTTGCGCTTGCAATGGTGGGTTATGCACAGGAGGGCTCCATCAAGCCTAAGTTCCAGGCTTTTACGGGCGCCCTGCTCAAGTTGAAGCCTGCGCAAAACGGGTATCACAAGTTCTCCTTGAAGGTCGAGGCTGCGCCTTGGGCGTTCCAGGCGATTGGCGAGGTCCGTGCACCGAACGGCGATCCGGACCTGCTGATCAATGCCCTCTTTGATGGCGACGTCTATGCGGTTCTCGCTTACATCGACCAGCCCGCTTCGGGTACGGACGGCCAGGAATACAACGTGGGCCTGTTCGACATGATGCTCTATTATGACGAAGAAGCGACCACCATTCGTAACCTCAAGTTCAAGCTGCTGCCGCCGGCGAACGACGACTGGGCCCAGGGAATCCTGAGCGACGCGCTCAGCTCCAGCTCGCTTATCGGTAACGTGTGGGGCGGCAAGTACGATGGCGACATCATCAAGGCCTCTGCGAACCCGATGGACAAGCAGAAACTCAAGAGCATGAAGAAGCAGCATACTTCTGCCGAAGAGACCATGTCCGACGACAACGACCGCCGTAGCCGCATGAAGAGCAAGGCCAAGGCCGCTGACGACGAACCGGTTGTCAAGAAGAAAAAGAAGAAGAAGGCTGTCGAGGAAGACGAAGAGGAAGACGTCCCGAAGAAGAAAAAGAAAAAGAAGAAAAAGAAGTCTGTCGACGAAGATGAATGCGACGACCCGTCCCTCTCCATCAAGGAAAAACGCCGCTGCCGCATGGGTCAGCGCTAGTTCCCGCCCCAAAGAAGTTTCACTAATTCAAACCCCTGAATATTCGAGGTAATCTATGTCCGGTCACTCTAAATGGGCCACCACCAAACGCAAGAAAGCCAAGACTGACGTCGCTCGCGCCAAGGCTTGGAACAAGCTTATCAAGGAAATCTCTATCGCCGCCAAGCTCGGTGGCGGAAACCCCGATTCGAACCCGCGTCTGCGTGCGGCAATCCTCAAGTCCAAGAGCCAGAGCTTGCCGACCAAGAACATCGAAAGCGCCATCGCCAAGGGTACTGGTGCCAACTCCGGTACCGAAATGACGGAACCGCTGTACGAAGGACGCGGCCCGGGCGGAATTGCCATCATGGTGCAGTGCATGACCGACAACAAGGTCCGTACCGTTGCCGAAATCCGCAACATCTTCAACAAGAACAACGGTTCCATGGGTGAATCCGGTTCCGTGTCCTGGGCCTTCACGTACAAGGGCGTGATCATTGTCGACGCCGAGAAGTACCCCGAAGAACAGGTCATGGACCTCGTGATCGAAGCCGGTGCCGAAGACATGTCCACCGAAGACGGCGTGCACGAAATCTCCACGAGCCCCGAAGCCTTCGACGCCGTTTCCAAGGCACTCGAAGCTGCGAACATCGAAATGATGAGCGCCGAAATCACCTACGTCGCCAACGACCCGGTGAAGCTCGGTCACGACGACGCCGTGAAGCTCCTCAAGCTCATCGACAAGTTCGAAGACCACGACGACGTCCAGGACGTTTACCACAACGCCGAAATCGACGAAGCTGATCTGGATGCTGAATAGAGGCTTGAGGTCGGGCTACGCCCTTTGGGGTGTGAGCTCGGTCGCAGGCTCCCTTTGAGTAAAGTTCAAAGCCGATTGCCAAGTGCAGTCGGTTTTTGTTTAACCAATTCTAGCAACTATTAGCTAGTAGCTGCCGCGCTAAGCGCGGCCTATCGTCCCAGCGTTTCGCGGTAGCTGTGGACTGCCGACTTGTAGGTGCTCACGGCCTTCGATATGCGTTCGGCGATATCTTTCTGGCCCTTGTCGGTCATCATGTAGGCTTCGTCTTCTTCGTTGCTGATGAACCCGATTTCGAATAGCACAGCAGGCATCAGTGCGCCTACGAGCACCATGAACCCGGCACCGCCGACACCGCCTGCCTGGCGCTTGATTTTGCCGCCGTCCATGGCCTTGAGCATTTCTTCGGTGAACATGTAGCTGTTCTGCTTGTACTTTTCGAGGCGGGCTTCCAGCTTGAACCATTCGATGGGGGAGAGTTCTTCTTTCGCGTTCTTTTCGCCGTAGAGTGTGGCCACCTTGTTTTCGCGGCGGGCAATCGCCTTGTCTTCTTCGCTTTCGGGGGCGCGCAACACGTATACGTGGTAGCCCTTGATTTGCTTCTTGCGCTCGGGAGTCGCGTCGATGGCGTTGCAGTGCAGGCTTATGAACAGGTCGCCATCCCACTGGTTCGCGAGGTTCGCGCGCTGGCCGAGTTCTATGAACACGTCCTTGTCGCGGGTCATCTTCACGTTGAAGCCTTCCTTCTCCAGTTCCTTCTTGAGGAGTTTGCCGATGGAAAGTACGATGTCCTTCTCGTTGGATTTCTTGCCCTGCGCACCGGTGTCCTTGCCGCCGTGACCGGGGTCGATGACGATGGTCTTCACTTCGCGCGTGCCGGCGGTCTCGTTTTTAGGGGTGGCTGGCTTTGTGGAAGCGGCCGTCTTTGCGGTGGCCGACGATTTGATGGCGGAACTGCTGCTCGTTACTGCCGAAGACGGTGCCGCGGCGGTCTTGAACAGGCTTGCTGCGTCGGCGGAGTCCAGCCAGATATGGCCGTCCTGTAGCTCGGGTGCCCGTGCAAGATCGATAGACTGCCCGTGGTTGCTCGCGTAGGGGAGCCCGATGGCGAACTTCAGGGTGTCGCTGCTGGATACCAGAATAAAGGTCTTTTGAACTGGGAACCAGTGGAACGATGCACCGTTCTGTTTCGCGAGGGCTTCGGCATTGACCTGGCCCGCCCATGCAGGAATGGCGAGCAGTAAGCCGAGTGCCAATTTCCGGACAATCGAAATCATTAGCGGTGCGCCTTTGCGATGCGGGCTATCTCTAGCTTGGCTTCGCGGTTGATGATGTCCTGGCGCTTGTCGCGCTGGTCCTTGCCCCGGCAGATGCCGATTTCGAGCTTGGCGCGGCGGTTCTTGAAATACAGTTTGAGCGGCACGATGGTGCAGCCCTTGAGTTCCTTCGCCTTGCGCATCTTCTGGATTTCGTGCGCGTGGGCGAGGAGCTTCCTCTTGCGGGCGGGGAAATGGTTGAATCGGTTCGCGAACAGGTATTCGTCGATTCTAGCACCAACGAGCCAGAGCTCGTCCTTTTTCTCGTCGACATCGACCCACGCTTCGCCGATGGTGCACTTGCCGTCGCGGATGGACTTGACTTCGCTGCCGATGAGCATGATGCCCACCTCGAAAGTCTCGTCTACAAAGTACAGGTGGTTCGCCTTGCGGTTTAAGATGACGGGAGTGTTCTGTTCTTTACTTGCCATCGCTTTCGATTGGTGCGGCGGCGGCCTCGGCCGCGGCGACTACTTCGTTTAAAGATTTGATAAGTTCCTTGCTCGCTTCAAAGACGGGCTTGGTGCCTGCGTTGATGGTGACGATTTCGCCCGTGCGGGGGTTCCTTGCCGTCCTTTCCTTGCGTTCCTTGAGCTTGAACCTGCCGAAACCACGAATCTCGATGTTGCTGCCTTGCAGAAGTCCCTTGACGAGCGCGTCAAGGAATTTTTCGATAATAGTCTTCGTTTCCACCTGGGTAAGACCGGTGCGCAGAGAGATATCTTCGACGATATCCTTTTTTGTAATGTTTGCCTTTTCTGCCATGTCCAACTCCGCGAATCGCTGCAACCTTTTGCAGGACAACAACTTATATCAATAAATTATAAAAAAACGGGGCTAGGCGTTACTCTTTTTTGTCCATCCGACGCTTTTTTTCTGCGTATGGGGGACCGCTTCGTCCAATGCCTGCAGGAGTTCCTTGCATCCGTCGCCTGTCATGGCCGACGTTATGACCACTTTTTGGCGGTGTTTCTTGAATTCCTTGATGGCATCCTCGATGCCGAGGTCGCTCTTGTTCAGGGCGATAACGAAGTTCTTCTGGGCGAGCTTGGGGTGGAAGGCCTTGAGTTCTTCCTTGAGCACGGTAAACTGTTCGTAGGCGTTTTCGGCGAATCCGTCGATGACAAAGAGCAGCGTGTGCGTGCGTTCGATATGCTTCAGGAACTGGTGGCCGAGGCCCTTGCCTTCGCTTGCCCCTTCCAGGAGTCCCGGAATATCGGCGACCACGAAGCTATGTCCGTTCACTTGTACGATACCGAGGACCGGCTCGAGGGTCGTGAACGGGTAGTCGCCCACCTTCGGGCGTCCGCTCGAAATCTTGTTCACGAGGCTCGATTTGCCCGCATTGGGGAACCCGACCAGGCCCACGTCGGCCATGAGCTTGAGTTCCAGGAACAGCTCGCGCTTTTCGCCCTTTTCGCCGGGCGTGCACTTGCGGGGAGCCTGTACCTTCGGGGTGGCGAAATGCTGGTTGCCCATGCCGCCCTTGCCGCCGCGCGCGGCAATCCATTTCTGTCCCGGTGCGGTGAGGTCGGCGAGGATGCGCCCTTCGGCGTCTTTCACGATGGTGCCGCGCGGGACGTCGACGATCAGGTCGTCTGCGCTACGTCCGGTGCAGCGCTTGGCACCGCCGGGCTGCCCGTTCTCGGCCTTGTAGACGCGGGCGTTGCCCATGTCGAGCAGGGTAGAGTACTGTTCGTTCACCTGGAGGATAACGTGTCCGCCGCGTCCGCCGTCACCGCCGTCTGGGCCTCCCAGGGGTACGAACTTTTCGCGGTGGAAACTGCAGATGCCGTCTCCGCCCTTGCCTGAACGCACTTCGATTGATTTTTCGTCTAAAAACATTAAAGGCTGATTCCTTCGTCGATGCCCAAGGCGATGTTCATGTTCTGGATGGCGGCGCCGCTCGCGCCCTTGCCCAGGTTGTCGATAATCGTCGTTACCTGCATCACGTTCTCGTTGCCGAAAACCTGGATGCGGGCGTTGTTCGTGTCGTTACAGACGGTGGCGTCAAGGCGGCCGTTAAAGAGCACGGGGGCTGCCTCGTAGGGCATCACCTTCACAAAGCGGCTGCCTTCGTAGTGCTTCGTCAGGATTTCGGTGAGGCCTTCGGGGCCGACCTTCTTGGTGAGTTCGTTCGCGAAGATGGCGACCGTGACCGCCATGCCCTTGTAGAAGGGACCCAGCACCGGGTTGAAGAACGGCGTATTTTCGAGTCCGCAGTACTTCTTCATTTCGGGGAGGTGCTTGTGGGCAAGCGCGAGCGCGTACGGGGCGGGCGCCATGATGGCCTTCGATTCGCCAGCCTTGTGCGCGAGCGCGGATTCTTCTTCGTATTCGGCGATGAGCTTCTTGCCGCCGCCGGAATAGCCGGTGATGCTGTAGGCGGCGAGGTTCGCGCTCTTCGGGAGGATTCCCGCGGCGACAAGCGGATACACGCCGAGGATAAATCCCGAGGCGTGGCAACCGGGGTTCGCGATGCGCTTGGCTTTCGAGATGGCTTCGCGTTGTGCTGCCGAGAGTTCCGGCATGCCGTAAGTCCAGGCCGGGTTCACGCGGTGTGCCGTGGAGGCGTCAATCACGCAAGTGTTCGGGTTTTCGCAAAGGGCGGCGCTTTCGATTGCGGCTGCGTCGGGCAGGCAAAGGAACGTCACGTCGGACTCGTTGATGAGCCTCTTGCGTTCGTTTACATCCTTGCGGAGCTCGGCGGAAATGCGCAGCACTTCGATGTCGGTGCGTTTCGCAAGTCTCTCGTAAATCTGCAGGCCGGTCGTTCCTGCTTCACCGTCTACGAATATCTTGAACATGGTTAATAGTGGTTAGTGGTTGGTGGTTAGTGGTTAGGACTAATAATAGCGGCGAAGCCGCCCTGTTTACTAACCACTGTCTACTGTTTACTTCCCTGCTCCGCAGCACTTCTTGTACTTCTTGCCGGATCCGCACGGACACGGGTCGTTGCGGCCAACGACAGGGCCTTCGTGGCGGACAGTTTCCTGCTTCACGGCACGGCCGTCGTAGAAGAACCATGCACCGCCGACCTTGTGGAACTCGCCGAGTTCGTGGTGGTTGCGGGTGACGTTGCCCTGCTTGAAGCGGGCGATGAATTCGACCCAGCCGATGTTCTTTTCTTCTTCAGTCTTGGTCTGCTTGATTTCGATGCCGAGCCATTCGGAATCGTTGCTCCAGGCGGTCACGCTCGGTTCGTCGAAGTCGCTACGCTGGGTGGCCTCGAGGGAGTCGCGGAGCCAGGCGATTTCGTGCTTCGCGTAGGCCGTGTAGCGGGAGCGCATCAGGGCTTCGGGGCTCTGGGCAAGGGCTGTTCCCTTGATGATGGGTTCGCAGCATTCGCCATATTCTTTTCCGCTTCCGCAGGGGCATAAATCTTTAGACATAATTTAATCCTTGTGTTTGTTTTTTAATCAAAAAAATATAATTCTATCGTCTTTCGTCTGTAGGGCCGTAGGCCCGTCCTTTCGTCTAAACTTACACGACCTTCTTCATGAGCCAGAACTCTTCCTTGCCTTCGCGGCCCGGGAAGCTGTTCTTGACCGGGATGCGTTCGACGATGTCGAAGACGCCGTCGAGGCGCGCCATGAGTTCGCCTTCGCTGGTGCAGTGCGGCGGGCCCTGCAGGGACTTGCCGTTCATCAGCGGGTACATGAGGCAGATGAAAAGTCCGTCGTCCTTCATCATCTTGTAGCACACTTCGAAAAATTCGTCGCGGCGTCCCGGGTGAATGGCGGAGAACGTCCCGTAGTCGTAAACGATGTCAAAAAGCTGGCCTTCGTGCTTGGCGTCCTTGGGAGTCAGCGTGAACAGGTCCTTGTCCAGGGAATGGAGATTCTTGTGCTTACGGCTCAGGTGGTCGAGCTCGTCCACCGCCGTCGGTGCAAAGTCTACCGCAAGTACGTCGTGACCGCGCAAGGCCCAAGCTTCGGCGTCGTATCCGAAGCCGGCGCCAGGAACCAGCACGGAGCCGGTTGCGGGGCAGGACGGGTGATTAAAGAAATCGAGCAGGGCCGGCGTGGCCTTCTTGAAATTCCAATAGTCCTTGCCCTCGGCGTAGAGGTTGTCCCAAAATTCCGGGAGATTTTGCGTTAACATTTTCCTTCTTCCTTTTTGTACGCAAGCTGTCCGCAGGCAGCGAGAATGTCGCGGCCACGCGGGTTGCGGATCGTTATTTGAATTTCTGCGGCTCGCACTGCGGCGAGAAAGTCTTCGATTTCGTCCGGGGTCGGGGCATGAAGCGTCGGGTCATCGCCGTCGTTGAGCACGATGGCGTTCACCTTCACGCGACGCGGCGCGCAAATGCGGATGAGCTCCTTCGCGGCCTTCGGGGTACACGTGATTCCCTGGATGAGTACGAATTCAAAAGTGACGTAGTTGTCGGTGCGGCGGATGTATTCGTCTACCGCCTCGAGAAGTTTTTCGATGGGCCACACCTTGTTTACCGGCATCACGGACGAACGGTATTCGTTGTTCGTGCTGTTGAGGCTCACGGCAAGGCAACAGGGCGTGTTGCGGTCGACGAGTTCCTTGATTTTCGGGACGACTCCCGAGGTGCTCACCGTCATGCGCTTGGCGCCCATGTTGAAAAGGCTCTGGTTGTGCAGCGTGCAGCATACGCGGTGCACCTGCTCCAGGTTGTTGAGCGGTTCGCCCATGCCCATGAAGATGATGTTCGTGACTTGCGCAATCTTGCCCTCTTCGTCGAGAATCCCGTTGTCTTTCAGGTACCAGTTGACGGTAAGGATTTCTTCGATGATTTCGCCCGCTTCCAGGTTCCTGGTGAATCCCATCTTCGCCGTACGGCAGAAAGCGCAGTTCTGGGCGCAGCCGATCTGCGTCGACACGCATACGGAAAATCGGCCGTTCGCGGGAATCATCACCGTCTCGATATGGTGGCCGTCATGGGTTTCCAGGAGCCATTTGATGGTGCCGTCGGTAGAGACCAGGTGATGGTCTTCCTTGAGGGCGAGCAGGCTGAACTGGGCGGCAAGCTTTTCACGGAGAGCGGGGGGCACGTTCAACATTTCGTCGAAGCTTCGCACCTGCTGGCAAAAAAGCCATTTCTGGATCTGGTCGGCGCGGTACGGCTTTTCGCCAACGTCCCTGAGCCAAGCCTTGAGCTCGTCGGTCGTCAGGGTTTTTATGTTGCGCGGCCATTCCATAGTGGTGTAAAGATAGCAAAAAAATACGTTTTTGTTAAGGGTATAAAAAAGCCCCAATCCTTTATAATTCAAGGGATTGAGGCGAATTGAAAAGCTTTTTTTGTTTTGGATTAGAACATCTTTCTCGCTTTTTTCGGCCCGTTCGAGGAACTCTTGCTTTCCGATGCTCCCTTGTTGCTGAACAACGTAGCGTCGTCGGCGGACTTGGTCTTCACTTCGAAGTGGTTGCCGTCGCAAGTCTCTTCGGGCGCGTAGCCTGCCGTGTAGAGGCAGTATGTCTTTTCGGAACAGAACTCGCCGGCGATTTTCCCGGTGTGGTTGCAGATGCCCCTGCTCACGACGCCGCTCGGGACGGGGAAGGGCTTGCGCGGGAGGTTCTTGTGCAGTTCCTTCATCACGGCCATCCACATGGGGAGGGCGTCTTCGGTACCGGTATGGCCTGCGCCGAGCGTGCCCGGGCTGTCGGAACCGACCCACACGCCCATGGTGTACTGCTTGGTGAAACCGATGTACCAGCAGTCGGTATAGTCGTTGGTGGTTCCCGTCTTGCCTCCGCTCGGGTGGTTGAATCCGCTAGCCCAGACGCGTGCGGCCGTACCGCGGATATTCACGTCCTTGAGCATGTCGACCATGATGTAGGCCGAAGCCGGGCGCAATACTTCGTGCTCGACCTTGGAGTTCTTTTCGATGGTCTCTCCGTTCCTGTCCACGATGGATTCGATCATGTACGGTTCGATGCGGTTTCCGCCGTTGGGGAATACGGTATAGGCAGAAGTCATTTCCATCAGTGTCGCGCCCACGGAACCCAGCGCGAGGCTCGGCACTGCCATGAGCGGGGCGCGTACGATGCCGAACTTGCGGGCGTAGTTCACCACGTTGTTAAGGCCGTACTTCATGCCGGTGAGGATGGCGGGGAGGTTCTTGGAACGGTAGAGGGCCCTGCGCAGCGTCATCATGCCTTCGAAGTCATGCTCGAAGTTGCCCGGACGCCAGACCTTGTTCGGGTTCTTGTCGTCCGGATCGGGGATGGTGACGGGTTGGTCGTTCACGGAGTCGCAGGGGCTGGCGCCGTTGTCCATGGCCGTCGCGTATACGATGGGCTTGAAGCTCGAACCCGGCTGTCTCAGGGACTGAACCGCCCTGTTCCAGCGGGAGTTGTTGAAGTCGCTGCCGCCGACCATCGCGCGGATGGCGCCCGTCTCGTTCTCGATGAGGATGGCGGCGATTTCGGGATGGTGGTACCGGATGCTGTCGGGGAACCTGCGCTTGGTCAGATCGGGGTTCGTATCATTGGCGAGGTAGTTCTTCTTGAAGTCGGCGTAGATGCTGTCGAAGTGGGCGACGACGCTGTCTTCGGGCATGCCGTATTTCTTGGTCAAGAAAAGACGGCGCGTCGCGCGGTACTTGACGCGGCGGCGGACTTTTTCGACCTGTACGCGGGCGACGCTGTCGGCGAACGCCTGGATCTCGGGGTCGATTGTCGAGTAGATGGAAACGCCGTCGGCGTACAGGGAATTCTCGCCGTACTTCTTTTCCATGTACTTGCGGATTTCTTCGTAGAAGTACAGGCCGGAACCGCTTTCTTCTGCTTTCTGGTTGAGCGTGATGGGAGTCTCCACGTACTTGTGGTAGTCTTCCTTGCTGATGTAGCCGGCATCGTACATGGCGTAAAGCACCGTATTGCGGCGTTCGAGGCTCGCTTTCGGGTGACGGTCGGGGCGGTAGGCTTCCGGACGCTGGAGCATGCCGGCGAGTACGGCGTATTCCGGGATAGAGAGGCTGTCGAGGGAATGGCCGAAATAGAAACGTCCTGCGGCCTGGAAACCGTAGTTTCCGCCGGAAAGGTACACCTCGTTCATGTAGAATTCGAGGATTTCTTCTTTAGTGTAGGTCTGCTCGATGCGGATGGCCGTCATCGCTTCCTTGATTTTACGGGAAATGGAACGTTCCGGGGTGAGGAACAAAAGCTTGGTCAACTGCTGGGTGAGGGTGGAGGCGCCACGGAGTTTTTTGCCGCTGGAGATGCTTTCCATGATGGCGCTCGGGATCGCCCAGACGTTCATGCCCCAGTGATTGAAAAAGGCTCGGTCTTCGGTCGCCATTACCGCGTGAATCGCGTCTATGGGGATGGAGTCGAACGGCGTCCATTCGCGGCGTTCCACGTAGTACTCGTGGGCAATCTTTCCGTTCATGTCGTAGATGTTCGTTACGAGTTTCGGGTTGATTTGTTCGAGCTGCGAGAGGGACGGCAGTTCCGGCGAAAAGTGGATGTAGGTAATAATCACCGCTGAAATGGCGATAACTACGGGAATGGCGAATATGCCTAGCCACAGGAGAACTTTTTTGTCGGTAAAGAGCCCCTTGAGAAAGGCCAGCACGATGTTTAGGTATTTTTTGACAATGTCCATCTTAATCAGCGAATGAATGTTGTTTCGCTGAAATTTAGTTAAAAAGAATAAAAATGTTTGTAAAAACCCTTGACAAAAAGGCCGATAATGCTATATTTGGGGCACAATCGCGGATGTAGCCCAACTGGATAGAGCGTTTGGCTACGAACCAAAAGGCTCCAGGTTCGAGTCCTGGCACCCGCAGAAAGAAGAGCTCCCCTCGTAAAGAGGGGGGCTCTTCTTTTATACTGACGATAGGGCGAGAACCTGGGGCCTTTGTGAGCCGCAAGCGACTCGTATTAATTTCTTAAGAAAAAGTTACAATATTATTATGATTATGCATACAATGCGTTGCGCTTTGTGGGTTCTTTTAGTGTTAGATTATGGGTATGGCAAAGCAGAGCTTGTTTGACAAGACGTTTCGGCAGATGATGGTGGAGATGAGGCAGGAACACCTCTACACCCAGAAGAGCCTCTCGGTGAAGTCCGGGTTGAGCCGCCAGTTCATCTCGCAGATGGAAGCCGGGCTGCGTGGTCCCTCCTTTGAATCGTTTTGCAAGCTGGCCTGGGGACTCGGTATTTCCCCGGCAAAACTTTCCGAACGGTTCATGGCCATATACGAAAGGGAGAATGTCCGGGTGCAGTCCGGGAGTCCCGGTTCCGAAGCTGCAGAATACATCAAGAAGGCCAGGGAATCCGGGAAGAGGGGATAGGTTCCCGTCCTGCAGAACGTTTCAAATTGAAACGTTCTATTAAGTTGTTTCAAAATAAATCGTATATACCCCCAAAAAAGGGCGCGCCGGTGCTTGGCACGCCTTTTGCTACTAGAGGTGCGATTCAAAAAATGGTCCATTTTGGACTAAGACTTTAACAAAAAAGGAAAAGCAAAATGATCAAGCCTTTAGCAGATCGAATCGTTGTCAAACCGGCCGAAGCCGAACAGAAGACCTCCTCGGGTCTCTTCATCCCCGATAACGCCAAGGAAAAGCCCATGCAGGGCAAGGTCGTGGCCGTGGGCCCGGGCCGCAAGAACGACAAGGGCGAAATCGTCCCGATGGAAGTCAAGGTGGGCGACGTGGTGCTCTACGGCAAGTACAGCGGCACCGAAGTCACCGTCGACGGCGAAAACTACCTCATCGTGAAGGAACCGGACGTCATCGC
>NZ_DGUN01000040.1:12537-13535 GCF_002395745.1 Fibrobacter sp. UBA4309
AAAATGGCAAAGCAACTCAAGTTTGATGTGGCGGCTCGCGAATCCCTCATGAAGGGCGTGGACAAGCTCGCCAACGCAGTCAAGGTAACTCTCGGCCCCAAGGGCCGCAACGTGATGATCGCCCGCTCCTTCGGTGCCCCGAACGTGACGAAGGACGGCGTGACGGTCGCCAAGGAAGTGGAACTCGAAGACGCCTACGAAAATCTCGGCGCCCAGATGGCCAAGGAAGTAGCCAACAAGACTTCTGACGCTGCCGGTGACGGTACCACGACTGCAACCGTTCTCGCCCAGGCTATCACTCGCGAAGGCTTGAAGAACGTCGCTGCCGGTGCAAACCCGATGGACATCAAGCGCGGCATGGACGCTGCGGTTGACGCCGTCATCAAGGAAATCGGCAAGATGGCCGTGAAGATCAACGGCAAGGAACACATTGCCCAGGTCGCTACCATCTCTGCGAACAATGACCCGGAAATCGGTGACCTCCTCGCCAACGCCATGGAAAAGGTCGGCAACGACGGTGTCATCACCATCGAAGAATCCAAGACTGCCGACACGGTGCTCGACGTCGTGGAAGGTATGCAGTTCGACCGCGGTTACCTGTCTCCTTACTTTGTCACCAACACCGACAGCATGGAAGTCTCCCTCGAGAATCCGTACATCCTGTTGTACGACAAGAAGATTTCTACCATGAAGGATTTGCTCCCGATGCTCGAACACGTGGCAAAGCAGGGCAAGTCTCTCCTCATCATTGCCGAAGACGTCGATGGCGAAGCTCTCGCAACGCTCGTCGTGAACAAGATGCGTGGCACCCTGAAGGTCGCCGCCGTCAAGGCCCCGGGCTTCGGTGACCGTCGCAAGGCCATGCTCGAAGACATCGCTATCCTCACTGGCGGTATGCTGGTTTCCGAAGACACGGGCGCCAAGCTCGAAGATGCTCCGGTCACCGTCCTTGGCCAGGCCAAGTCCATCACCATCACGAAGGACAACACCACGATTGT
>NZ_DGUN01000002.1 GCF_002395745.1 Fibrobacter sp. UBA4309
GGTCGTAGTTTTCGTTAAAAGGACGGGGAAATTTATCTACTTGAAGTGTCATCTTGCTTTTTTGGACCTAAATAGGATTATTACAATGAAAATATAAAAACCTAGCGCAAGTCCGAGGGCGCAAAGCGTATTTGTTGCGTTTTCGGGGCGTTCCAGGAACAGATCGAGAAGGGCGCTCTGGTTGTAGCGGGACCAGATGACGGCAGAAAGCGTCTTGCCGACTTGTTGCATCTGGTCGAGAGGGACAAGGGCGCCGGCCAGGGCCACCTGCGGGATGATGAGCAGGGGCAAGAAGGCGTTGGCCTGTCCGGAATTCTTGCTGAGAGAACTTACGAGAAGCCCGATGCCGACGGAGGGGAGAACGGTGCAGGCGAAAACGACCGCAAGCATGGGGAGGCTTGGGTGGATGTTTACCCTGAAGGCGACAAACGCGTAGACCGTAGCCGTCTGCAAGAAGGCGAAAATAGACGAAAGCAGGATTTTCCCGGTCAAGATGGAAGAAACGCTGAGCCCTTTGCGGAACTCGTTACGAAGCACATCCTTGTCTTGGACAATCTCGCGGATAGAAAGCGAAAGGGAAAACCAGTTCGCGCAGAGGATAAGGGCGAATGCGACTGTCCACAGCGAACTGAGCGGGCTGAAGATTTGTGAGAAGAGGAACCCGATGACGATCGGCTGCAGGAAGAGCGCCGCCACCTTGCCCCTGTCGCGGAACCACTGCTTCAGCGACAACGAGATTTCGTTCAGGAATACGCTCTTGCGTTCCACCTTGGAAAATACGATTTCGCTGAACGACTTTTCGCTTTCGATATGCGTCGCCTGTTCGGATTCCTTCCACTGGACGGCCGTGTCGTCGTTCAGACCCGAAAGGATCATTTCCGGGCTGTTCGTCTTGAAGTAGCGGTAGGCGTCTTGCGGGCTTCCGTAGTAGCCCTGCCTACCCTTGTGCAGTACCAGGACCTTGTTGGCGATATTGAGGGCCTCGTAGCTGTGCGTCGTAAGGATGATGGTGTGCCCGAGGAACGCCAGCTGCTTGAGGTGTGAACAGAGAATGCGCGTATTGTAGGGATCGAGACCGCTGAGCGGCTCGTCGAGCACGATGAGGCCCGGGTTCGACATCAGTTCGGCGGCAAGGGCGGTACGGCGGAGTTCGCCGCCGCTAAGCGTTTGAACGCGGTGGTTCTTGCGGTCGCTTAGCCCGAAAAGTTCCGTGAAATTTTCGAACCGCTCGCGAGCGGAGGCGGCGAACTCGCGCTTGTCCATGGCGATGCGGGCCTCGTGCAGAATCGTCTCTTCGACAGTCAGGTCCTTGCGGAGTGGCGGATCCTGCGCGAGGAACGCGATTCTTTCACGGATGTCTTTTTGGCGGTAGTCTGTGCCGCCGATATGGACCTCGCTGTGCGGGCCTTTCTTGTGGAGGCCTTCCAGCAGGTGCAGCAGTGTCGATTTCCCTTGTCCGGAACGCCCGATGATGGCGAGAATTTCTCCAGCGGGGAGCTCGAAGTTGATGTCTTGCAACAGGCGCTTCTTGCCGACAAAGACATCCAGGTTTTTCACGTGTACCTGGAATCCGCACGTCGCCTCGGCCACGAAGAGCTGGCCGTCCTTGAACGTGACTTCGCTCTGTTCAATCCTGGCGGTGTCGCCGTTGTTCAGGACAATCCTTTTTTTGCAGAGAATCTCGGCCGTGTTCTTGACGAGCCTCGCCTTGATCTTGCGCAGTCCCGTGAATTCGAATTCGGCCCAATCCTGCGAAAGTGTCTTGCTGTCGATTTCCCTGTTCTGGTCCAAGACGAGAATCGAAAGCTCGCCTTCGCTGATGGCGATGCGCAGGCGGCGGACGCCAATCACTACGATGTCGCCGTCGTTCAGGGCGGTTTCCGTAACGTCCTTGTCGTTGATTTTGGTGACGCTGTTGCTGGTGAGGTTCTTTAGAATCCATGTGCCGTTCTTTTTCTCGATAACGGCATGGTCCCTTGAAACAAACAAATCCTCAAAATGCAGGTCGCTAGAATCCTTGCGGCCTATCGTAAAGGGTTTGCTTGCGTCGGGGACAATTACGTGGAACATAGAAGTTTCAATCCGGATTCAAATCGGTCGCAAGCCTTCTGGAGGGTTTCGTCACTTGCCGCATACGAGAAGCGTACGCAGGAATCATCGCCGAAAGCTGCTCCCGGAACGATGGCGAGTCCCTCTTGTTCGAGCAGGTAGCGGCATAGGTCGATAGAGCCGGTGATGACTTCTCCGGAAGGTGTTTTTTTCCCGTAGAAGTCGTTGACCGGAGCGAAAAGGTAGAAGGCTCCTTCCGGTGTCTTGGCGGGAGTTTTCAGGATTTTCGAAGTGCGTTCGATCATGTAGTCGCGACGTTTCTTGAATGTATCGCGCATGCGGTTTACGCTGTGCATGCCCATCTGCAGGGCTCCGAGGGCCGCATATTGCGCTACGTTGCTCGGATGGTGTGTCGCCTGTCCCTGAATCTTCCCGATAACCTTCGCTATTGGCAGCGGGGCTGCGTCGTAGCCGATCCTCCAGCCCGTCATGCAGTGCGATTTCGAAAATCCGTTGATTACGATGGTACGTTCCGCCATGCCGTCGAGAGCGGCGGCACTCATGAACTTGCCGTTGTAGACAAAGTATTCATAGACTTCGTCCGAAATGCAGTAAATGTCTTTTTCGACAATCACCTTGGCGAGTGATTCCAGCTCGTCTCGGCTGTAGACGGACCCTGTCGGATTGCACGGGTTGTTGACGAGGATAGCCTTGGTCTTTTCGGTGCAGGCGCTGCGCAGCTGTTCTGCGGTAATTTTGAAATCGTTTTCGCGCGAACCCTGGACAAATACCGGCGTGCCGCCGAGCCACTTGACGAGTTCGGGATAGGTGACCCAGTAGGGCGCGGGGATGATGACTTCGTCACCGGGATTGATAAGGACCGCCAAGGCGTTGAAGACGGCGTGCTTGGCGCCGCTTGTCATGACAATCTGTTCCGGGGTGAAATGCAGGTCGTTGTCGTGTTCCAGCTTTTCGCATACGGCCTTGCGAACTTCTAGAATGCCGACTGGGGCCGTATAGCGCGTCTTTCCGTCGTGGATGGCCTTGCAGGCTGCCTCTTGGATCGGCTCGGGAGTGGGGAAGTCCGGCTCCCCGGCACCGAGGCTGACGACGTCCTTGCCTTCGGCTATCATTTGCTTGGCGAGCGTATCGATGGCGACGGTAAGTGACGCTGCGATATTTTGGGTTCTAGTAGAAAGCGGGCGTGTCATGATTTTTTCTGTTTATGCAGGCGGTAATTGTCGAGTGAACCGGCAATTAGCGGGAAAATGGTGAATTGCGATACCGATATGCAGATAAGGCCGAGAAGGCAAATCTGCCCGATGCTCCTGAGTCCAGGATGAGACGAGATGAGCAGGCCGTAGGTGCCGATTAGGGACGCGAGCTGGCTTATGCCCACAGTGAAAAACTTGCGCTGCAAAATGTTGAGTGCCGTGCCGCCCTGCTTTTCGTAGTATGCGGTCCACAGCTGTATAGAACCGTCGACGCTGAAAGCGAAGAGTATCGGGAACGCGAGCGAATTGTAGGCGGAAATTTCCATGTTGAACATGCGGAGCAGGAACACGAGCCATCCCATCGCGAATATCGATGGAAGCAGGGTGAAAATGGTTCGGCTAAAGCGGTTGTAGTACAGCAGGAGCAGGATGGCGATGAGGACGAACCCGAGCGCGAGTGTCTTGTCGATGTTTTTGAGTACGAGGTCGAGGAACGTGGCACGGACGACCGGCGTGCCTGTAATCTTGTATGTGCCGTTCGCGATGCCGTCGAACTTGTTCAAATCGGATTGCAGGTGGCGGCAGGCGAGGCCGTCGTTTGGATCGATGCTCGAGAAAATGAAGGCGAAGACTCCGGCGTTGCCGTTGTTGTCGCTGAACTTGATGCGCAGATCTTCGGGAGTCTCGTTTTCGTCGAGGTCGATGCGGTAGAGGCTTTCGGTCAGTTTCGATGCGTAGAGCAGGTTCGCGGAATCCAGTTCCTGCAAGAACCCTTGCGAGAGGATTTTCTGGATGTCCTCGAGCTTGTCCTTTTTCTCGACCTGGTTCTTTGGCGAGAACTGCGCCAGCGTGTAGATCTTGTCGATGTTCGGGATGCGGTTCCTGCGCTTCAGTTCCTGGAAGTTTCGGAGCAGGTCGTCGCTGGCTGCCTGGTCGGGCAGCATGACGATTATCGGGTCGAATTGCGGGAATCCCGTCAGTGCCAACAGGCTGTCGGCTTCGCTTTTCTGGTGCGTGATTTCTGTCTTGTCGAAATCGTAGAAGAACTTGATGTTGAATCCGCCGTAGCAGAGCCCGATAAGGCTTGCGAACGAAACGAGCGCGATGATAATCTTGTTGATCCTGTACGAAAGCAGGCCGAATTTGTATTCACGCTGGAAACGGAATGAATTGACCGCGAAAGGTTTCTTGCGCTGGAACAGCTGCAGGAGGGCCGTGGTGAGCAGGATGCTCATGCCCCAGTTCAGCAGGCTGCCGATGGCGCCGAGCGTGCTCAGCTCCTGGAGTCCGCCGACAGGTACTAGTCGCAGGGCGAGGAACAGGCCGGACATGATGCAGACGCTCACCGCTGTAGAGGGCCCGATGCCGAGAACGGCGCTCTCGATGCTCAGCTGCGGTCCGAGCCCGTTGTTCCTTTCGATAAAGTAGCGGTTCAGCACATGCGTGATAATCTGGCAAGCCTGTCCGGGCAGGAACAGCGCGAGCAATAGCGTAAAGAGGTTGATTCTCCCGTACAAAACGCCTGCGAGCGCGAGCGTGTAGAGGATGGGGAGGCTTGCGGGCAGCGCCGACACGAGAATGAGCTGCGGCTGCCTGTAGAAATGGATGATAAACAGCAGCAAGATGAACAGCGCCGTAATCTTCCCGGCGAATTTCGCCTCGGGCAGCAGGGCTCTTCCGGTGAGGATAGTGTCGTAGACCTTGCCCGTGTAGAACACCTTGATGTCAATTCTGTCTTCCAGGAATTTGCTGACTTTCGATAGCAACGCCCTGGAGGCGTTCAGGTCCGAAAGGGGAGCCTTGGGGTAGATGTCGACGACGTGTATCTTGCCGTCGGCGCTCGCATGGCTCTGCAGGAGAATCTTCAGGTACTTTTCTTCGAGGTCGTTCAGGTCGAATATTCCGGCGCTGTCGATGGTTTCGGTGGAATCAATGCTCGCAGAATCGCCGATATCCACGTAGAGCGGGTTATGTCTGAGCGTAATCTTTTTGCGGAGGTCTTCGAGCCTGTTGGCGATGGTGTCCAGGTCTTCGGTCTTGATATAGAGCAGGTTGTGCTTCTTGTAGAACTCGATGTCGGTCTCGTATTCCAGGAAATGGACGAGCGAATCGTTCTGAAGGAACTTGGCGAGCGACTTGGCCGTGTTGTAGCTTAGCGAACTGTCCGTGGATTGAAGGACTACGGTGAGACTGCCGAGCCCGCCGAACGCTTTTTCGATTTCACGGGAATCCTGGGAACTTCCCGTGCCCATGGAGATGGTGTCCTGCAGTTGCAGTTCCCAGCGCAGGTTGCTTACGGGGATGATGCAAAGAATCGCAACGACAATGCTTGCCGCCAAAATCGGGAACGGATAGCGGGCCAATTTTTTGACGATTTTTGTTGCAATGGAAAACATCATGAACAATATAACATTATATTAAATTGTAAATTAGCCTCATGGGCTAGAATCCTATGAAACAGGTCGCTTATTTTTTGCTTGCTCTGTTTGTCGCTCTTTCGGCTGCGAATGCCGAAGAGGTTTCGGCCGATAGCGTCAAGGCAAAAAGCGCCCCGGTAGATAGTTCCCAGACGCAAACCGAACAGGAAAATTCGGACGTAAATTGGAAAGATTTCCTGGCATGGCCGTTCATCCACATCTTCCAGCCGGTATTCAACGTGTTGGTGTATCCTGTAGCCCAGCCCATCCACTATGCGGTCGACAACGGCGTTATCGAGAAATCGGTAGACCTGATTACCTTTGGCGAGAACAGGAACATTTTGCTCTACCCGGTAATGAACCTGAAACCGGGCTCTGCGACCATGCTCGGCGCGACGTATCGCCACCGCAGCATCGTACTGCCGAAGGATTACGTGGTTCTAGAAACGCAGTTCTTTGCTAACGGTGACTGGTACGTGTCGGCCCGTTATTCCAAGCAGGGTATTGGCGACCTGCCGCTCTACACGGCATTCCGTTACCAGCAATACTGGGACCGCGACGGCTTCTTCGTGATTCCCGGGACAAAGGACAAGTTTATCCAGCCGGATTCCTCCATCAACCTGAGCTGGCGTCTGAGCGCCCCGCTCACCAAGACGCACCACTGGAACCTGGAGGGCAGTGCCGGCATGCGCTACAACGATGCGAGCCTGCCGGACAACGCTTCGGACAGTATCCTGATCGACGACAGCTTCTCGGTGGAAGCCCGTGGCCTCTACCAGGACGAATTCCAGTTCCCGTTAGAGATATCGCTGTTGTTCGATAATCTGGACTACGCCTTTGCGCCGACAAAGGGATGCCGTTTCAACGTGAGTGGCCGCTATGTCTTTGTGAATTCCTATAGCGGTCTTGCTTACGACAATTACGAACGCAGCGGCATTCACGAAAGGGTGTTTTTCCAGGACGATGCGAAAAACCATGACTTTGTCCGCACGGAAATAGTTTATCAGCAATACTTTTATCTGGGCAAGACCCCGAATTTTCACATGACGCCCGCGGAGGCGCGGGAAAGCAGGCGCTTCTATTCGGACTTCGGCTGGGACGACGCCCTTAGAATCTGGCATCCGGACAATGTGAGAAATACCTTGTTCGAAAGACGCGTGCTGGCATTCCAGTTCCGTATGATAGATGTTTTTGAAATGGAGAAGGGGGAGGCGCCGTTCAATGCGTTTCCCGTCGTGAATGCGAGATTCCCCTTGCGCGGCTACGGCAACATGTTCTCGGGCTATCACGTGATGGGTTTCAGCATGGAATACCGCTGGCCCGTAGACCGCTTTGTTGATGGAGTCATTTTCGATGAATATGGCCTGCATGCCCCGGAACTGGACGAATGGTCGTTCAGCCGCTACTACAATTCCTGGGGGTTCGGCGTACGCGTGCGCAAGCCGGACATGTTCTGGTTTCGCGTGCAGTTCGGTTTCCATGGACTGCACGGAGTCAATCTTGTCATGACGATTGCGCCGGAATACCGCTAGAAGAGTTCCATCTGGTCGCTTTGCGCACCGGCGAAGTTCTTCGGAGGCTGCTTGTGGAACAGTCGGTAGGCCGATTGCGTGACGACTCGCCCGCGCGGGGTGCGGCTGAGAAGTCCCTTCTGGATAAGGTACGGCTCGTAAACCTCTTCGAGCGTGTCCGGCTCTTCTCCCATGGCGGCGCTGATGGTGCCGAGACCCACTGGCCCGCCGTCGAACTTGTCCATCATCGTGCCGAGGATCTTGCGGTCCATCGGGTCGAGGCCCTCTCCGTCGATGCCCAGCATTTCGAGCGTCTTGGTCGCGGACTGCACGTCGATAACGCCCGTACCGCGGACCTGGGCAACGTCACGGCATCGACGGAGCACGCGGTTCGCCACGCGGGGCGTACCGCGACAGCGCCCGCCCAGGAGTCTTGCTGCGTCTTCGGAGAGTTCTATGTCCAGAATCCGGGCGCTCCGCATCAGGATTTTTACGATGTCGCATTCGTTGTAGAGCTCCAGACGGTACTGCAGGCCGAATCGGTCGCGTAGCGGGCTTGTCAGGAGGCCGCTGCGTGTCGTGGCGCCGACCAGGGTGAAATGCTTTAGCGGCAGGTTCACGCTCCTGGCGGCCGGACCCGAATCCAGCATGATGTCGAGCCTGAAATCTTCCATGGCGGGGTAGAGGTATTCTTCTACGACGCGGTTCAGACGGTGGATTTCGTCGATGAACAGGACGTCGTTTTCTTGCAGGCTTGTCAGGAGTCCGGCTAGGTCGCTGGCCTTCTCGAGAACGGGGCCGCTCGTGATGTGGATGTTCACTCCCATCTCTTTCGCGATGATGCTGGCGAGCGTGGTCTTGCCGAGTCCGGGAGGCCCGGCGAAAAGACAATGGTCGAGGGCTTCCCCGCGGTGGCGGGCCGCCGCGATGGCTATCGAGAGACTCTCCTTGATGTCTCCCTGGCCGGTAAATTCCGATAGGGAAGGCGGCCTGAGAGACCGTTCCATGTCGGATTCGTCGCCTGCCCTTCTTTCGGGCGAAATGATTCGCTGGTCGTCCATTGTACGTCGTCATGCCCGCTTGAACCGGGCATCTCCTTGTTAAAGATACTTGAGTGCCTCTGGAATGAGCGTCGCCGCGTCGGCACCTTCGCCCAGGTTCTCGGCAGCCTTCGCGACCGCCTTCTCTGCCGCAGGGTCCTTCACGCCGAGCGTATGCAGCGCGAGAACGGCTTCCATCTTGGCTCCGGTCAGTACGCCCATGCCCGTGATTCCGGAACCATCCACGTCGCCCAGGGCCTGCAGCATGGCGCCGGCCTTGTCCTTGAGCGTAAGGACCATCTGTTCGCATGTCTTTTTGCCGAGTCCCTTGATCTTTCCGAGGGCGCTCTTGTTGTCGCTGGCGAGCATGTTCAGCAGGTCGGCGGGGGAAACGCCGCTGAGGATCCGCTGTGCAAGCTTGGGGCCGACCCCGTTTACGTCGAGGAGCATCAGGAACGTGTTCTTTTCGGTCTTGTCGGCAAAGCCGAAAAGCGTCATGGAATCTTCGCGGACCACGAGGTTCGTGTAGAGAGTCACTTCGCTTTCGAGCTCGGGCAACTTGCCAGCCGTGTAGGCTGAGATATTCACGCCGTAGCCCACGCCGTTCACGTCCACTACCACGAAAGTGGGGGATTTTTCTACAAGAATACCTTTAATCCTTTCGATCATCTGCTGTCCCTTCGTTCGCAAAATCGCTGTGCACGAATGTTTACTGCACAAATATATACTAATTAACCGGACGCTGTCAAGAGAAATTGTACTTTTTTACAAAAAAATTTATATTAGAACCCGCTTATGGAAAGAAATCTGGCTATCGACGTGACCAAGGGTGTTGGCATAATTGCCGTAATCGTAGGTCACATGGTCTCGACAGGCAACTGGCTGTTCTCTTTCCACATGCCTCTCTTCTTTATTTTCGCAGGATATTTCTTTAGACCCAGGGATATTGGCGCTACCCTGAAGAAAGATGCCCGGCGCCTGCTGGTTCCCTATGTCGTCACGGCGTTCGCTGTGGTTGCGGGGTGGGCGCTGCTTGCCATGCGGGATGGGGAAGGGTTTCATTTGTCCTGGCTGGTTGCCGCCGTTTACGGGTGCGGTTCTGCGTTGCACACGTCCCGGTTCTTTTCCCAGGTTCCCCTGATCGGAGCCATCTGGTTTCTGCTCGCCCTGTTTTGGTGCAAGACTTTTTTCAATGTGGTTTACCAGGCTTCGCCGAAAAGCCGGTGGCTTGCCGTCGTCGTTTGGGGAACTTCCGCTGGCGCAATTTTGCTGGATACCTACGTGGTGAACTTTCCTTTGGCGGTGTTGCCTGGGCTGGGCGGGGTGTTTTTTTATTGGATTGGTTTCCAGTTGAAGCACCTGGACCTGCTAGGCAGATTTCGCTGGTGGGTGGAGGTGCCGTTGTATGCGGCCTGGCTTGCTGCCGCGTTGTTTTCGGCGATGTCGATGGCCCGCTGTTACTACGAATGTTTCCCCCTGGATGTTCTGGGAGCCTGCGGTGGAACGCTGTTGGCGTATAGGATATCGCAGCTAATTGCAAAATGCCCCGGGCTAGGCAATCTGTTTGCCTGGACTGGGCAGAACAGCCTGCTCATCCTTTGCGTCCATCTGTTTGATTTGGACGTCCGTTTTCTTAAGGCGGTGGGCTGCCCCCGTCCTGGCCGTGCGTACACGGAAATTGCTTTCTGCCTGCTGGCAGCAGCCCTTTTGAATCTGATTCCGCCGGTCCGCCGGATTTTTAAACCGTAGCCGTCACCGCTTTTAGTTGCTGTCCTTGATGCAGCGGAGGTAGCAGCCGTCATCCTTGTCCCGGGACTTTTCTTGCATAGTCCCTGACGAGTCGGGCGCATAGGAAAGGGCGTTCACCGTATTACTTTCGCCACTGGGCTTGTTCTGCGTCGTAGTCCACCAGCATGGCTCCGCCTCAAACTTCTTCTCGGTATAAACGTAGGAACCTTTTTGGGAACCCGGCATGGTTCCATACTCAGCAGAGAAATTAAGTTTTTTCAATTCACTGTAATCTGGAACATGCCATCCGTCGGGGCATATGCCTTGCCTGGGCAAACTGAATTCAGCCCTATCGTTTAGATACTTTGTCCCCAAATCCACCGGCGCAGTCCAGTGGTAAAGGGAGCCCTGGCCTTCGCAATCAGCGGCGTTGCTTGTATTGCTGGAACTGTTGTAGCACCACCATGCCTGATTGTGGTTGCCAGCGCCATCGCCATGGAAATTGAAGTTGTCTACCATAATTGTGGTGGTTCTCTTGAATTTGTCGCCGGGAATAAGGGCGTCCAGGATCCTGTATGACTTGGGCTCGCCACTTTCTCGGGAGTCAAGGATTGTGTCATAGACCCAAGCATTCCATTTATGTTCAAGAGTGTCAACGCAGCGATAATTCCACGTCAATAAACCACTTTTGTATCGGGTAAAAAGTTTAAAGGTTTCTCCGGTACAAACCTTTCCAACCTTACTTTCTGTATCTGTCATGCGGCGCCATTGGTAGCTACTGTTTGAAACGTCGCAAACAATGCTGTCGGCGATTGTGTATACTATTTTTTTGTTGCAAACGCTGTTAGTCGCTTTTTCGTAGCTAGTCGCTTCGCGCCATTGGCCGTTTTCGCCACAAACGTAATTGGCATAAATAGTAATATGCGAGGAATAACTGCTGCATACGCCTCCCAGCGCTATTTCGGGATTTGTGGCGGAACGCCAAGAGTATTGGCAACTTTCGTCAGTACCGCAATTTGAATTGGTTCCGTCATAGGAACAAATATATTGATGCACTACCGTATCTAGTTTGTTTTTATAATTTTTTCTGCATACGTATCCCGCATCGTTTTCGGCGGAAGTTGCAGGTCGCCAAGAGATTTTCTGACCAACATAGCCGATATACACTCCATCACAGGCATATCCGTTTTTTACGACATATATTTGTGTTCCGTTGCATAAAAGTCCTGTTGCTTTTTCTTCGGATGTAGCCTCGCGCCATTGGAAACCTGAGGTCGGATAACCGTCCGCTTCATATAAGTAATCGCATACGTAGCCGGATTCAATTTTATCGCCGTTCACATATGTAGCTGTTCCTCGGTGACAGACCTTTCCTGTGGCTTTCTCGGCAACAGAGGCTTCCCGCCATTTGAGAACATTGTCTCTAATCAGGCAAGTATAACCGTTCTGCACGTTGGTGGTGTCCTTATTCCTCTTGGTGCAGAATGCGTTATTCGCTTTCTCGGCATCTGACTGGGTGCGCCAATAATATTCCTTCGAAGAGTTGTGTACGCACGCAAAGCCGTCCTTGAATGTAGAGTCGATAGAGGGATTGCAGAAGGTTTTTGTCTTGCATACGGAGCTTGCTTGTGCTTTCCATTCGTTTTCGATACAGGCGTAGCATTCGTTGTTTGTTGTCTGGACAATAGTTGAGTCATTGCTCTTGTTGCAGAATCCTTTTTCGTAATAGGCGGAATAGGTTTCTTTCCATGTTCCGTCCATGCACATGTAGAACTCGTCCTTGTCGTCCACTTTCTTTACCACGCTGTCTTTCGTACATAATGCCTTTAATGCAAAAGACGCGGAATCCGTCGTTGTCCATCCGGAAGCGGTGCAGATATAGAACGCTCCGTCCAGTTCCTTGAATTGTCCTTCGAGTTCCTTGTTGTTTACGCATACTCCCAACCCGGACTCAAGATCATCCAGTTGCCTCCAGGAACCATCTTTCCCGTCCCATTCGCATATATAATTTCCGGATTTTTCCGTTTCGACGACTTCTTGATTGCGGCTTTCGGTGCAGAGTTTGAGTTCATAAGTGATATCGTCGATTTCAAGCCACTGCTTGCCGGTACATACAAAGTATTCGCCAGACTTGGCCTTGACGTATTCGTTTTCGCGTTTGTCGGTGCATTCCTTGAGCTCGTACTGCGTCGCAGAAATCTTTTGCCATGTCCCGGTGCGGCATACGTAGTATTCAGTTTCCTTGCCGCCCTTGTATTCCTTGTACTCGCCTTCTTTCTTAGCGGTGCAGAGGCCCAGTTCCGTGTCGAGGACGGTGCTCTTGTGCCAGTGCTTGCTGGTGCAGGCGTAGCCGGCGCCGTAGTTGTCGCTCAGCTTGTTGCCGTTTTTCACGATGGTGGCTTCGAGGCTGTCGGTGCAGGCGCCCAGCTTGTATACGCCTGTCCAGAATTGATAGAGAATGCCTTCGAAATCGGGCACGGTTGCCGTGAACTTCATGTTCTTGACATTCATGCGGATGGAGGCGAATCCGTCGGTGCTGTCCGCCTTGCTCGCCCAGTCGGCGAGATCGGCAAGGAGCGTGTCGCTGTCCAGGGCGCCGGTCGAGGCGAACAGGTCGCCAACGTCCCCTAGGCGGAGGCCGAACTTGCTTGCCGAAAGGTCTCCCTGCAAAAGGATAGAGGCCGCGAGCAGGGCCTTCCCGGCAGCGCCCGTGTCGGCAAGGGAGAGCGAAGTCGCCGTGAGGTCGTCATCGGCCTTGGCCCCGAAAACGCCGAGGAGTTCCTTCGTGGCGCGCTTCTTGGCGGCAGGGACGTTGAACTTCTCGTTTGCGACAAGGTGCTTGACGCGGGTGTACTCCAACTCGGTAAAGAGGTTCACGTTGGCCTTTGCCGACTTGCCAGCGCTCAGGTCCACGATAGCACGGAGCGAGGTCTTGGTGCCGCTAGTTTTTTTGCCCGAGATTTCGCTGGTATAGAAACCGGAAGCCTCGACAAGGGCGTATTGGTTCGGGAGTACGATTTTCGATACGCTGTAGCTCCCGGAATCGTTCGTCACTTTGCCGGTAAACTTGGTCTTGGTCGTGTTAAGGGCGCTGTCAAGGCCGAATACGGTTACCGCGGTGCCGCTTGCATACGGACCCTTCTGCGCTACGCCCGAAACGGTTACGGAATCGACCTTCACGATGTCGATTTCCTTTGTGTCGGAGGAGTCCTTCTTGATCGAACTGGAAGATTTCGTGGAATCGCCGGCCGTGCTGCTGGAGCTTGTGGTAAGGATGCTGTCGACTGTCGCGGAATCCACCTCGACCCAGTCCTCGCTGGTGCATTCGAAGTAGGCGTCTTCTTCTTCCACGAACACGATTTCGCCGTAGTGGCTCTTGGTGCAGTGTACCAGGTCTTCAAATGTTTCGACGGTCGCCAATCCCGAAGACTTGCTCGGTTCTTCGCTGGAACTGCCGGAATCGTCGCCGCAAGCGATAAACGTTGCCATTAAAAAAGCAGACAAGCTTGTATAGAATAGTATGCTTTTTTTCATGTGGGCTCCTTTAGTGAAAGGTCCCGTCTTATCGACGAGACCAGAAGTTTCTTTAGAATCCGAGGCTGATTTGCGCCATGTAGATACGTTCTTCGTCCTGGCCGGTATAATACCCAAGTTCTTCGGCCCAGGTTACGAGATCGAGTGTAAAGAATCGCAATACTTCGAGGCCGATACCCGCTGTCGGGTAACCTCCCTTGAAACCGCCGGCTAGACGCACCGCAAGGCCTCTGAGCTCGTTGTTGTAGCCGGGCCAGGCGAGCACGGTCTGTTCCACTTCCAAACCGAAGTTCAGGTGGGACAGGGGCAGGTAGTTGTTTTCGCTGTAGAACATGTTGGCGTAGTCGCAGGCGATGTTGAACTTGCGGGCGTAGGCCGAGTTCTTGTTGAAGAATCTCGGGCTGTAGTTCACGCCCATGGTGAAGTTCGGCGTAATCTTGTCGCCGGCGAGTTCCTTGAAATAGATGTCGTTGAGCGATGCACCGACTCGCACTTCGCGGGTGAGCTGGTACAGGACGCCGAGGTCCATGCCCGCCGAAATGGAGTTGAAGTCGAAAATCTCGTCCGTCGCGTCGTGGTAGCGGTCTTCGAGGGTGTCCTGCAACGAGTTGTAGTTGATCACGTCCATGGTGATGCGCGAAACCTTCTGGCGCTTTGCGATCTTGCCGCCGATACCGACGGAGAGATTGTCTGTGAACCCGTAGGCGACACCTCCCTGCATCACGCCGTCCACGTAGAATGTCTCGATAGTCATGTAGGGGAGGATAAGTCCGCCGTCCAGATAGGGGGTGATGCTCCCGTCAACCCAGACTGCACCGCCAAATCCGTGGAACGCGAGTTCGGCGTCCATCTTGATCCTCATGCCGAGCGGCTTGTGGTCGTAGGAATGGAGCATGTGCATGAGTTCCGGGTGGTTGGCGAGGGAGTCCATGAGGACGCTCATGCTGCTGAGCCCGTAGGCGATGGCGTCTTGCGAGGCGCGCTGGTAAAGCCCTTGCAGGTTCTTGACTTCGTTGAACGTGGAGAAATACGTTTCGAAAGGACCCGCACCGCCCAAGTTCAGGCGCATGTCGCCGAAGTTGCGCGGGTAGTAGCCCGTTTCTGGACGAAGCTTGTAGTTGCCGAGCCTGTTGATTTGCGAAAGGCCTGCGTAGTTGAAGTAGATGGCTTCCTTGTCGTCGACAACGGCGACGTGGGCGTTACCCATGCCTTCGGCGCGGAGGGAGTGGTGGGTAGGGGCTTTGGCTGCAAAGGAAAGTCCGACTAGGCATGCCAGACAGAGGAGAGCGACGAGTTTTTTCATTATTGGTCACTCCCGGCGACTTGTTCGTCTGCCTTGTTGAAAAGGTTCCCTAATTGTTGTGTCATCCCTTCTGCCGCCCCTGTTACCAGGTCCTTGGTCTCAAGGTAAGCTTGTGCGCCCACTTCGACAGCTTTTTCGAAACCGGCCGGGGTGATATATTCAGTAAGTTCTTGTGGTACGGCCGTCATTAGGACCTGGGCGACCATGTGCGGGTTTTCCAGTGTGGCCCCGATGAACTTCTCGAAGGAGTTCATGCCGTTGCCGCCGCAGGTGTTGCTGTTCATGTTGTAGTGGATGCCGCTGGTGTCGATGGTTACGAGGTCGTTAAAATTGAGCTGGCAGTTGCGCATGGCGATGCCCCATTTCGTAAGCACGAGGATAGAATAGCTGTCGACAATCTGGGCAAAGCGGATTTTGCCGTCGAGCCGGCCGGTCGTGTCAAGAAGAATAAACGGGTCCAGAGCCTCCCTGAGGACAATGTCGATTTGCGTGTCGATGTCGTAGGCCTGCTGGTCGGTCATGTACTGGAATCCGCTGAAGAGGTTCGTGCCGTTGGGGCGGGCGTAGCGGAGAAGCTCGAAAACGTTCAAGGCGGGCTGCATGCTGAGGATTGCCTTGGCGCGGCCGTACCAGGCTTCGGAACTGCGCGGGTCGGCAGAAAGGGCCTTGTCGAAGTACACTTGCGCTTCGAGGTATTCGGTCTTTTGGTAATGGAGGTATCCTTCGTAGGTGAGGGCTTCCGCGTCGCCCGATGCGATATCCACGGATTGCGTCGGGTTGAACAGGTTGCAGCCGGCAATGCCGATAGCTATCGCCGCTACAGCCAGGGTCCAAAGAGATTTTTTCAGCTTCATAGAATATCCACTGCCTAAATTGGTGTAAATTCTAATGGAAAAGATAATATTCCTGTAAGAAAAAAGGACAAAGATTTGTCTTTTTTACAGGAAAAAAGTTCCTTTTTGTGGGGAAACCGACTATCTTTGCCTTGAACGAATTCCTATTGTGAATATTAGGGATTAAACCAACTATATTTGCCTCGAATGAGTCTTTACCGTGAATATTTCCCCACCAGGGCGTACAAAGTAGCCGAGATGAAGATGGGTGTCCTTTTGGGGGCGGAACGCGACCGCCTGGATACCATTGCCAGCGCGCTCGGTAGGGACTACGCTGTCGGTCCGGACAACCTGGCGAGCCAGATTCCCCATATCAGGGAATTTACCCGGAAATACCACGAGGCTTTTGCGCAGTACCTTTCGGCTGTCCTGGTGCAGCAGCCGAGGCCTATCCAGTGCAGGCCCGCCTGCGGCAACTGCTGCCACCATTACCCGCTCTCTGTGGAACCTTTCGAGCTGCTTTCGCTGTATTGCGAGCTGCGCCGGGGCGACGACCTGCTCCCTGTCATGGAAGCGTGCCAGTCGCGTTCCCTGCTGTTCAATTCCCTCTACGAGAAGAGGCTGGAAGGTTCCGCGAACGAGGACGAGGCCGAAGACAAGGCGCTCCACGACTACTTTGCCGTGTGGCAGCCGTGCCCGTTCTCCGATACGGCGGGGGATTGCGGCGTCTATCCGTTCCGCCCGGTTTCGTGCCGGATGTACTTTAGCGAGACCGATCCCAAGTTCTGCACGCCGGAACACTTGCAGACGGAACGCAACGACAGCTATATTGTATATCTGCCCGACAATATCGAAGAGGCTATCTACGGTATATCGGAGCACTATGCGGGACTGGAGCTGCCCGAAAGTTTTTTTGGCGGCCTGCTGGCCGTGAACGGATTCGAAGGACTGCTTGCCGATGTCGAGTGACCAGATGGATTTCTTTGGGCAGCTGGACCTGTTCGGGGACTATCCCGAGCAGCCCAAGGTGCCTGCCGTCAAGGCGGCGTCTCCGGACTGCTCGGCGAACGGCCTGGTGATCTTCAAGTACAATCCGCTCCTCAAACGCAGCATCCGTTGCAAGGGCGGCGTGCTGTTCGGTCACCCGGAGGTGATGCTGCCGGCCTTTATGAAGGCTCCGGAATTCGCATCCGTGCGTGAACTTGCCGCCGAATGGGCCGAACGCGCCGTGCGGCGGAAAACCAAGAAGAACAAGGAAATTGTCAAGGACCTGGTGAACAGGATTTGGCAGGCTGTCGACCAGATTCTCGTGGACAACGGCGGGAAACCGCTGGATTCCCGCGGCAGGTTGCCGCCCATAAAGCCCAAGGGCAAGTATCACGACCTGAACGATATCCTGGCCGCGGTGAACGAGACCTATTTCGAAGGCTCGCTCACGTGCCGCATCACGTGGAGCAACCGCACGGGCGGGCTCAGTTTCCATTCCGTGCGCAAGGACCCCATCACGGGCGAAGACTTCCACCTGATAAGCATCAGCAAGGGTTACGACGCGGCGAACTGCCCCAAGTACGCCGTGGCGGGGGTCGTGTACCACGAGTGCCTCCATATCGTGATTCCCATCGAGGAACGCAACGGGCGTCGCGTTATCCATGGCCGGGTTTTCCGCCAGCGCGAACGCCGCTACATCTTCTTCGACGAATGGATGAAATGGCACCGCGAGGTGTTGCCGAGGAACGTCGCCGCCATGCGCAGGCATCGCCCGCTGTAGGGCCCGTATCAAGATTTTTGTGCACTATTCCACATTGGAATACTTGATACTAGTTTGTTAAAAAAAATTTTTTTGTGAATTCTGCGGAAAACAGAATAGATTTTATTTGTCAACCATCTTGCTTTGCTCCTCAACGCATTTTGCGGTTTTTTGATTTTTTGTGTGTTTTAGTCAAAAAATTGAGGTCTGTATGTCGTCAATTCCTTTCTACTGGTTCGCTGTGCCCGTAGCGGCCTTTATTGCGCTTTTGATGGCGCTCCTGTTTTACCGTTCCATGAAGCGCGCTCCCGCCGGGACCCGCAAGATGAAGGCGATTGCGCACTATGTGCGCGTCGGTGCCTTTGCGTATTTGCGCAGGCAGTACAAGACGGTGTCGGTCGTGTTCGCCGTGCTTTTCGTGGTGTTCGTCGTGTTGGCGGTGATGAAGGTGCAGAACCCCTTCGTGCCGGTGGCGTTCCTCACGGGCGGTTTCTTTAGCGGGCTGTGCGGGTTCCTGGGCATGAAAACGGCGACGAACGCGAGCTCGCGTACGGCGAACGGAGCCATCAGCAGCCTGAACCGCGGCCTGGTCATTGCGTTCAGGAGCGGTGCGGTGATGGGTCTTGTCGTGGTAGGGTTCGGCCTTTTCGACATATCGGCATGGTTCTTTGCCTTGAACTACATATACGACCATAACGTCTGGAATTTCGGCGCGGATATCGCCGCGAAACTTTCGATGGGGGCCTGGAGTGCCGACATGGTGAACAATCCGCAATGGGCGCACGCCAAGATGGTCGAGATTACGACGACGATGCTCACCTTCGGCATGGGTGCTTCGCTGCAGGCACTGTTCGCCCGCGTTGGCGGCGGCATTTATACAAAGGCCGCCGATGTTGGCGCGGATCTCGTGGGCAAGGTCGAGGCGGGAATCCCCGAAGACGATCCGCGCAACCCCGCGACTATCGCGGACAACGTGGGCGATAACGTCGGAGACGTTGCCGGCATGGGTGCCGACCTCTACGAATCCTACTGCGGTTCCATATTGGCGACGGCGGCGCTCGGCGCGGCTCTTGGCGGTGGCATTTCGTATGTCATTGCGCCGATGGTGGTGGCGGCGATAGGCATAGTGCTTTCTCTCGTGGGGATTTTCATGGTGCGGACCAAGGAAGATGCCACGACAAAGGACCTGTTGCGGTCCCTGTTGACAGGCACTCTCGGGTCTTCCGTGCTGATCCTCATTGCGCTGCTCGTGCTTGTCAAGCTGGACTTTATATCGATGGGCATATTCGGCTCGGTGCTTTCGGGCCTGATCGCCGGCGTGCTTATCGGCCAGTTTACCGAATACTATACGTCCGATGCCTACAAACCGACGCGCGGCATTGCCGGGCAGGCCAAGCTGGGGCCGGCCACGACGATTATCGACGGCATTTCGGTAGGCATGTTTTCGACGGGGCTCCCGGTAATTACGATCGTGGCGGGAATCATCGCCGCCTACGGCTGTTCCGGCGGCTTCACCGACATGTCGATGGGCCTGTACGGCGTGGGCTTTGCGGCCGTGGGCATGCTCAGCACTCTCGGTGTCACCTTGGCAACCGATGCCTTCGGGCCGATTGCCGATAACGCTGGCGGGAATGCCGAGATGGCAGGCCTCGACGCTAGCGTCCGCGCGCGAACCGACGAGCTCGACATGCTCGGCAACACGACCGCGGCCACGGGGAAGGGATTCGCGATCGGGTCCGCGGCGCTTACCGCCATGGCGCTCCTCGCCTCGTACATAGAAGAAATCAAGATATGGCTCGGGCGCCTTGCCGATTCCGCGGGCGGCGTGTACCAGATGGGCAAGGTGTATTTCGTGAACCAGGCGAGCGATATCGCCGCCGCGGTCTCGGGCGTCCCCGGCGCGAGGATCATCGAGGACGGTTCGCGCGCCATTGCCGACAACGGCTCTCTCGTTGTCATGGTGGCGGGCAAGGCGAGTATCGCCGATTTCATGCAGATCTACAACCTGAACCTCATGAATCCCATGCTGCTGGGTGGGCTGTTCATCGGCGCCATGATGGCGTTCGTGTTCTGCGCGCTTACTATCAAGGCGGTGGGGCGTGCCGCTGCCGCCATGGTCGAAGAAGTTCGCCGGCAGTTCCGCGAGATACCGGGAATCATGGAAGGGACTGCCGAGCCGAACTATGCGCGCTGCGTCGAGATTTCTACGACCGGCGCACAGAAAGAGATGGTTATCCCGTCGCTCCTGGCGATTGTCGTACCCGTGCTCGTGGGGCTCCTCATGGGTGTCGCGGGCGTGTTCGGCCTGTTGGCTGGCGGTCTTGCGTGCGGTTTCGCGCTGGCCACGATGCTCAACAACGCGGGTGGCGCCTGGGACAATGCCAAGAAGTTTATCGAGAAGGGCAATTACGGCGGCAAGCATTCCGATGCGCACAAGGCTGGCGTCGTGGGCGATACCGTGGGCGACCCGTTCAAGGATACCGCAGGCCCCTCCCTCAACATCCTTATCAAGCTCATGACCATGGTGAGCGTCGTTTTTGCGGGTGTCATAGTCAAATTCGGAGGAATTCTGTTCTAAAAAAACTATTGCGTTGCCAGCAAAGTATGTTTTTTGATATCTTTTTATAAGCAATGGAGAACGGGTTATACATAGAAACCAATCTTGTATGCGTATGCATACTGTTGATTCTTGTCTACGTGACATGGCGAGGTGTCGTCCGTGAAACCGAGCAGCTTGTCTTTTCGAACATCTGCTTCCATTCCATGCTCATCTTCATTATCGATGTCCTCTGGCGTATTTGCGACGGACAGCGTTTCCCCCTGGCTCATACGGTGAACGAGCTGCTCTGCGCGGCCTACTTTATACAGGCGGCCGTGCTGGGCTATTACTGGTTGCGCTATTCGTACTTCCTGGATCCGGAAAGGAGCATGGGACACGGTGTGAAGCGCTTTTCGTTCGCCATTCCCATGATTCTGCTCATCGTTTTGAACATTGCCTCTATCTGGACGGGCTGGGTGTTCTATGTGGACGACAACAATATGTATCACAGGGGGCCGCTGATTTACTTGCAGTTGGCACTGGCGACATCGTACTTGCTGATTACCTTTGTGGGGGCGTGGCTCAACCTGTTTTCCAAGCACAAGTATGCCCAGAAAAGCAAGCTTGTCGCCATATCCGTGTTGGGAATCTTGCCGTTTATTGGCGGAGTGGCGCAGCTGCCGCTTGCCGGGGTCCCCGTATTCTGTGTTTGCGTCACTTTCGGTCTGCTGATTGTCTTCATGGAAAACCAGCACCAGCTGATTTCGATTGACCCGCTGACGCACCTCAACAACAGGAACCAGCTCAACTATTTCCTCGATGCCAAGCTGAATTCGAGGAACTCCGAAAAGCACCTGGTGCTGTTCGTGATGGACCTGGACTATTTCAAGCAGATTAACGACAAGTACGGCCACATGGAAGGCGACCGCTCCCTCGTGATTCTTTCGAACGTGTTGAAGAGGGTTCTCGGACCGCGCGGGTTCTTCATCGCGAGAATCGGCGGAGACGAGTTCGTGACTGTCGCGGAACTGGATTATATGGCAAAGGCCGAAAAGGTGATGGCGCTCTTGCATTCGGCTCTGGAGACGGAATCCGAGAAGCTGCCCTACAAGATTTCGCTGAGCATAGGCTATGCCGAATGCCTGCCCGTTGGCGATACTATTCCGGACCTGTTCGGAAGAGCCGACAAGGAACTGTACAAGATCAAGGCCCAGAGGGAAGACAAGAGGTAATGCGGTATGCATAGCGTGTTGTATTTCGAACTGGTTGCTTTCTGTATCGTTGTCGAAGTCATGATGTTCGTCAAGATGCGTTTTGGCCTGTACCGGCTCCTGTACCAGAGGACTTTCCGCAACGTGCTAGTACTTTCGGCACTCTCGATGGGACTCGATTATCTGAGGCTCGTGCTAGACGGCTCCATGTTGTTGGGTGGCATGCTTACTCCGTTGGTCGTGACCGCCTATTTCATGGCGACAGCGGCAATGTCCTTCAGTTGGTTCCGCTATTCGGGATTCATCCTCAAGTTCCCGTTCTGGAATGACCGGAAAAAGCTGGCCCTGTACGGTATTCCGCTTGTCTTTGTGCTCTTGCTTTGTGTTTCTTCTGTTTGGAACGGCCTTATATTTTTCGTGGACGACTTCAACTTTTTCCACAGGAATCTCCTGTACTACATTATCTACGTGCCCGTTTGCGTCCTTTACATGGTGACGTGCGTTGCCCTCGCTGTCCGCAAAGCCATGCGCAAGCGCTATTATGCCGAACGTGAGACGAACGCTTCGGTGGCCAGTTTTGGAGTCATTCTTGTCACTGCGGGAATTTTGCAGGTCTATCTTGAAGATATGCTGCCAATCTGGTCGGCGGGAATCATGCTTGCCAGCGTCCTTGCCTTTGTGCTCGCCCAGTCCCAGCTCATCTCGATGGATCCGCTCACGCGTCTCAATAACAGGAACCTGCTGAACCAGTTCCTCAATTCCAAGATGAACGGCAAGGAACTGCCCAAGAGGCTTTATCTGTTCGTGATGGATTTGGACAAGTTCAAGTCCATCAATGATATTTACGGGCATTCCGAGGGCGACAGGGCGCTTGTCCTTGTTGCCGACGTGCTGAAGGCGGTATGCGGACCGCGCGGCTGCTTTATCGCCCGCTTTGGCGGGGATGAATTCAATATCGTGGCGGAACTGGACAACGATGCCGCCGCCGAAGCCCTTTGTACGGCGATCAAGGACGCTCTCAAGGAACGTGCCGCGAATCTTGCGTACAAGTTATCGCTCAGTATCGGATACGCCGACCATTATACCGGTGCGGAATCGCTGCCGGACTTCTTCGCCAGGGCGGACGAACGCCTCTACGCGCAGAAGAAGGCGAACCGGTAGTTTTCGCTGCTGTCACCCCCGAGCCAGACGGCGTCATCCCCCGAGCACACTGCGGAGGGGGGGGCATCACTCTTGTACAAGCGCTTGGGGTATGGGCTCGGCGCGTTGCGCCTTTACACGTCGCCGACTTCGCCGGTCTTGACGAAATTCCGTACAGCGCGCGTGATGCGCATGCTGCAGAAGTTCGGTCCGCACATGCTGCAAAAATGGCTTGCCTTGGCCTGGCTGCCGGGGAGCGTCTTGTCGTGGAATTCCATCGCCTTTTCGGGGTCTAGGGATAGCGCGAACTGGTCGTTCCAGCGGAAGTCGAAGCGGGCGCGCGAAAGGGCGTCGTCGCGGAACTGCGCTGCGAAATGGCCCTTTGCAAGGTCGGCCGCATGGGCGGCGAGCTTGTAGGTGACCACACCCGCGCGCACGTCGTCGCGGTCGGGGAGCCCGAGGTGTTCCTTGGGCGTCACGTAGCAGAGCATCGCGGTGCCGTACCAGCCGATCTGTGCCGCGCCGATGGCCGACGTAATATGGTCGTAACCGGGAGCGATATCGGTGGTGAGGGGGCCAAGCGTGTAGAACGGTGCGCCGTGGCACTTTTCGAGCTGGCGGGCCATGTTGTCCTGAATCTTGTGCATGGGCACGTGACCCGGACCTTCGATAATCACCTGCACGCCGTATTCCCATGCAATCTTCGTGAGTTCGCCAAGCGTGTCCAGTTCTCCGAACTGGGCCGCGTCGTTGGCGTCGGCGAGGCTACCCGGACGCAGACCATCGCCCAAAGAAACGGCAACGTCGTAGGCGGCGAGAATCTCGCAGATTTCGCGGAAGTGCGTGTACAAGAAGTTCTGCTGGTGGTGGCGCATCTGCCAGAGGGCAAGGATGGATCCGCCGCGGCTCACGATACCCGTGGTGCGCTTGGCGGTCAGCGGAATGTGTTCCAGCAACAGGCCCGCGTGAATCGTGAAGTAGTCCACGCCCTGTTCCGCCTGCTCGATGAGCGTGTCGCGGTACAGTTCCCACGTGAGTTCTTCGGCCTTGCCGTTCACTTTTTCGAGCGCCTGGTAAATAGGCACCGTTCCGATAGGTACGGGGCTATTGCGGATAATCCATTCGCGGGTTTCGTGAATGTGCTTTCCGGTGGAAAGATCCATCACGGTGTCGGCGCCCCAGCGCACGGACCAGGCCATCTTCTCGACTTCTTCTTCGATTGAAGAAGTGATGGCGGAGTTACCGATGTTGCTGTTGATTTTCGTGAGGAAGCGGTTGCCGATAATCATCGGTTCGCATTCCGGGTGGTTGATGTTCCCCGGCAGAATCGCACGGCCCGCGGCGATTTCGTCGCGCACGAATTCGGGCGTAATGGGGGAGCCTTCGATCTTGATTTTACCCTGAGCCATGAGCTCGTCAAGGCGCTGGTTTTCACGTATTGCTACGTATTCCATTTCCTTGGTGACGATTCCCTTGCGGGCGTAGTCGAGCTGCGTCAAGTGGTGCCCGGCCTTCGCGCGGAGCGGGTGGTGTTCCGCGTTAAAGCGCAGGTGGTCGAGTTCGTGATTTGCACGGCGGGCGCGGCCATAAGCAGACGTCATGTCGTCCAGCTGTTCGGCGTCGCCACGTTCCATAATCCACGATTCACGGAAACGTTCGATGCCCTTCGTCACGTCGAGCTTGGCATCTACATCGCTGTAAGGGCCGCTCGTGTCGTACACGGGAACCACCGGCGTTTCGGGGTCTTCAGTCAAAATTTCGCGCATTCCCACGCGGATGTCCGGGTACATCTTGCCCGGCACATACACCTTGCGGGAATTCATGAAGGGTTTCAGCAAAGAATCCATTAAGCTTCTCACTTCTAGATGGCGGATCAAGTCCGCCATGACGTCTTAATCAGTTCCACCTTATGCGTCATTCCGGCCTCCGAGCCGGAATCTAGATGGCGGGTCGTGGCCCGCCATGACGTTGATACGTCATCTTT
>NZ_DGUN01000056.1 GCF_002395745.1 Fibrobacter sp. UBA4309
TGTCCGCCATCCGCATGGAACCGGTCTGCGAATTCTTCGACCGCCGCAAGGCCCTCAAGCTTCTCTCTGCGGGCTCCGTGGTTATCTTCTCCGCCGGTACGGGCAACCCGTTCTTCACCACGGACAGCTGCGCCGCCCTCCGCGCCATCGAAAGCGAATGCGACGTGATCATGAAGGCCACCAAGGTCGACGGCATCTACACCGCGGACCCGGTCAAGGACCCCACCGCCACCCGCTTTGACGACATCAGCTACAAAGAAGTCATTTCCCGCGGCCTCAAGGTCATGGACACCGCAGCCGTCGCCCTCTGCATGGAAAACAACATGCCCATCTTCGTGTTCAAGATGGAAAAAGGCAATTTGACCCGCGCGGCCATCGAAGGCGACCTCGGTACGCTGGTGCATTGCTAGGGATTTTTACTTATATTTATTTCATTCCTAACCACTGTTTACTAACCACTAACCACTGTTTACAACCTATGTCCGAATATACCGACAAAATGGAAAAGGCCATCGAGGCCACCGAACGTGAATTCTCCAAGATCCGCGCTGGCCAGGCCAGCCCCGCGATCCTCAACGACGTCCGTGTCGACTACTACGGCACTCCGACTCCGATTTCGCAGGTGGCGAAGATTTCCGTGCCCGAACCGCGCATGCTTCTCGTGAGCCCGTGGGAAAAGACCATGGTCGATCCGATCGAGAAGGCCATTCTTGCCGCGAACATCGGTGTGACCCCGATGAAGGACGGCAACTGCATCCGCGTGACGCTCCCCATCCTTACGTCTGAACGCCGCCAGGAACTTGCCAAGGTTGCCCGCAAGCACGCCGAAGAAGGCCGCGTGGCAATCCGCAACATCCGCCGCGATGCGAACGACGCCATCAAGAAGAACAAGGACCTGCCCGAAGACGAAGTCAAGAAGCAGCAGGACGAAATCCAGAAGGCGACGGACAAGTATATTGCGCAGATCGACGCTATCCTCGCCGAAAAGGAAGCGGACCTCCTCAAGGTGTAGTCCGGGGCTTGCGTGGCAAATCAGCTTAGACATGTCGCCATCATCATGGATGGCAACGGGCGCTGGGCCCGCAGTCGCGGGCTTGAGCGTTTCCTCGGGCACCGCAAGGGTACGCAGGCGACCATCGACGCGGTGGAAGTCGGCGTGAACCTGGGCCTCGAGCACATGACGCTCTACGTGTTCAGTTCCGAGAACTGGGGCAGACCCAGCAAGGAAGTGGATTACCTGATGAACCTCCTCATCGAGATGGTGGTGAAGGAAATCCCCGACCTCATGGAGAAGAACGTAAAGCTCAAGGTCATCGGGAACATGGAGCGCCTGCCCGAAAAACCCCGCGCATCCCTGCAGTCCGCCATCGACAAGACGGCGAACAATACGGGCATGCAGCTGAACCTCGCCATCTCGTACGGCGGCAGGCTCGAAATCGTGGATGCGGCGAAGTCCATCGCAGCGCAGGTTGCTGCGGGCACGCTCAAGATAGACGAGATCGACGAAAACGTTTTTGCAAGGAACCTGTACTTGAAGGGGGCGCCCGACCCGGATCTGGTTATCCGTACGGGTGGCGAGTTCAGGCTCTCGAACTACCTGCTTTGGCAGGCTGCCTATAGCGAATTCTACGTGACGGACACGCTGTGGCCCGATTTCACCAAGGAAGAATTCCTGAAGGCTGTTGAATTTTTCAAAACCCGCGAAAGAAGGTTTGGGAAGGTATTGCATGAGTAACTTGGCTCAACGATTGATTACGGCGTTTGTCGCCATTCCAGTCGTTTTCTTTTTGCTGTGGTTCTGCGACTACAGCCGCATCGGCCTGATGTGCTTCTTGGCTGGCGTTGGCGCCTGGGAATGGGCGGGCATGGCCTCCAAAATGTACAAGGGACCCGACACACGCTACCTCTCCTTTGCCTCTTCGCTTGCGCTGACCCTCGCATGGGCGCTTTCGAAGGGCGGCTATTTTGGTTTGCCTGCCGTGCCCTATGTTGTGGGCATGACGTTCCTCGTGATTTTTGCAATCTACATCGCTGTCGCTTATGCGAAGGTCGAAATCGACCACCTGTTCCCGTGGCTCGTGATGCAGCTCGGCGCTCCGCTCTACATAGGGCTCTGGGGCGGCATGAACGTGATGATGATGGGCAACGGCCAGGGCTTTGAACATTGCTATGCGTTTATCCTGGTGATGACATCCATGTGGCTCTGCGACACGGTGGCGTACTTCTTCGGGAAGTTCGCTGCCGGCAAGGGACCTTTCGGTCGTCATCCGTTCGCTCCGAGTATCAGCCCCAAGAAGACTTGGGAAGGCAGTATCGCGGGCTCCGTCGCGACGGTGGCGTGGGTGGCATACTGGGTCATGTGCAGTTCGGCGCTCTCTTCTTTCAACGTGCAGTTCAATTGGGCGATTGCCATTGCAATCGGCGTGATGCTCACGGTCGCGGGCCAGGCAGGCGACCTGCTGATGAGCGCCCTCAAGCGCTGGAGCGGCACGAAGGATTCGGGCAACCTGTTCGTGGGGCACGGTGGCGTGCTTGACCGCTGCGATTCGTTCTACCTCGCAGCCCCTGCTCTCTACCTGTTCATGGACTTTTTCAAGAATATCGCATAAAGGTTAGGAAATCTATGAAAATCAAGTTTGTTGTCGGGGCACTCGCGTTGGCGATGACCTTCGGTCTTGTCGCCTGCAGCGACGAAGCGTCCGATAATCCGGTAGAAGCCGTCAAGACTCAGCCCAAGAACGAGGTGGAACCGGGTTGCAACTTCAAGAAAGAAGACAACGTCTGGAAATACAGCGCGACGACTTGGAATTTTATCGAAATCTATACGTGGGTCGATGAAACTTCGGTCCGTTACGAAGAATACATGAATTCTTATCACATGGAAGAATTGGACACGACGTTCACGGACGTGAATCGCGACGAAAAGTTCGAAGAAGTCATGGATGATTGCCTGGGCTATTGGCCTGAGGATTAATCGAAGGATTTAAAATGAAAAACGTGGTTTTGCTCGGTGCGACTGGTTCTATCGGCACGTCCAGTGTCGACGTGATCCTGCAACATTCCGATATCTTTAATCTTTATGCGGTTGCCGCGAACAGCAGCGTGGCGAAAGTCGCCGAAATCGTGCGCAAGTTCAAGGTGGAACGCGTGTGCATGTTCGATTCGAACGCCGCGAAGGAATTGGAGAAGGAACTCGGCATCAAGGTGCTTGCCGGCATGGAAGGCCTGTGCGAACTCGCTGCCGACCCCAAGGCCGACATCATCATCAACGCCCTGATGGGTGCGGTGGGCTGCCTCCCGACTATAACTGCGATTGAACATGGCAAGCACGTGGCGCTCGCCAACAAGGAGACGATGGTCATGGCGGGCCCGGTCATCTGGGACAAGCTCGCCGAGAATCCGAAGTCCTTTATTACGCCTATCGATTCCGAACACAGCGCCATTTTCCAGTGCCTCTCCGGCCGCCCCGAAAAGGAAGTGGAGTTCCTCGAAATTACGGCGTCCGGCGGTCCGTTCCGCGAATGGCCCGTCGAAAAGTTTGAAAGCATCACGGTCGCCGATGCGCTCAACCATCCGGTGTGGAGCATGGGCAAGAAGATTACCATCGACTCTGCGTCCATGATGAACAAGGGGCTCGAAGTGCTCGAGGCGCATTTCCTGTTCCACATCCCGTACGAGCAGATCAAGGTGGTTGTGCATCCGCAGTCCATGGTGCATTCGCTGGTGCAGTTCCGCGACGGCTCCCTCATGGCCCAGCTCGGCGCTCCCGACATGCGCATTCCTATCCAGGTGGCGCTCACGTGGCCCGACCGCCTGCCGCTCGAGACCAAGCGTCTCGACTTGCCGACGCTCGCGAAACTTACGTTCTTCGAGCCGGATTTCAACAAGTTCCGCTGCCTCGCCCTCGCGTTCGAGGCGGGCCGCCGTGGCGGTATCGTCCCCGCGATGATGAATGCCGCGAACGAAGTTCTCGTGGATCGATTCCTCAAGGGAAACCTCAAGTTCACCGACATCCCGAAGCACGTGGAAACCATCATGGCGGGCGCTCCCACCGTGACTGGCCACCTCACGCTCGACCAGGTGCTCGAAGCCGATGCCGAAGCCCGTAAGCTGACTGCGGCACTGATAAAGTAATTTTACAAAGACGGTTTCACAGAAATGGCCCTACTGCCCCAAAAAAGGCAGTAGGGTTGTTTTTGTATACAACGGGAGATGCGCCTTCTTGTTGTATAAGGCCTTTTTTTTGGGTAGATTTAGTTTATGCTCCCAAAAGGAGTCAAAAGGAGTTGGAAATGAAGAAAATGGTTATGGTGGCAGGCCTTCTCATGGCCGTGTCTGCGTTTGCCCAATTTGGCGGTTTCGGTGGGCCGCAGAGTGGCGGCAGTGTGCCGGATGCCGACAAGACAGCTGACGTGAACTACGTTGGCGATGGAAAAACCTACCATACGCTTGATATTTACATTCCCAAGGAAGCGAAGGAATCGTATCCGGTGGTTATCCACACGTACGGAAGCGCTTGGGCTATGAATGATTCCAAGGGCTCGGCAGACTTGAGTACCATCTGTGCCGCCTATGTCAAGGCGGGCTATGCTGTCGTGACCCCGAACCATCGTTCGGCAAGCGATGCCAAGTATCCGGCGCAGTTACATGACCTCAAGGCGGTTGTGCGGTTCCTGCGCGGCAATGCGGCCAAGTACAAAATCGATACGTCGTTTATCGCGATGTCCGGGTTCTCTTCGGGCGGCCACCTTTCGAGCCTTACGGCGACGACTTGCGGCTTGAAAGAAGGCAAGTCCGGTTCGGTGACAGTCGACCTCGTCGGCGACCTTGGCGACTTTGATGAATTCAGCAGTTGCATTGACGGCGCCGTGCTCTGGTCCCCTCCGACCAATATCTACACGATGAATCCCATCAACAACTTCATGGGAAGCGGCACCTACGAAGGAGCCTTCATCGGAGTGGAACGCGAAGGCAACAAGGACAAGTGGATGGTCGCGAGTTCGCCCTACTACGCAAGCGATGACGATCCTCCGGTAATCCTGTTCCACGGCACGTCCGACAACATCGTGAATATCGAACAGAGCCAGGAACTCTACGATTCCCTCAAGAACCACAACGTGGTAACGGAATTTGTCAAGGTGTCGGGCGGTACCCATGGCGGCGACAAGATGTACGCGAAAGAGAACTTGGACAAGGCGGTTGAATTCCTGAATAAGGCCCGCGAGGCCAAGGCCGCTGCGGTCGTTGTTCCGCCGGATACGAGCGCACAGGACACCTCCGTTGTTACCCCGCCTGATACGAGCGGGCAGGACACATCGAAAACGGCACTTCCCGTATTGCGCTCGATGGCGTCGGGACCGGTGTCGTATAAGGTGTTCGCGCTTGACGGAACCCTCGTGATGAAGTCTTCCTCGCTCGACCTCTCGCGCTTGGATCCGGGCGTCTACTATGTAGTCGCAACGTCCAGGTCCGGCGCCCGCCACACATTCCGCTTCGCGAAACGCTAGGAATGTGACCGGGATTACACGGACTGCGTACACTTGATACGGATATTTCTGTATTACATTCTCTAGCGGGCTGGAACAGGCATAATTTCCTTATATTCTCTCTTGAGCGTGTGAATGCCTGCACGTCTTTTCGAGAGAGGATGATTTGGATAGATTTGCTTCCGTGTTTTTCGTAGCATCCGCGGCGCTTTATGTACAGGGTGTCCTTGCTGCGAATGCCTATATAAACCAGGTTGGTTTCCGTCCGGCGGATTCTAAGGAATTCGCGCTTGTCGGGGGGAACGGCGATGTTGAAATTGTGAATACTTCCGGCCAGACGGCGCTCAAGGTGACTCCGAAAGCGGCCTCGTTTTGGGATGCCAGCGGCCAGAATGTACAGCTCGTTGATTTCTCGGAACTCAAGGCTCCCGGGACTTACTCTATCAAGGTGGGCGGGAATGTCCTCCGCAGCGACCTCGTAGTAAAAGAAGAACCTTTCAAGGATGTTTTCAAGGCGGCCGCCAAGTGGTTCTATTACCAGCGTGCATCGATGGCGCTGGAATCCAGTTATGCGGGGCAGTGGAGCCGAGCGGCGGGCCATACGAACGCGACGGTCGAACTGCACAATTCTGCGGGCTCGGGTACCGTCAATTCGACCAAGGGCTGGTATGATGCCGGCGACTACGGCCGTTACATCGTGAACTCGGGTATTACCACCTATACGCTCCTCTCGCTGTATGAACATTTCCCGGAATATTTCAAGACGCTCAAGTGGAATATCCCGGCCGACAATGGCCTGCCGGACCTGCTTGCCGAAATCAAGTGGAATCTGGACTGGATGCTCACCATGCAGGCAAGCGACGGCGCTGTTTACCACAAGCTCACTTCCCTGGGGTTCCCGGGCGACGTGATGCCAGCTCAGGACAATTCCAAGCTTTACGTTATCGGTAAGAGCGCCGAGGCGGCTTTTGATTTTGCCGGCGTGATGGCTGTGGCCTCGCGCGTGTACAAGCCCTTCGACGCAAACTATGCGGGCAAGTGCCTGGAGGCCGCCAAGAAGGCGTATTCCTGGGGCTCCAACAACATGAACGTGCATTTTGCTGCGAACCCGTCCGACGTGTCGACTGGTGCCTACGAAGGCGACAACGCGACGGATGAAAAGCTCTTCGCGGGTACGGAACTTGCGATTGCCACAGGTGACGGCTCCTACAAGCAGTCGGGCACCACGGAGTATATCTCCTACTGGGGCGATGTCGCGGGCTTGGCCACGTACGAAAAGGCGACGCACCCGACTGTTTTTGGCGGCGATGCGAACGAAGCAAAGCAGAAAATTCTGGGTACCGCCGATAATTTTGTTGCCCGCTCGCAGAAAGGTTTCGGCGTCGTGATGGCGAAGGATGATTTCGTTTGGGGTTCGAACGCGGTAGCGTCCAATCAGGGCGTGTGGCTGTTGCACGCCTACTACCTCACCGGCGAAGAAAAGTACTATACCGCCGCGCTCAAGGTGCTCGATTACCTGCTCGGCAAGAATCCGCTCGATATGTCGTTCGTGACGGGATACGGTGCGAAATCCCCGATGCACCCGCATCACCGCCCGAGTACTTCGGATGGAGTGACGGCCCCGATTCCGGGAATGCTCGTGGGTGGTCCGCAGCCCGGTGGCGAAGACATCGGTTCCGCTGCGGAATGGAAGTGTGCCGATTACCGCACTGGCCAGGCGGCTACCGCTTACACCGACCAGCAGTGCAGTTACGCGACGAACGAGGTGGCCATCAACTGGAACGCCCCCCTCGCTTACCTTGCAGGAGCACTTGAAGCCTTGAATGCCGGACACGCTCCTGAATTTGCCGCAAACGGCGTGGCGAGGAACTCCGGAACCCAGGTGTCGAGTTCTTCGGAGGCTCCCTCGAGTTCCTCTTCTGCGGTGGTTTCGAGTTCCGGTTCGGTCGGCCCGAATTCCAGCAGCTCGCAATGGACCTTGTCTATCCGCAAGAATTCGGGCTCGGTCAATTTGCGCATGACGGAGAGCCCAACGAGATTCCGCCTGGAAGATTACAGGCTTTATGTAGAAAGAAACGGTAAACGGTACGGTGCGAAGGGCAACCGTTTGCGTTAAGGCAAGTTTGGTGTGTGCCAGGGTCGGCGGAATTTTTCCGTCGGCCCTTCTTTTTTCTAAATTGGGGATACGATGGAAACGTTGTTTTCGAATGTGTTGATGTTCGTGCTGGGACTTCTCGGTCTCAGTTTCTTGGTGACGATTCACGAACTCGGCCACTTCATGGTGGCCAAGTGGAACAACGTGAAGATAAACACCTTCAGCATCGGTTTCGGCAAAAAGCTTTTGAAAATTCGCCACGGGGAAACCGAATATTGCATTTCTGCAATTCCCTTTGGCGGTTACGTGGCGATGGCGGGCGAGAATCCCGATACGATCGAAGAAGGCCAGGTGCCGGACGAACGCGATTTTGTGGGCAAGTCGGTGGGGGCGCGTGCGGCGATAGCATTTGCCGGGCCGTTCATCAACATAGTCTTTGCCTTTGTGCTTTTGATGTTGCTGTACATGATCGGTGTGCAGGAGCCGGCGACCAACGACCTTATCATCGGATTCGTGGCAAAGGATTCCCCGGCGGCTACGGCGGGGATTGTGCCCGGCGATACCATTGTCGGCATTAACGGCAAGGCGACGCAGGGATGGGACGATTTCCGTGAACAGATCGGCGTGAGCCTCGGTGCAGAGGTTCCGCTGATAGTCCACCGTGGCGGCGAACCGGTTACGGTGACAGTCGTTCCTGAAGAACTGGTTGTGCCTGCTATGGATTCTTCCGGCTCTGAAATCAAGATGGGCATCGGTGACATTGGTATATATCCGCGTAACCGCGTGATGGTCCGCCTTCCGCCTGTCGAGGGCTCTGCGGCCGAGAAGGCGGGCATTCTCCAGAACGATACGATTTTTGAAATCAACGGCGAACACATTTCCCGCTACGAAGACGTGGTGCGCATCATTGACGGCAGCAAGGGCGAGCCCGTGGACATTACGGTCATCCGCGCAGGCGATACGCTGACCAAGACGTTGGCGCCAGTGTACAACGAGGAACACAAGCGCTACATGGTCGGAATCCAGATGGGTTACGTGCTGTTCCGTGAAACGAAGATTGTTCGTCGCGGTCCTGTCGATGCCTTTGTGAAGACTTGTGCGACCAGCTGGAAAATGACGACGAGCATTTTCCGCTATTTCAAGCGCATGTTCCAGGGACAGGTCAAGGTAGATGCTTTTTCCGGCCCCGTCACAATTGTAGCCGTCATGGGTAACGTGTGGATGAGCGGTTTCCAGGATTTCCTGATGCTCCTCGCACTCATCAGCATTAACTTGGGCGTAATGAACTTGTTGCCGCTGGCGATTACCGATGGCGGCCTGTTGATGTTCCTGGGCCTAGAGAAGTTGCGCGGAAAGCCCCTGTCTATCAAGACTCAGGGCATTATCCAGAATGTCGCGGCTGCATTCTTCATCAGTTTCTTCGTGTTCATCACGATTCTCGATTTCGGGAAGCTGTCGCTGTTCCTGAAATAAAAAATTAAGGGACTGCGTCGCAGTCCCTATCGCCAATACGAAAGCAAGCTTTCGTGCTGGATTCGCCTTTTGGATTAGTCGTGGGACTTGCTTTGCAAGTCCACAACTCGTCGCCTCGGTCATGGAAAAATGCGAGCATTTTTCCGCGACGCTCGGCTCCTAGTCGTTAATCATCCTTTCGTAGAACTTGCGGTACATGTCCTTCTCGTCGGTCTTGCGGACGGCGATGGCGTCTTGCGGGTGACGGTTGAGCATGCCCGTAATCATCTGCGGAATGATGTAGCCCCATTCGTACTTGCTGTGCAGCGGCAGGAACAGTTCCTGGATGGCGTCGAGAACCGGACGCAGGTCGTACTTCGGGTTCTTGAGGAAGCTGAGCAAAAGTTCGGTGGTGCAGTTGCCCGCGCCGCGGCCCATGCCCGACACGGAACCGTCAAGGTAGTCCACGTGGTTGATGATGGCCTGGATCGTGTTGCTGAAGGCGAGCTGCTGGTTGTTGTGGCCGTGGAAGCCGAACTTCTTGCCCTTCACGATTCCCTTGTAGCGGGCGAGTTCCTTGTCGATGTCTTCCTGGTAGAACGCGCCGAAGCTGTCGACGAGGTAGAGCACGTCGGCCTTGCATTCTTCCTGCACCTGGTGGAGCGCTTCGTCGAGTTCCGGACCGCGGTCGCGGCTCACGGCCATGATGTTGAGCGTCGTCTCGTAGCCCATGTCGTGGAAGGCATTCACCATGCTGATGCCCTTGTCGATGTTCTTGACGTAGCTTGCCACGCGGAACATCTGGTAGGGGCTTTCGGAGGCGGGCTTCACGGCGTCCATGTTCACGCGGCCCACGTCGGCCATCACGGCCATCTTCATCTTGGAATCGATGCCGTCCTTCACTTTCCACAGGAGGTCGTCGTCGCAGAATTTCCACGGGCCGTATTCCTTGGGGTCAAAAAGCTCGGGGGAGTTCTTGTAGCCCATTTCCATGTAGTCGATGCCGGCTGCGGTGAGGAGGGTGTAGAGGCGGCGGACGAATTCCAGGGAGAAGTCGTGCTTGTTGACGAGGCCGCCGTCGCGGATGGTGCAGTCGAGGACTTTGATGCTTTCGTAGTACATGATATTATAAGTGGTTAGTGGTTAGTAAACAGTGGTTAGGTTTTCTTTTGCTGACGGCGGTAAATGTAAATCTTTGCGGGTGGGCGGGCAACAAGAAAGTTGAGAATGGTGAAAAAATATATGCTATTAACGCAAATTTGGCGTTAAATATCCGAGAAATGCCTAAATTTGAGTAATTTTGCGTCATATTGTTTCGCGAATCGAGTAGAATCTTGGTCTGTGTGCAGCCTTGAAGGGGGTTCGCTCGGGCATTGAAATGGGGCTAGGCTGCCTGCCGAGGATGGGAGAAAACAACTTTCTTTTTAATATACGCAATATTTGCGTAGAATAAAATCACAAGAATCCGTTTCTTTCATTGCGTTTCGGACATCTTCGGCGACATTAATATAGATTTGGAGCATGAAAAACAAGTTAATTCTCGCCTCATCCCTGTTGGCCCTGGCCGTTGGCAGCGCCTGGTCCAATTCCTTCTTCTACTTTAACCAGGTCGGTTACGATGCCGGCAAGCCCATCAGCATCATCGTCAAGAGCGATAGCGAGCTCGAAGGCGCCGAATTCAAGCTGATGTCTAGCGGCAATGCCGTCCAGACGGGTAAGCTCTCGAAGGGTACCAATCCGGACAACTGGGTAAACAACGGCAAGTTCTATGTCGCGACTCTCGAAAGGGGCGTTGCCGCAGGTTCCTACACGCTGCAGGTCACCGAGAACGGACAGCCGGTAAACTCGGGCGAATTCAAGATTGCCGAAAATGCGCTTGCCACGGCGACGCTCGGGGCGGTGCTCGACTACTTCTACGACGACCGCGCGGTGAACTCGACCATCGTGGGGTGGGATTCGAAGCTTCCGGTGTACAAGTCTGACAAGAAACTCGACGTGCATGGCGGCTGGTACGATGCGAGCGGCGACGTGAGCAAGTACCTCTCCCATCTTTCTTACGCGAATTACCTGAACCCGCAGCAGATCCCGCTGACGGCATGGGTGCTTGCCCATACGGCGGAGCACATCCCGACACTGCTCGGCAAGACGACGACCAAGGCGAAGACAGCCGAAGAGGCCGCCTTCGGTGCGGACTTTTTGGTGCGCATGCTCGACGAGCAGGGCTTCTTCTACATGACGGTGTTCGATGTGTGGGGAAATCCCCTGGCCAGCCGAGAACTCTGCGCGTTCACTGGCGAAGACGGAAAGAAGACTACCGATTACCAGACGGCTTTCCGTGAAGGCGGTGGCATGGCGATTGCTGCGCTTGCCCGCGTCTCGATGCTCCGCGTGAATGGCGACTTTACATCGGAACAGTACCTGGACGCGGCCAAGAAGGCGTACGCCCATTTGTCCGAAAAGCAGAGCATCGGCGGAAACTGTGCCTACTGCGACGACGGCAAGGAAAACATCATCGACGACTACACGGCACTCCTTGCCGCCACGGAACTCTATGCGGCGACAGGCGAAGACAAGTATAAGACGGATGCGGACAAGCGCGCTGCAAGCCTCACGGGACGCCTGAGCACTGACGGCTACTTCTGGAGCGACGACGCCAAGACCCGTCCGTTCTGGCACGCGAGCGATGCCGGCCTCCCGCTCATCGCGCTCATCCGTTATGCTGAAGTCGAATTGAACCTCTGTACCGGAGGATGTAGCAGTACCGTGGATGTGAACGATGCCGTTAAAAAGCATTACAACTGGCTTTTGTCGATTACCAACAAGGTGGACAACCCGTTCGGTTATGCACGCCAGTCATTCCTTTGGAACGATTCGATTAAGGATGGGTTCTTCATTCCGCATGTCAACGAATCCAAATACTGGTGGCAGGGCGAGGATGCCCGCTTGGCGAGCCTTGCCGCGGCCGCCGTTTACGCCTTCAACGCATTGGACCAGGATGGCTTTGATGCCGTTGACAAGTATGCGACCGACCAGCTCGACTGGATTCTGGGCAAGAACCCCTATGCCACTTGTATGATGTACGGTTTCGGTACTAAAGTCCCCGCGAAGTATGACGGCCAGTCCGATTACGATGCGACTCTCAAGGGCGGCATCGCGAACGGCATTACCGGCAAGAATAGTGACGGTTCGGGCATCGCCTGGGACGATGACGGCGTTACTGCGGTGGGATTCCCCTATGATGAACCCTGGAACAACTGGCGCTGGGTTGAGCAGTGGCTCCCGCACAGCACCTGGTACCTGATGGCGCTTGCGACTCGTTACGACGAGAAAGATGTGTCGATTTTGCCGACGACGTCTGTCCCGCAGAAGAAGATCGCATCGGTCACGTCGATGGATGTGCGCCTGCAGGGCCGCGTACTCTCGATCGATGTGCCGGGCATGCGTGACGGCAAGTTCTCGGTCGTGGATGTGCACGGTGCGAAGGTTGCCGCGGGTGCACTCCATAACGGAGGCGTGACGGTGAACTTGGAATCCGTGAAGAGCGGTGTCTACATGGTCAAGGTCGCGGGCCTCGGTGCCAAGAGGATCGTAGTCCGCTAGAATCGTTAAAAAACAAAAAAAACGCTTAGAATCGAAACATAACACATTATTTAAACGTTTTTACACGGATTTATAGCCCTTTCCGTAAAGGAAAGGGTATATTAGTATAGAGGTTTTATAGATGGAAATGGGTTGTTTTCGATTTATGCCGCTCTTTTTGGGCATGTTCGGACTTATGTCCGTAAATACCTTTGCATATCCTTTGAATCCCCTGCCGACGACTGTTGTCAACGACGGAGATTCGCTTACGGTTCGTACCGTGGGTGATGAACATTACCGCTATACGCAGACCGAGGACGGGTTCCTCGTGGTCAGTGATTCCAATGGCGTGTACTACTATGCCGACGAGAATGGCGCCGCCTCGAAATTCAAGGCGAAGAATGCCGGGAAACGTTCCGCCGAGGCAAAGAAGTTCCTGAAGGGGCTTGACAGGCAGAAGGTTCGCCGCAAACACCGGGAGGGGCATCCGGACAGGTTCAAGCGCCCGGATTCGGGGGAACGGGCCAAGCGTGCGCCCTGGGTTCCTGCGGCGTCTTCATCGGCCTCGGATGTGTCTTCGGAAGCTGTATCGGATAACGCCCCGCTTGTACTCCGGCTTCCGCCGGCGAACGCCCATGCAAACGGAACCAACAGGTTCCCCGTCCTGCTCATCGAGGACAACAATACGCGGAATCTCGATTCTTCCAAGGTAAACGGGCTCCTGAACCAGGAAAACTATACCCAGAACAACTACACGGGTTCCGTGAGGGATTATTTTGTAGACCAGTCTTCGGGCAAGTTCGTGCCGGCTTACGACCTGTACTTTGTAAAGGTGAACGATTCCTTTTCCAATTACATCGGCAACGAGTACTCGTTGGTCAAGAAGGGTATAGAGACTTTGCTGAGCGAGTACCCCGATTTCGACGCAACACTCTATGACTCCGACAATGACGGCAACGTGGATGCCCTCTGCGTCCTTTTTGCCGGGGGAGAGGTCAAGTCCGGGGATAAGCATCTGGGCGGGTTCCAGTACGAATTGCGGTATAATGGAAACGGCTGGAGTGACGGCAGGGTGAATGCCGGCAAGAACAAGAAGTTCAACAGCTATTTCATCATCCAGCAGAAAGACTACCTGTTCCCGACTTTCGTTCACGAATTCAGCCATACGATGGGACTCAAGGACCATTATTGCGTGTACAGCGATGACTGCTATAATGATTTCAGGGGTACGCAATACCAGGCTCCAGGTGCGCATGCCTGGGACGTGATGGCGACCGGCATGTACAACAACGGCGGAATCACGCCGCCGAACTACAGCGCATTCGAAAGAAATTTTATGGGCTGGCTGAAATATGATTCGTTGGTCGTGTCGAACGGCGTTGTGGCCATTCCTCCGCTTGGAAAGAGCAACTTCGCATTCTGCATTTCTTTCAGCAAGGACGAATGGTATATCCTCGAAAATCGCCAGCTGAACAAATGGGATTCCAAGTTGCCGAATCACGGGATGCTTATCTGGCATATCGATTATAACAATGAAGCTTGGCAGAATGACGCGATGAACGACGACAAGACCCACCAGCGCATAGACGTTGTCGAGGCTGGCAACCTCAGGGTGACCAACTATGATGACGGATTCGTGAATTCCTGGAGCGGCGGCGGCAACCTGAAGGACGATCCGTATCCGGGCTCGCAGAAGGTGGTCGAGTACGGACCGTTTGTCTCATGGGGAGGAACCGCGAAGGAAATTCATCTGTATAGCATTACCGAAAAGAGCGAGAATGTCTGCTTCGCGATGCAGCAGGGCGTGCAGGTGACAGATTGCGAATTTGTCCAGAGCTCCAGTTCGTCTGAACCGGAAAGCTCGAGTTCCTCGGCGGTTCCGCCGTCGAGCAGCTCGCAGAAACGTTCCAGTTCGTCTGCCGTAATAGCCTCGAGCGAATCTGTCGTGAACAGCTCGTCTTCGTTCGTGAGAAGGAGCTCTTCTTCGGTTGTGCGGGAATCGTCTTCGTCGGTAATGAAACAGGGTTTCGCGGTGACAAAGAACTCCGGTTTCGGAATCGGGTTGGACGGGCATGTGCTGAATGTAAATGCCCCTGCGGGCGAGACAAGGCTTCGCCTGTTTGACGCCCAGGGCCATCTGTTGCTTGAACGTTCCGTTGTCGCTCCGCACGCAAGTGTCGATTTGGGCGCGTTTGCGGGCGGCGGCTTGATGGTGGTTCAACTCGTCAGCGACGGCAAGATGATGGGTGCTTGGCGGATTGCCGTAAGGTGATTCCTGTCAAACCGCATTTTTCCATAATTAGATATATTTCTATACCATGATGCGCTTGTTGTCACTGGTGTTTTTGGGAATGCTCTGTTTTTGGGCATGTTCCGGCGAATATGTAGCAGATATGTTTATGGAAGAAGACATGTCTTCGTCTGCGTATTCCTCTTCGGAAAATTCTTCGTCGGAAAATTCTTCGGCCTTGTCCTCGTCGATTTCCTCTTCGTCGGGAATGTTGTCTTCGGCAAAAGCTTCGTCGTCTTCCGTGCTTCTCGAGTCGCTCGGCTTGCCGCCTGCAGGCTTTTACAGCACGTTGACGCTTGACGAACCGCATGCGACGCAGGGTGGAATCGTCAGTTGCACCATGGATGGTTCAGAGCCGAAAGAAATTGCGGCGCCGGCGTCGTATGCGCAGGTGCTCCAGAAGAATACGGTTGTCCGCTGCTACGAGTTCCTGGATTCGAAAATCGTGGCGAAGCAGACCGAGACGTATTTCATCGGAGAAAATGTTTCCATGCCGGTAGTGGCGTTGTCCGTGCCGCCTGTATTTTTCAGCAACTATGTCGCCGCGTCGCCGTGCAAGCCGGATCCATGCAAGAGCGCCGCTTTCTGGGACGACGTGGAGTTCCCTGTGCACGTGGAATACTTTGCGGATGGGAGCGGCTCCAAGCAGAAGGCTTTCGAGATCGATGCAGGGATCTCGATTATGGGCGGCTGGAGCCGCAACCAGGTCAAAAAATCAGTCTCTGTCGTGATGCGCAAGGAGTATCAAGATGGCCGGCTCAAGTATCCGCTCTTCGAAACGCGTCCGGAAGCGAAAAAGTTCAAGGCGTTCATCTTGCGCAACAACGGCAACCGTTTCGTTAGCGATTATATCGAAGACCCGATGGCTGTAAGCCTGCTGGAAGGCACTACCGTGGACTACCAGCGTAGCCGCCAGGTGGTGGTTTTCTACAACGGTACGTATTACGGCATTCACGACATGCGCGAAAAGCTGAACGAGCATTTTGTGGAAACGAACTACGGCATCGATTCCAAGGAAGTCGATTTTATCAAGCATACGGACAAGACTATCAAGGTGGCGAACGGTTCTTCGGCTTCGTACGAAGAAATGCTCAATTTCGCCGCGGCTAGCGATTTTAGCGACCTTGCGGGAGATGCCCTGGAAAAGATTTCCAGGATGCTCGACCTGCAAAACTATGCCGATTATATGGCTGCGGAAATCTATTTCCATAACGGGGACTGGCCCAACAACAATGTGCGCGCCTGGCATACGGCGACGCAGCCCTGGCGTTTTGTCGCCTTTGATATCGACCATGGCTTTGACTGGACATGGAACGTGTCCGGTTTCTCGAGGCAGACGAACATGTTTGACTGGATTGCCGGTGGCGGCACCAGTAGCTGCAGGAACTCGACTAACGCGCTTTGCTTCCACAACCTGTTCGTGAAGCTCATACAGAGCCGCGTGTTCCAGAGGATTTTCATAAACCGCGCATGTGTCCTTTATTCACTGTATGTCAATTCGAACCAGGTCGCGGCCCATACCGACGCTATGGTTGCGACAATGCCCGTCAGCGATATTGCCAGGGACATCAACGTGTTCCCCCGTGACGATTACTGGTATAGCAACACGTGCGGAAATGGTTTTGAAACGGACGGATACTGCCTCAAGATATGGGCCTATTCACGCGATGCTGGCGTACGTGCCGAATTCCGCAAGAGGTTCGAGCTGGGCGAAGACGTGTCAGTGTCCGTCAATGCCCAAGGACCTGGCTATGTCGCCGTGGAAGGGGCGCGCTTGCCCGCAAATTATCAGGGAATGTTCTTTAAGGGCTACCCGATCGTGCTGACGGCGGAATCGTCCGGAGGCGTATTCGTCCAGTGGGAAGACGGCTCGACGGATAACCCGCGCGTTGTCATCCCGACAGGAAAAACTACCTATCAGGCAACATTCAAGTAAAGATTATTTCTTGGAATCCTCGTCGTCGAGAGTGGGAATGATCTTGTCGTCTTGACAGAGGTCTTCTTCGCGAATCTTGAAGGTGAAGTCCACGAGGTTGTTTTCGAACATCTTCTGGTAGGGCTTCTTGTTCTGCACGCTCTGCAGGGCGCAGGTGCAGTAGTTGATTCTCTGGACCAGCTTCGCTTCGTTTCCGGGGATGCCCTTCGCGAAAATGCATTCGTGCATGATGGCGTATTCCATCGGCCGGTCGTAACGGCCCTTGCACCTGTTTTTCAGGTCGGGCTGTGCGGCGATTTTTTCGATGACGCCTTCCGTCGGGACGTTGTTCATGACGCTGCTCGTGACGAACCCGCCGATGAAGAAGGCGATGCAGAAACCCGCCTTGATGAAAAAGCGGTTGCGGCGGCTAATCTTGTTGTAGCTGCGCTCTACGGCTTCGAACGCCTGGGTGGCGTGGAGCCTGACGTCGTCTAGATCGTTATTGGCCATTTGTCTCCCTCACGGTCCATATTTCAGGATAGGTGCGGAACTCGTTTGCGTAGTCCAGTCCGTAGCCTACGACAAATTCGTTCTCGATGGAAAAACCGACGAAGTCGGCCTGTATTTCGACGGCCCGGCGTGCGGGCTTGTCGAGAAGTACACATGTCTTGACCTTGTTCGGCCCGAGGTCGCGCAAGGCTGCCGTAATGCCGAGCATGGTGCGTCCGGAATCAAGAATGTCGTCGATGACGAGTACGTTCTTGCCCGTGATGTCGATAGATTCTAGTCCGGAAAGCTTTACGTTTCCGGAGGATTCCGTGCCGTTACCGTAGCTGGACGCCTTGATAAAGGCCACCTTCAGTTTCTGGCTGGCGATGCGCCGGCAGATATCTGCGGTAAGCATGAATCCGCCCGTAAGCGTCGAGACGATATAGTCGAAATCCTCCTTACGCAATTCCTTGGCGAGGCTGTCCAGGCGCTCTTCGATCTGTTGCCTGCCGATGAGGGGCTTTTCGGATAGTTTATACATTATCTACCTCGAAGTTCAGCCAGCCGAACATGGGCTTGAGGGCAGAAAGCTTGCCCTGCGGTTCTTTCAGGAATTCGGTATAGATGGCGAAGACGCGGTTTTCAAGCGACGTCTTGTCGATGCCGAGCTGGAGCCAGTCGGCAACGGTAATGAGGTCCGTGATGTACTTGACCGTAGCTTCGTCGTAGTTTTGGGAAACCGTGTCGATGAGCGCCTTCAGCTTCTTGAAGAACATCCTGCCGGTACCGCCGAAACTCGGCTTGGTTTCGAGGCGGTTGGCTTCGTTCATCAGGTCCTTGATTTCGGCGATGAGCTTGTCGTCGGTACCTTCCAAAAGCTTTAGGGCGTCGTGATGGATGCGGGCGTTGATTTCCAGCGAGAGGATCTTCCTCATGGTGTCCGGCAAGGTGTGGTCCGGATCGGCCAGGTTGTCGATGGAGATGCCGTGGTTGAGGGCGAAACTCGAGAACGACTCGGTGATTTCCGTGAGGTGCATTTGCGCCGTGAGCTGGTTGATGCGCTTGAGCGAATCGCTCATGAGGTCACGCATGCGCACCACGTATGCCGTGGGGTTGAGTGCCTGCAGTTCCGTGGTGCCCAGGTTCGGGTTCTCGACGAACTTGAGCCCGTTCTGTTCGTTTTCGCCGTCGGCAACGACCAGGTTGATGCGGCCGAGGGCGTCCGTGATGGCGAGAACCGTGGCAATGCGGCGCTCGTCGATGAACTTGTCGTAGTATTCCGTGCGCACGAGAGTCTGGCGCCGGCGCGAGGCGATCTTGGTGGCGGTAATCTTCTTGCTCTTTTCGTTGTCGCCTTCCAGGCCCAGGTGGAAAATGGCCGCCTGTTCCGCCATTTCCTTTACGATGACAGGAACCTGTTCTTCGGCGAAACGGGTAAAGACTTCGGCACCGTTCAGCTTGTGTTCGTTACTGGTAGCGCAGGCGAGCGTGCTGATGAATTCGCTTTTGAGGTGGTTGCCATAGGGCAGGAAGGGTTCCAGAAGTTCCATGGCACGCAATGCGTAGCGCATGTTCTGCACCGGTTCAAGCCCTTCGATATCGTTGAAGAACCAGCCGCAGCTCGTGTAGCTGAACAGGCAGAACTTCTGGATTTCGAGGAGACGGATGGCCTTGGCGCACATGTCGGCGTCGGTAGGGTCCTTTACCGTCCTGGCGAGGAAATCCTGGATGCGCGATTCGTCTTCGGGGGCGACCAGTGCCTGGACGTAGTTGTTGCGGGCGTCCCACGGATCTACGTCAGAAAGCTTTTCGAATTCGCGGACGAACACGTCGTCGGCGCGCTTTTTCAGGATGTTGAAGGCTTCGCGGAGCGGACCGCGCCATTTCTGGTTCCAGTTCGGGCCACCGCCGGTCGAACAGCCGCAGTCGCGGTACCAGCGGCCTACGCCGTGGGCACAGCTCCAGGCGCATCCTTCGCCGTGGAAGTTCTTGAGCAAAACCTCGTGCTGCGGGGGGAACTGTTCCAGGTACCATCCGTAGTTTACGGGAACCATGTCGTGGTCGGGGGCATAGCGGTTGTAGAGCCAGGCCGCGCACATATCGCCGAAGGGTTCGTGGTGGCCGTAGCTCTCGCCATCGGTACCGATGCTCACGAGCTGCGGTTCCTTGCGGTTCTTGTCCCAGGCGTCACGGATGCGTCCGCCGAAGGTATCGGCGTTACGCAACAGGTGTTCGAAACCTACCGCAGAAGAAAGCCACGGGTTGTAGAAGAATACGTCGAGATAACCATCGCAGACGAGGTTGCCGTCCTTGTCGCGTGGGTAGACGCGATAGGGGCGTGTCGTGTCAATGTCGGTGTTGGAACATCCTGTCCATTCCTCGTCGCCGAACTTGCGGAAACTGTCGGCCTGCGTGGGCGAAAGGATGGTAAACTTGATGCCCGCCTTGATGAGCTCTACGACGGTCTCGAAATTGATGGCGGTTTCGGCGAGCCACATCGCCTCGGGCATGCGTCCGAAATGGAACTTGAAGTCTTCGATACCCCAGCGGATTTGCGTACGCTTGTCCTGCTCACTTGCAAGCGGCATGATGATGTGGTTGTACACCTGGGCGATGGCGTTGCCGTGGCCGTTCAGCCGTTCCATGCTCCGCCTGTCGGCTTCCTGGATGCGGCGGTAGGTATCCGGCGTGTTTGTGCGGATCCATCCCATCAGGGTTGGACCCATGTTGAAACTCATGTACTCGTAGTTGTTTACGATATCTACGATGCGGCCGTGTTCGTTCAGGATACGGCTGGCGGCATTCGGACTGTAGCACTGGCTTGCAATACGGTCGTTCCAGTCATGGTTCGGGCGGGCGCTGGGCTGGTTTTCGATAACGCCAGTCCAGGGATTTTCGCGCGGCGGCTGGTAAAAATGACCGTGAATAGTAAAGTAGAGGGGGTGCTTCTTGTCCATACCCCAAAAGATAGAAAACTTTACTTCACGCGGATTTTCTGGGCGTAATTTGCGCCGCCTATCCTAGCGCGAACGACGTAGTTCCCGCTTGCGATTCCCTGCAGGTCGAACTGCGTGGAACCCTCGGGTACGTTGCCCTGGACAAGCATTGCGACCTTGTGTCCGAGCATGTCGAACAGCGCGATGCTTGCGGATGTACTGCCGCTCACGTTTATCTCGAGCGTGGTCCCGCTCAAGCGGATATTTAGTTTATCCGAAACGCCCGTGTGCCTTGCAACAGGAATTGCGGTCGGGGCGACAATGGCACCCTCGCTGCTGGTGTCGGCGACGACGTTGCCCCAGCCGGGCATGTCGTCAAGTGCAATGATGCGTTCGTCGTCGAGGTTCCTTTTCCACATGTCGGTAGGAGTCTTTTCGAGGAAGTTTCCGCTCCACGTCTGACTCCAGGTCATCCAGTAACTCCAATAGGCCTTGTCTTCGGCGATGCTGTCGATATCCGGAATAGCTCCGTTTTCGCTCAGGGCGATGAGTTTCTTGGTACCCACGTCGCTCACGATCTTATTGAAGTAGTTCGCGGCGGAATTGTGGTTGTTGAGCGGATCGTAGATATCGACCGCGACAATGTCCACGTATTCGTCACCCGGGTACCATTCCGCATTGAGAGCGCTGTAGTCGTAACCGAATTTCGGATCGGTATTGATGTTCCATACCCAGATGAGGTTTGTGAGTTTATTTGTATTCACCATGCGGTCGAACACGAGGCGGTAAAGTTGCACGTAGCACTCGGGGCTACCCACGCCCCACCAGAACCAGCCACCGCTGGCCTCGTGCAGGGGGCGCCACACGACGGCGATTCCCTTTTCTTCGAGTTCCTTGAAGTAGCCCGAGACAATGTCCACGTCGGCGACGATGTCCTTGTAAACCTGCGAAGTTGCGTCAATCTCCTTGCAGGTGGAATCCTTGAAGGCCTTCGTGTAGTTAAAGCAGGTGTTGTTGTCGGCCGTCTTCGTGACGCCTTCGGTGCAGCCCGCATTCCTGTAGCCTTCCTGCTGCGTGTAGAAAATCGTGTCTTCTCCGACTTTCCAGTGCCACGTGAATGTCGGGATGCCGCCCATTTCCCACAGTTGCTCGGTCATCACGAGGTTGTTCTCGGTATAGCCCCGGAACCAGCCTTCTTCGTGATGCCCGCCCGCGGCAAAGAGCATGTCGAACCCGCCCACGGCCGGGTAGTGCCCGCTGCGCTTGTAGAATTCGGCAATGTCGGTCTGGCCCTTCCACGAAACTTCTTCATCGCTGAACTTGCAGGAATCCGCCGGGGTGCATTCGCCCGCCTTCAAAAGTTTCATGTTTCCGTAGTCGTAGTTGAAGTTCTGGTCGCTAATCATCATGCCGCTCACCGTCTTCTTCATGAAGTTGTCGCGGAGGAATGTCTTGACCTTCTTGGCGCTTTCGCTCGCATTAGGCGTTACGGGCAGTGCGCTGATATTGAAAACGGGGTCGGGATGGCGTTCCACGGTTATGTAGTCCACGCCGATGGCACCGTTCCCTACGGTAATCGTGTTCTCGCCGGTACGCATCTTGGCGGATGCCGCCACCACGTAGCTAGAATCGCAGTTGCGCGGGGTAGTGAGCATCGAGCCCGCCTCGACACCGTTCACGAGAATCTTGGAGGTCGTCCAGTCGTACTGCTTGATGAGCACCTTGGTCGTGATGTCGTACATCGCGGTTTCATCGACCTTGATCGTGAAGGTGAATTCGGTCCCGGAGGATTTCGTCACGAACTTCGCTCCGGTGGAATCTGCCGAGACGTCGCCGGCATTTACGCCCGGTTGATCTTCGGCTTCGTAGACTGTGGGGGCGGCAAAAGCGGATACCGCCACGGAGAAAGCGGCCATTGCCGCGAAAGACCTGAATTCCATAAACACTCCATACATTTTATGCTTTAAATATATCCTAAAAAAGACCCGATTGAACGATTACAAGAAAAAAGAAAGAAAACCTGTTGTGTAGCGCACAATCTCAAAAACCCCCGCAGGCGTTAACCTGCAGGGGCGAGGAGTCAGAAATCCTTTATTTTACAAGCGCGGGTTGCGTCGCGGTGATGCCAGTACCCTTCACGCGCACGATGTACATTCCCTTGGGCATGTTCTCGAGGCTGAATGCGTAGCTGCCCTGCGCGAGCGTGCCGTGGAAGAGGGTGGCGATGCGCCTGCCGTTCATGCCGTAAACGTCCACGCTCACGTCGCCCGCCTTCGCGGTGACAAGCGAAATCGTATTGCCGGCAATACCGAGGGAAGCGCCCGACTTGACTGCTGCCACGCGCGGGTTTATCCCGATGGAGCCTTCGCCGAACACGATCTTGATTTCGGGAATCATCTCTTCGGTGTTCTCGAAACCGCGGCTAAAGGCATCGTACTTGTCTTCGTTGAAGTCCCAGAGAACCTGGTCGCCCGCCTTGAAGTTGTCGTAAAGGAGCGTGCCGGTGAAGCCAGCGGCATAGTTCGCAATCACGACGCTCAAGGTCTTGTTGCGGTCAGTAAAGCTGGAGATATCGAAGGAACATACCGTCGATTCGCCCGCGGGCACAACGCATGCGCCGGCATCGTCGTTCACCGGAGTCCAGGTCCAAGCATCCGTCAGTTTGAAAATCAGGTGCAGTTGGGCGTCGCTCGCGCCCTTGTTCGTCACCTCGAACGTGAACGTGCTGGCCTTGCTCAGGTCCCACGTCTTCTGGTATTCAATCTGCGCATTGTCGCCACCGTAGGTCACCGACATCTTGCCGTCGCCGCCTTCCTGGCTGATTGCTACATCCTTTATCTTGATGCTCGCCTCTTCCGTTGCGGCAAGCGCCGTCATAGCCTTGAGCGCCGGGTCAATCGTGTAGGTGTAACCGCCAAAGTTCGATTCGGTCTTGTCGCCAATATACTGCCAAGCGAGAGCGCCCGCGTAGCCGCCGTCAAACGCCTTGCGGTAGCATTCCTCGGTCGAAATCTGGGTCTTTGCCGCCATGCTCGCCGTGTAGGTGTCGCCCTTCCAGCCGCTTGCGGGGAACTCGCCGATAATCATCGGCTTGCTGTCGTAACCGTACGTGCTCGCCATCTGGGCTGCCGTATTCACGAACGGGCTCACGGCATCGTTTTGCCAGTATGGGTAATAGTGCGTCTGGAAAAAGTCGAGCGTGCCGTTCGCCTTGCCGCCTGCCGCCACGAGGGCCGCGTCGTTCCAGTGTTTTTGATACTGGATGTTCACGCTACCGGTAGAAACGAGCAACTCCGGGTTTTCGGTGTGGATGGCCGCTGCTACCTTGTTCGTAAAAGCCTGGATTTTGGAAAGCGCCATCTTCTTGGTGGTCCAGCCGCTGCATTCGCTCGTCATGCCCTCGGGCTCGTTGAAAACTTCCCAGGTCATGAGCGCCTTGTGGTTGCCAATCGCCTTCACCACCGGTATAAGCGCGTTGTCGATAAACGCCTGCGTGCCCTCGTCCTCGAACAGGTTCGTGTTCGCGGTGATGTCGAGCTTTTCGTCGTAAAGTCCCCACTGGTTGGGTTCCATCAGGTTGTGGCTGAAGAGGCACATCGAGACCATCACGCCGTATTCCTCGGCGATGTCCAAAGCCTTCTTCATGTTGTTGATGGTGTTTTCCTTGAGGCCCGAAACCAGGTGCGTCGTCTGGTCGATTTCGGGGCTCTGGCTCATGTTGTTGAAAAGCCACCAGCGGATAGCGTTACCGCCCGCGGCGCGCGTTCCCTCCACGGCTTTGCGCCAGGCGTTCTCGTTCAGCGGGGAAGCCCCCACGTCGGAATTGTAGTCGCTCCAGGCGAGGTTCGTGCCCGAAAAGAAGATTTTCTTGCCGTTATAGAGCAGGTCGGTGCCGCTCACCGTGAGGCCCGGGGCCGCAAAAGTAGTTCCACCGAGCAAAAAGGCCCCGCAAAGAGCCGCAAAACTCAATTTTTTCATAAACTCCTCGAAACGCCCCCTCCGGAGGCGTTTACCCGAAAACTATAAATCGCTGGCGCAAAAAGGACATTTTTCGCCCCGGGGTGTTGACAAAAACCACTGAATTTGTCCACACCGGACGAGCGCGAAAAGCTGAACCTGCGGCCCATAGACAAAAAAGCCCCGCAGGTGTGATACCTGCAAGGCTTTGATTTCAGGAGAAAAAAAGCTTTACTTGACGAGAATCGGCTTGGTAGCGGCAATACCCGCGCCCTTCACGCGCACGATGTAGCGGCCCTTGGGCATGTCGGCGAGGCTGAAGGCGTAGCTGCCCGCAGCAAGGTTGCCCTTGTAGAGCGTGGCGACCTTCTTGCCGTTCATGCCGAATACGTCGACCGATACCATACCCGCCTTCGCGGTAGAAAGTGAAACCATGTTGCCCTGGATGCCGAACTTGGCGGCAGAGCCGGCTACGGTCTTGATTGCGTTTGTTCCTTCGCTTTCGAGTTTGATGCTCTTGACGGTCTTTTCGCTGCCTTCGGAAACGCTGAAGAGACTTTTTGCGTCATCGAACGTGGTCACGACGGTGCCATCGTCGGCAATGAGGTTGTCGAATGTTACGGTGCCGTTGAATCCTTCGGCGCTTGCGACGAATACGAGCGAGAAGAGATTGTCGAGATCAATGGGGTGCTCTGTGCCCGCATCGTCCTTGTAGAGCGTGATGTCGAAGGTGCAGGTCTTGGAACCGCCATCTTCTTCCATCCAGCAACCGTCGCTAGGCGATTGCTCCCAGGTCCAGGCGCTGTCGGCCATGCCATTGCGCACGAATGCGAGCCCAATCCATACGCCGCCTTCGGCTGCGCCGGTTCCGTCCACGGAGATGTCGACGGAAAGAGTCTTTGCCTTGGTGAGGTCGGGAAGTTTCGTTGTGTTGATGAGGGCGCCGTCTTTTCCGAGGGCGTAGGTGACGACCATCTTGTCTTCTTTCTTGTTGCCGGCAGCTTTTTCGGGGTCGCCATTGAAAGTAGATGTCGCCTTGGCGACTTGGCATGTTCCCGTTCCGGAATTCGCTTCGCTGTAAGAAGCCCAGCCAGGCATCTTGTCGAGGGTAATGATGCGCTCGTCTTCCATGTTGCTTTTCCAGACTTCGTTCTTGGTCTGTCCGGGCCACTTGCCTCCCCAAGTGCTGTACCAGGGCATCCACCAGCTCCATACGGATTCGTCGGTATGCATGTTGTTCACGTCGGGAATGGGACCGTTCTCGCTGAGGGCGAGGACCTTGGATAAGCCCCACTTGGTTTTGAAATCGTCAAAGGCGGCCGAGTTGCTGGAGTGAACATTGTCGTCGTTGTAGATGTCGATGGAGAGGACATCGTAGTAGGTTTCGCCCGGATTCCAGTCGGTGAGGGATGTCGAACTCGGGTTGAATACCCAGACTAGGTTCTTGACGCCCTTGGTGAAAACCATTCGTTCGTAGACGAGGCGGTACAGGGCGGCAAGCTGTTTTCCCGTATGCGTACTCCACCAGAACCAGGTTCCGCCTGCTTCGTGGAGCGGACGGAAGATGGCTGCGACATTTTCGCTTTGTAGGGCGAGGAAGTAGTTGGCGATGTCGTCGATATCCGCAATGATTCCCTTGTAGGCGGCAGAGAGCGTATCCCAGGTGGTAGTGCCCGTCATGAAAGCTTGGGTGAAGTCGAAGGTCGTGTAATCCTTGCCCTCGCCTGCGGCATTCTGGTTTGCATAGAAGGCGTCAACGGAATCGGAAGGATCCTTCCAGTGCCAGGTGAACGCTGGGATGCCGCCTTTGTTCCAGAGATCCTTGGCAAGCGCAATTGCCTTTTCGGTGTAGCCCTTGTTCCAGCTGTTGGTCGCGTTGGGACCGTTTGCAAAGAGGAAGTCTACGCCGACAAGTGCTGGGTACTTGCCGCTGCGCGTGTAGATGTCTTGAACATCGGGGTGCGTCGTGACTTCCTTGCTGGCGTCATATCCTTCCATGTCGCCGGTCATGATGCCGCTGATTGTTTTTTTGCCGAAGTTGTTCACGAGGAAGTTATATAGCTTGACGGCTTCCGGTGTAGCATTCGGAGTAATCGGGGTGTTGCAGAGGGCGAAAGGCTTGGAAGTGTAAGGCTCAAGATCGATGTAGTCTACGCTGATCCAACCCCAGAATTTTTTGATGCCGACGGTGTTCGCGCCCGCCTTGAGCGTCACGATGGTCGAAATGTCGGTGAAGGTTGAGGCTGCGTTGAAGTCGATTTGCCCGACCTGGTCGCCGTTGACAGTGATATAGTTCGATTTGAAGTCGCCTGCCTTATAGTGGATGGTGAGCAGGAACTTGCCTGCGGCTTCAGCGGTGACGCTGAATTCGATATCGCCTTCTTTCTGGTCGACGTAGGCGCCGCCCGAGGCGTTTTCGTTGGTGACTTTTTCGGCAGTGCCCGACAGGGTGGCCGTTTCGGCTTCGTACTTGGCGGCAAAGGAGGCTGTGGCGGTAGCGAGGCCGATTGCCAAGATTTTCTTCAAATATCCCATAGATAACTCCTGTTTTCTATGGAAAATACCTTAAATAAATGCCGTTACATCGAAAAAACAGCGCGCCGTTGAACAATTCGTTGGGGATTTCGCAACGAAAAGCGGTTTAATCTACGCAAAAACTACGTTAAATAGCACCGATGTGTTATTTCGCACAGAAGCGGAAGCCGAATTCGAACGTTCGGGTTTCGCCTGGGGCTATGACGATGAGGCCGCGGTGATGGTTCAGCGCGTCGGGTTCCGATGTCATGGGCTCGATGGCGATGCTCATGCGGTCGGGCGGCGTGTATATCTGGATGGCGTTGTACTGCTCGTTGCCTGCCTTTTGCCAGATGTCGAGGGCGAAGCGTTCGCTTTCGAGCTGCGCATGTGCTTCTCCGCCCTGGTCGGCGAGGCAGAAACAGTCGTTGATGAACTCGTCACCGATCTTGCGGCCGCCCACGAAGCGCGTGTCTTCCTTGAAGTTGCCGGTGGGGAGATCGGCCTTGTCGAGCAGGGCAAGGTTCGTGCGTGGGAGCGTCATGGTGAGGCCGTCAATCTTTTCGCCGAGCGAGAAGTACGGGTGCCAGCCTTCGGAATAGGGCATGTCCGTATTGCCGATGTTCTTGACGCTCGAGACAACGTGGACGCTTTCGCCTGTGAAGGTGACGGTATTCGTGGCGCGGTAGGGGAACGGGAATCCCGCGAATGCGCCCGGCCAGTCGCAGGTGAAGACAGCGGTACATTTTTCGCTGTCGCTCTCGAAGCTTTCGAGTTTCCATTCCTGGTTCTGGAGGAATCCGTGCAGGGCGTGCGGGGCCCAGCTCACGTTGTTGATTAGTTTGTATGTGCTGCCGTTCCAGGTGAACTGCGCGTAGGCGGTCCGTCCGGGGAAGGGGCAAAGCCTGCAGCCCGCATTCGTGTCGGGTCCCATCTTGAATACGTCGTCGCCGTCGCGGTAGCCGAACAGGAGGTCGAGGGGCCTGCTTGCGGGCGAGTTGCTTGCGGTTACGGGAATGCGCCAGGCATTGAGGCCGCCGCCGTAGCCGCTCATGATTTCGAATTCGGCGCCGTCATCGCGCTTAAGGATATGGCGTTCGACGGTGCCCAGCGGGCGGGAAATGATCGAGAAGTTGCTCATGGAAGGCAAGATAGCAAAAGGAGTTATTAGTCAATAGTTACTAGTTACTAGATTGGGGCACCTGCGGTGCAGTTATTAGTTACTAGATTATCTTATATCAAGAAGTTCCTTGAAATCTGCGACACTAGTAACTCCTATTGGAATTAGGAACTGCCGCGGAGGTGGCTCCGCATTTGCTATATTCTCGCGCATGGATTCCCTGACGATTGTAGCCCCGATGACCCCCGCCGGCGTAAGTGCCGTGGCGGCCCTCCGTGTGAGTGGTTCCAGGGTTCGCGATGTGGCAAAGTTGCTTTTCGGGGAACGTGCCGCGGCTAGTTTGGAGGCGCGCAAGGCGAGTCTCGGGACTGCGCGTGACCCGCAGACGGGCAAGGTTATCGACAGCCTTTTGTACCTGTTTTTCGAAGGCCCGAATTCTTACACCGGCGAAGATGTGCTGGAACTCTACCCGCACGGGAACCCGCTTATCGTGCGCGACCTGCTGCAGGCGATTCGTAGCATCGATGGCGTGCGCCTTGCCGAACCGGGCGAGTTTACGCGCCGCGCTTTTTTGAACGGCAAGATGGACTTGACGCAGGCGGAATCCGTTGCCGACGTGATTCACAGCGCGAACCGCGCGGAGCTGGAAAATGCGCATCGCCTGCTTTCGGGTGCTCTTTCCAAAAAGGTTGCGACGCTCGCCGCGCAGGTGAAGGACATCTCGGCCCGCTTGGAACTGGACGTAGATTTTGCCGAAGAAGAGGCCGACCCGGATTTTGCGGGCTGGGAGGCGCGATTCGTTTCTGTCCGCGAATCCATCCAGCAGGTTTTGAACAGCTTCCATAACAAGGCGTCGCTCGGCAGGCTTCCGCTGGCTGTGCTCTACGGTGCGCCGAATGCGGGCAAGTCGAGCCTGGTGAATGCGTTGCTGGGCGAAGACCGCGTGCTTGTGAGCAATGTGCCGGGCACGACGCGTGACTTTGTGGAAGTGCGGTTGTTTTTGGATGGTGGCGAAATCCGCCTTGTCGATACCGCGGGAATTGCGGAACGTGCGACCGATGAACTCGACGCCCTCAGCATGGAAAAGAGCAGGGAGATTCTCGAGGAAGCGGACTTGAAGATTCTGGTGGTGGACTGTTCAGACGAGAGAAGGGGCTGCGAAAAGGGCGTGCCCTCGGTCATCGCCCCCGATTTTGTCGTTTATTCCAAGAGCGACTTGACGGGTGGAGGCTTGCCAGATGGCGGCTCCGGGGCCGCCATGACGTTTGAGACCAATGCCTCGAGCGCGATGCCTACGACCGATGCTCTTCGCGTTTCGTCCAAGACGGGCGAGGGCCTCGCCGAACTCAAGAATATTATGAACGCGGCCTTGTTCAAGAATGTCGAGAATTCCGAGGACTTCTGGATTACGAGCGAGCGCGAAAAGGCTTGCCTCGAAGACGCCCTGGCGGGAATTGACCGCACCCTCGACCTGCTCAGGAACAATCCGGCGGTGGAGCTGCTCGCCTTCGAGATGCAGGTGGTGCGCCGCGCCCTCCAGAGTATAACGGGCGAAATTTCGTCCGAAGACATTTTACAATCCATATTCGCGGGGTTCTGCATTGGAAAGTAGCATGCTCAGCATTATCGGCGTCCTGACGGGCGTCTTCGCTTTCGGGACGTACATGATCCCGCTCAAGAAATACCCGAACTATTCTTCGTGGGCGTTCCTCGCCGTGATGGCTGTCGGCGCGCTGTTCTGCTCGGCGGTTATTGCCAGCGTCACGGGGCAGTTCAACTTGCAGCCGGTAGGTATCCTCTGCGGATGCCTCTGGGTTCTGGGCGGCGGGCTCTGTTTCTGGGCGGTGCAGGCCGAGGCCGACCTTGCTGGCACGGGGCTCCGGTCCATGAGCGTGAGCATCCTGCTTTCGTTCATTACGGGTGTCACGCTGTTTGCCGAGCATACGCTCCTCTATTTCTCGATTCCCGCCATCATCTGCATGCTCGTGGGCATCTGGATTCCTGCGGGGAAGGTGCAGCACCTCTGGAAGAACTGGCGCTCGCTCCTTTCGGGTGCGGTATTCGGTTCGTACCTGATTCCCTACAAGCTCAGCAACCTCGGCGACATGGAATTCCTGTTCCCGTTCTCGGTGGGCGTGTGCCTCGGTAGCGTCGCGCTGTTCATCGTGCTTACGCTCAAGCGCGGCAAGCGCTACGACATGCCCTTAGTCCCGTCCTTGTTCGCCTTCGGTGCGGGCGTCCTCTGGATGCTCGGTACGCTCGCTATATTCTGGGCGATTGCCGACGACGGCCTCTTCGGCTATGCGGTGGGTTACCCGCTGTTGCAGCTCAACCTGGTGGTGAACCAGCTGTGGGGTGTATTTGCTTTTGGTGAATATGCGACGCGCAACGAGCGCATCAAGCTCGCCATATCGACGGTCGTCATCCTTTCGGGTGCGGCCTTGCTTACGCTATCCAAGATGTAATCAGATGGTCTGGATTTCGGCCTCGAGTTTTTCGGCCGTCTTCGTGTCTTCGCTGTAGATGGAATTGATTTTCTTGCAGCTCAGTTCCAGCAGCTTTCGTGCACTCTGGTTGTCGCCGCGCTTGCGCAATTCGCGGATGGCGTGGTCCACGCGCGAGATGTCTTCTTGCTGAGGGTAGTCCTTCATGAAGTTGTAGAACAGCGCAATTTGCGTTTCGTAATCGCTGTCGTTCTCGCAGGCGAGCAGGAACGGGATGACGCGCACGTTGAGCAGGTTGTCAAGGTCGCCCATGAACGTGTTGAGCGTGAGCCCCGCGGGGAAGAGTTCTTCGGTATCCTTCTGGATGTCGTCGTTGTCCATGACGGTTCCGGATTCGAACTGCGAAAGCATCTCGTTCAGCAGGCTGATTTCGGCCGCCTTCGCCTGTTCGCGGTAACGCGCTTGGTAGTAGATGGGCAGCGTCGTGAGGCAGAAATGCGCCTGGTTCAGTCCGATGTATTCGCCGATGTAATAAATGTCGGCGTCTTCGTTCAAGATGTCTTGTTCGGATGCAAAATTGCCGATGCGTGCCGGGATAGGGATAACCTCCATGTTCGAAAGTTCGTGGAGGCGTTCGCGCAGGGCGTCGACATCCAGGTTTTCGGGAATGTCGACTCCTTCTTCTTGCATGGATTCGAGAAGGTTGTTCAGCTTGGAATCGACGCTCTTGTTCAGGGAACGGCGAATTTCTGGCCCGGTCGGGGCGTTGCGGAAATCTCCCTCGAGAGTCAGGAGGCCGTTTTTGACCATGTCGTCAAACGGCGTCCCGCTGAGGGCGTCGGGTGATGGTAGAATCTTCGCGTACGCGATCATGCGTCCGCAGAGATGGTCGTCGTTTCCTTTTTTCTGTTCGATACCGAGCATGTGTAGAATATAGTAAATAGTGGTTAGTAAATAGTGGTTAGGAATCGCGAAGAGAAACTTCTTGATAATTGCGACCCTATTTACTGTCTACTGTTTACTAGCCACTAGTCCCTTCTAAAGTCCATAGCTCATCGTTCAAAACTCAATGCACTCCTTTCTCGTCTATTTTCTATCTTTCCCCTTATGGAACCCGCGACCTGGCAAAAGATTCTCGACCTGTGTGACAAACTCTCGAACGTGACGTACGAGAACCTCACGAAAATCATACGCCTGGAATCGACGGGCAGCGCCACCGCTGCACGGAATCTCGATGATAGCGACAGGAACGATATCGATACGTGGATGGGCGGCGGTACGTGTTTCAGCATGACATGGCACCTGTACCAGTCTTTTGCTGATATGGGATTGCATCCCCGTCTCGTGATGGGCCACAAGCGCAAGGAACGCAACATTCACTGCGCCCTCATCCTCCCGAACGTCTCCCTCGACACTGCCACACTCTCGTCTAACACCCCATACCTCAAAGCGACCGAAGGGAGCGACCTCATAGCTCATAGCTCATACCTCTTCGATCCCGGTTACCTGATTTTTGACCCGCTGCAGATTCCTCTGCAACCGCCGTTCGGTACGGGGGAGGCGTTTTTCCCGCTGGTTCCCAATTGCGTGCGCTTGGTGCGGCCGACAGAGGACCGCATGGAACTGTGGACTGGCGGTGCGGGCGCTCCGATGAAGTTGCGCTTTGAATATCCGGTCGAAGGCGTAAGCGTCGAGGAGTTCAAACAGCACTGGAGCGAGAGCTTTTACCGCGAGATGATGACGTACCCGGTGCTGAACCGCCTGGACCGCGAACATGGAATCCAGTATTACTACCAGAAGGGGAATTTGGTGGTCCGCGATGCGAACGGGAGCCGTATGGAGCGTATCGACGAGTCCCTGCGCGTCGAAAAGTTGAGCGAGATTTTCCGTTTGTCTCCCGATCTCGTGGAAAAGGCCCTCGGTATCCTCTCGCGGTGATGACGCCCGCGAAATCTTTTTTATATTGTTTTTTCAAAGCCAGCGCCGCATTGCGGCAGAACCATCAAGGAGTAAATAATGAAAAAGCTTTTCGTTGCTTTCGCCGCACTCGTTTCCATGGCCCTGGTGGCCTGCGGCCCGTCCAAGCTTGAAATCCAGGAAATGTCCGCCAACTGCGACGTGTTTATCGAAGTGCGTGAAACGCTCGATGACACCCTCAGCCTCATGGTGGGCAACGCCCTGTACCTGAACGTGAAGCACGTGGCTAGCAACGGTCTTTTCCCGTTCCCGGTGAGCACGCGTGACCCGCAGGAACTGGAACGCGAAACTGCGACCGACCACGTGAACAATGCGGAAGAACTTCTCAAGTACCTCCGCTACTCTTCTCCGAACATGGTGAATTTCGGTATCGTGATTGGTGAATCCACCAAGAATGCTATCGGATTCGACGAAGGCAAGCTCGTAAAGGAACTGACCGAAGTCTTCAAGAAGGTGGACGGCGGTTCTTTGATCCTGTTCCACGAGGCTGCGGGCGATATCGTCTCTGCCAAGAAGATTTTCTAATAAAGTTTTCTGATTTTGAAAAAGAAAGTGTCGGAGTTGTCCGACACTTTTTTATTGCCTAAAAATGCTATATGGATAATGTGCTATGGCGTTAGTACGCTGTAGCTTTTTTGTGTTGGATGGATGGTGCAATGATTCGTTGCTTTTTTTACAATTTTTTTTGAGTGCCCTGTCAAATAATGGAGAATCATTAGCGTGAAAAGGGAAACGGTTTTTTGTCCTATATCCTTGTAAAAATAAAGGAAGATGACACTTGTATGGCTAATGTATTATTTTGTTTGTTGCATGAATTACAAATAAAGTAAAAGTATGTTTACTAGAAACGTTGCTGTTTTGAAGTGATTATTTTGTTTTAAACAACTTACGAAAAGTTGTGTAACATAAACCCCAAATAATCTCGAAGGAGTAATGCTTTGAATACGAGAGTACATTATGTGATAGTAAAGGCCGCTACGCAATTGCTTGGCGAAATGGCTATGGATTTCTTAAATGCCCCAATAAACCAAGACAATTGGAAGAAAGTGAAGGAAGATTTAGGTATTGGCGAAGATGTTCTTGATGGCTTGAAACAAGAAACATATCTTGACCTTGTCATGATAGGGGCTTTTTTAGAGGATAAGCCGAAAATTAAGTCTGGGATTAGTGAGCCCAAAATAAGGGACCCTTTCGTGAAGTGGGCTTTTGAACAGTGTGAACCAGGTGATTATCAACATTGGCTTGAACACTTTTGGAATGATGGTTTAAATAAAGATAAAGGTCTTGTTATTGATATCACGTATATCTGCGATGTCATAGCAGAAACTTTGTGGGGGAAGGGACTTGGTGAATATTTTACTGAGCTGACTTCTGGAATAATAGAACTTATAGGCGCGCCTATTACTGCGATATGTAAAGACGGCTCTCTGGTATTGGATAGCTTTAGATCGGCTCCTGCTAGAGCAGAAGAGTATTGGGCCGCGTTGATTAAAGAGTATAAAAAAGGTGATAAAGAAAATGCATACCTTAAACTTGGGCGGACTCTTCACTTGTTGGCGGATGTAGGAACGCCGGCTCACATGCATGGAGACCCGCATATAAATCTCCATTTTATAAAATTCCTTCTTGAAAAATTGAGCTTGGATGGTCTTATCCATATCGATACCGACAATGATAAGGGAACGGATGATGACCAGTATGAATATTATACAGGAAATCTTATTCAGGGCAATTTATCAAAGTTGACTGGAAGTAATAAGTATAAATATGAGAAAGCTTTGCCGGGGGCGTGGAACGTTGATCAAAATGATCTTGCATCATATAACAGAGATTGGAAGCTTTACGATTATTTTAAGGAGTTGGCGTACATTTCGCGGCAGTACGATAGTGATGATGTTGATGGAACGTGTAAAGATAAACCATATCATTGGAGACATTTTGAATTGACTGATATATGGTCGTACGATTTGGAACGACAGTGGGACGGCGATTTGACGGATTCCGCTTGTAATGATATAGCGAGTAATTTGATTCCGGCATCGATTTCGTTCTCTGCTGGATTGGTGATGCATTTTTTTGACGAAGTTGGCGAAAAAATTGAAACGTCGGAAGAAGGCTTTTCTGAGTTTTCTTTCGTTGCGAAAAAAATTACAGTTCATAATAGTACGGATAGTGTTACCGATGAGGGGGAAATATATACAGAAATATCAGTTAATGGTCTTAACAAAAATACTGGCCGAGTAAAGGCGAAATCTGGCCAAACAAAAAATTTGGCTACGGATAAACTGAACTGGTCTTTCTCAATGAATCCGAATGAAAATAAAAAAATTTATATAAATTCTTCATCAGAAGATAATGATGATTATTGGTTCTTTGGGACGGTAAAAAGTCGTGATTCGCTTGGCTCTATAAGTAAGGCGTATACTAAAGATCAAATTGCTGAGGGACATTCAGAAATTTATCTTACATCGAGCAAGGGGTATTATTCGTTGTTGTTCGGTGTTGATAAGCGTGTTCAGCATGAGCAAAAGACAATTTTCGTTAACGATGCTTGGAGAAAGCGTTTTGGAAAATTGAATTATAAGTTTATGCAGCGAACGGGTTATACGCTGTTCGCCAAACAGGTTATGTATTTGAATCTAGAAAACGGAGTTCGCCATATGTCGAATAAAAGGCGTCTCGCGTGTGGCCATTATCGCAAATTGCCGAAGGGGAATAAGATAACAATATGTTTGAATAAAGATAAAATGTTTGAACAGGCACCTTCTGGTCGTATTACGGCGCTAAAACAATTTGCGGAACATACGAAATCTAAAAAGATTGCCAATATAGCTAGAAAATTGGAAAAGAATGAAAAAATCAAAATCGCTATTGAGGATAAGGGAACTATCTTGGCAAAGATGATACAAATAAATTGTCCAAAATACGCAGAGAAATATAAGGATCTAAACAAGAAAAACTTTAGTCAGCATTTCTCTACAAGGTGTCGATGCTGTTCGGATGAAAGAAGATTTTTATAAGACTTGATTTACTTTTGCAAAAAGGCCTCCCGCCATTTGGCAGGAGGCCTTCCCCTAAAAAAAGAAAAATGGCTTTTTCTGAATTAGACCTTCTTGATCTTCGGCGTCAGGGTGTTACCGGAGATTTCGTATGTGGCCATGACGCCGGAACCCTTCTTGAAGGTGTAGGTTTCGGAGGCTTCGATATCCTTGCCCAAGACGACGAATGCGCGCAGGGTCACGATTTCACCATTCTTGATTTCGGATACCTTGGACAGGTCGATGGTGCGTTCAGCATACTTGCAGATATCGTGATAGCCCGACGGTTCGTAAATGGCGGTCTTGCCGCTGTTGGGGTCGGCGTGGATAATCTGCATGCGGACGACAAAGTTGCCCTTGTTGATGAGCTTGAAACTGCCGACTTCGGGGAATTTCGGCGCAACTTGTACCGGGTCCTTGCCAATAATGCCTTCGAATTTCAGGCTGTTGCTAAGCGTTGTTCCCTTGATGGAGTATTTGGCATTCTGGATGGAATCCGGAGCGTAAACGAATGATTCCTTGGCGGTCTTGTCCTTGCCCAGCTTTACGAAGGCGAACATGGTGACGACATCACCGGGCTGTACCTTGCCATTGGTGTCGGCGAGGTCTACGGTTCTTTCGGCATACTTGCAAATATCGTGATAGCCGCTCTGCTCGTAGGTATATGTCTTGCCGTTCGTGTGCGTGCCTTTGATCTTGATGCGGGCGACAAAGTTGCCGTTGTTTTTCAGAGTCATGCATCGTACTCTTTCCATTTTATATGCTCCTATTAGAGAAGTGGTTAAGGTTTTGTGTTTGAGCAATATTACGTACTACAGACGAAAATACTACATCAAATCAAAAGAGAATATAATGTTTATAATTTGTTTGTGATAACTTGTATGTAAAAATAAAAGGGTGGCCTAGCTTCAGTTTACAATAAAAGGATTTTATTTTGTATGAAAATTAATGTATTACGTATGTAATACACTTTTAATTTGTAGTAAAAGTGTAATACGCTAGATACGAAAAGTATTCTTTGAAAACGGCAGGGTTTGAACCATAAATTTTACAATTTAGGCTGTTCGTAAAAGGCTGTTTTGCCTCTTTTTTGCAAAAACGGAGCGCTTTTAAATAATTTTTATTTCTTATATAAACTAAATTTTACATATAAAATAAAACAATGTGTAATTATTTTGTTAATATTGAACTTGTGTTTGCCTTGCTCTAGGAGTATACTATGGGTATTGTTTCTGTTCGGATGGATGAGGAAACAAAAGAAAAGTTTTCGGATTTTTGTAAATCTGTGGGTATTAGCATTTCTGCCGCCGTGAATATGTTCGCACGCATGACGATACAGGAAAACCGGCTACCGTTTGACGTAAAACGCTCTCAGGACGACCGCTGATGCCCCGTCAGGATTAAAAAATTACACCTCAAGATAACAAGAGGTCGCTTTGTTGCGGCCTCTTTTTTCTATCTTTGGCCCCGCTATGATGGAAAACAAGAAATTGAATGCCATGGGGTCTGCAGGAATTCCGAGGATTATCCTGCAGTTTTCCGTGCCTGCCATCATCAGCATGCTTGTCGAGGCTCTCTACAATATCGTAGACCGCTATTTCGTGGGGCAGGGCGTCGGTAGCATTGGCATTGGCGGTATTACCATCTGTTTCCCGATTGCGCTGTTCATCATGGCGATGTCCATGGTTGTGGGTGTTGGCGGCAATACGCTGTTTGCTATCCGCCTGGGCGAGAAGAAGTACGAGCAGGCGGCTATCATCCTGAACAATTCCTTTGTGCTGCTGATCATCATGGCGGTCTGCTCCTTTACGTTGGGGCAGATTTTCATGGCTCCGCTGCTCCGTCTCTTCGGCGCGAGCGACCAGTTGCTGCCCGTGGCCTCGAGCTACATGCGCATCATCTTGTTGGGTGCTGTGTTCCAGACGATTGTTCCCGGCATGAACCATTTCATCCGCAGCATGGGCCACCCGAAGACGGCGATGACCCGTGTGATGATTGGCGCCGGAAGCAACGTGATTCTCGACTGGCTGTTCATTATGAAGCTCGGCTGGGGCATCGAGGGGGCTGCGTGGGCGACGGTCTCGAGCCAGTTGATAGGTGGCCTTGCCGTGATGCAGTTCTTCTTGAAGAAATCGACCCCTGTAAAGATTAACCGCCGTTATATGGAATTGCGTGCGCCCTACGTGCGCAAGATTTTTGTCCTGGGACTCCCTCCGAGCGTGATGCAGATAAGTAACAGCCTGCTGAATGCCATCCTCGCATGGAGCCTTACCACTTATGGCGGTCGTAGCCTGCCTGTCGTGAACGGGATGCAGGGGGGGGACCAGGCCATTTCGGCTTTCGGTATAATCAACAGTGTCGTGTCTATCATAATCCTCCCGCTCATGGGATTCGTGAACGGCTCGCAGCCGATTATCGGCTACAACTACGGTGCCAAGAAGTACGATCGGGTGCGCAGTGCGTACAAATTCACTATGATTTATGCGACCTGCTTTATCGTGGTGTCGTGGGTGCTGCTCATGACGTTTACGCAGACTTTTGTCGCGCCTTTTGCCCCCAATGACGAGAATATGCAAAAACTCGCGTCCTGGGGAATGCGTATATTCCTTTGTATGTTGCCTTTCGTGCCGGTGGGCATGGTTTCGGGAAATTTCTTCCAGGGAATCGGAAAACCGTGGCAGTCCATGTTCTTTAACGCCTGCCGCCAAATAATCCTGTTGATACCGTTCTTGCTGATAATGCCGCGCTTTTTTGAATTGCAGGGCGTTTTTATGGCCCAGCCCATTGCCGATTGCGGTGCGGCCGTTATCGCGACGATCATGGCCCGTCGCGAAATGAAGCGGATGCCGTAAATTAGGTGTTAGTAAGTGCGCCTTTCTTTGAGGCGCTTCTCGAATTCGTCGCGGGGGAGAGGTTCGTCATAGACGAATCCTTGGACCATCGGGCAGTTGATGCCTTTCAGGAATTCCAGCTGGTTGTCGGTCTCGACACCTTCGGCGATGACTTCCTTGTTGAGTTCCTGCATCATGCTCACCATGTTCTTGAGAACGATCTTGTCCTGGTCGTGTCCTTCACCGACATTGTCGAGTAGGGACTTGTCGATTTTGATGATGTTTGCATCGATGTTCGTGAGCGCGTTGAGCGTCGAGGATCCGGTGCCGAAATCGTCAATGGAAACCGAGATGCCCTTTTCTCGCAACTTGTTCACGAAGTTCTGCATGGCGACGCTGTCTTCGAAATCGGAAACTTCGGTCAGTTCGATTTCGATGTATTTGCTGTCGATGCTGTATTTCTTCATGATGGCGAGGATATCGCTTGCGAGGAACTTGTTCTTGAGATGCAGCTTGGAGAAATTTGACGAAATACGGACGGGGGAAAGTCCTGCGTCAATCCATCTGCGTAAATCGCTGCAGACGGTCTCGAATACGTAAAAATCCAGTTGGCAGATGGACGATTCCTTTTCAAGGATGGGGAGAAACTCCGCCGGAGCCGCAATGCGGTCGCCCATGTTCCAGCGTACAAGTGCTTCGCCTCCGAAGATTTCGTGAGTCTTGATACGGATTTTCGGCTGGTAGTAGACGATGAATTCGTGCTTGTTGAAGGCTTCCAGGAATGTCGCGGATACCTGCTTCTCGTGCATGGTCTTTTCGAGCATCTTGGGCGAGAAGTAGACGATATCCTTGCCGTTCTCGTTCTTGGCCGTGTTCAGGGCGATGGAGCCTCCGTGCATGACTTCGCCCATGTTGTCGCTGGCCTTGATGGGGTAGATGCCCATGCGGGACTGTACGCAGAAATTTCGCAGGATGTCCCTCCTGCTGCAAGAAACGTCAAGGCTCGAGAATTTCTGTACGAACGAATCCACGAATTCGTTTTTGACCAGGGCGAAAAAGTTGTCGCCGCCTAGGCGTGCGATAGACCCCCTGTCTTTCAGGAAGTTGAAGGATGTCTGTGCGAAGGTGATGATTCCGTAATCGCCGACAGCTCCGCCGAGAGTGTTGTTTATATACTTGTAGTTCTTGAGGTTGATGAAAATACCCGTGTACTTGGAAAGCACCTTGGATATTTTCAGGTTCAACCCGTATTGCATGATGCTGTTCGTGTTCGGAATCCCGGTCATTGCGTCGGTAACGCGGGCCGTATTTACCATGTTGGCGAGACGGGATCGTTCGAGGAGCAGGAATATGTCGAGGGCGATAAGCTTTATGGACTGGATTTCTGCTTCGTTGAACTTGTAGCCTTTTTTGGGGTTCGCCGAGAAGTTGACGATGCCGTTGTCATCGGTGCGGAACGTCTCGATGAGGCTGGCTGTTTCAATGCCGTCGGGGCTTTCGAAGAATGAGTAGGCTTTTATTTGGCGCCCCTTGTCTGTGGTGTACATCGTGCTCACCTTGACGAGGCCGATATTGAGGGCGTTTGCTACGGGAACGATAGAAGACGATATGTGCCGTTCCATATCTTCGGGATTGACGACGCTTACGTTGAGCGCGTCCCTGAAACCCTTGTATATGCCTTTATCGAAAAAGCCGTCCATATTTTCGCGGCATAATTTAGTAAAAAACGGACCGTATTTAAAGGTGCTGCGTAATTCGTTGTCTGTCATGGGATTGCGTCGTCTGCGCGAGGTCCGTTGCATTGCCGGGACGGGTGAGTGTATGGGCGTTTTTGCGCCCGTTTGGATTGGATGTAATGCAAAATTTCTATTTTTCAGCGCGAATTTTACGAGGTAATCCCTATGGGTAATGTGGCAGAAAAGCCAAATATCATAACGACCTCCCTTGACTTCTTGGTCAATTGGGGCCGGACGAATTCCTTATGGCCGTTCCCCTACGGTACGGCGTGTTGTGCAATCGAATTCATGAGTACGGAAGTGGGTCGTTACGACCTTTCCCGTATCGGTTCCGAATACGTGCGTTTTACGCCGCGTCAGTCCGACGTGTTGCTTGTGGCCGGTACCATTTCCTATAAGCAGGCTCCCATCCTCAAGCGTATGTACGAACAGATGGCCGAACCCCGCTGGGTAATCGCCATGGGAGCATGTGCCAGTTCCGGTGGATTTTACGACTGTTATTGCACGGTGCCGGGCATCGACCACATTATTCCGGTTGATGTATATATCGGCGGCTGCCCGAGCCGTCCGGAAGCGTTCTTCGATGCCATGTTTGACCTGCAGAAGAAAATCAAGGACGAATCCTACATGAAACAGCGTGCCGAGCGCGTGAAGGAACAGCTCGAAATGATCAAGGCGAAGACCGCCGAGGCCAAGGCCGAGGCCCAGGAATTTGCCCGCGAAAAGATTTCCTTGGCCAAGGATTTCGTGGTCGAGAAGGAACAGGAGCTGGTCAAGAAGGCTCAATTCTGGAAGGAGTAGAAGATGGAATCTGTGGAAAAGACCGAAAAGATTGCCGCGCTCCTCGAGGAGAAGTTCGGCGCGAAGCGCGATGCGAAGGCCCGTTGGGATGTCGCCGTCGTCGTGGCTGCGGAATATTTGCCCAATGCCGTTGAATTTTTGAAGAACGATCCGGATATCCGCATGGACATGCTTGTGGATATCGCCGGCATCGACTACCTGACCTACCCGAACCACGAAGGACCGCGCTTTGCGGTTTCGTACGCTTTTAAGAGCACCGTCAACCAAGGATGCCGGTTGCGTCTGAAGGTGCTGGTCGGCGAGGACTGTCCGAAGGTCCCGACTCTTACGGGATTCTATGACAGTGCCGATTGGCTGGAACGCGAGGTCTATGACCAGTTTGGCATCGTGTTCACTGGCCATCCGGATCTCCGCCGCCTTTTGAACCATGTGGAATTCGTGGGCCATCCGCTCCGCAAGGACTACCCCGCGCAGAAACGCCAGTGGCTTTCGACGAACGATTTCTTGCTTCCGGAACTGGAAAAGCGCCTCGAAAAACTGGGTTACAGGATTGTGCAGCGCTCCAAGGAAGTGCTACCGAACGATGACGAATTTTTGGAAGGGAGTATCAGAGAATGATCGTACTGGATCCCAATGGCGAAAAGCTCAACTTGATGCCTCTGAACGTGGGGCCGACCCATCCGGCGACCCACCACTGTATCCGCCTACTCGCTGCGCTTGATGGCGAAACCATCGTGGCGGGAGTCTCGGAAATAGGCTATATGCACCGCGGTTTCGAAAAGATGGTGGAGCGCGGGACCTGGCAGCAGGTGATTCCCTATACCGACCGTCTGAACTACTGCTCTGCGATGATGAACAACATCGCCTTCTGCCGCGCCGTGGAAAACATGTTCGGTGTCGAGATCCCGGAACGCTGCAAGGTGCTCCGCGTCATCGTGAACGAACTTTCCCGCATTAACGACCACTTTATTTGCGTGGCCGCCGCGTTCCAGGATTTGGGCGGTACGACTCCGTTCATGTACGCGTTCAACCCGCGCGAAGAAATCATGTGCATCTGGGAAAAACTCACGGGTGCGCGCCTTACGAATAGTTTTGCCCGTATCGGTGGCCTCTACCGCGATACCTACGACGGTTTCGAACGGGAGGTTCTCGCCGCCCTTGATTCTACCGAGAAGGCTTTGAAGGACTTGCATGCCTGCCTGGACCGCAACCGCATCTTCCTTGACCGTACCGTGGGCATCGGCAAGATTTCCAAGGAACACGCCATCAGCCACGGCTGGACCGGTCCATGCCTCCGTGCTTGCGGTGTCGCCTCCGACTTGCGCAAGGACGAACCCTACTACGATTACGAGACTTATGACTGGGAAGTCGTCGTGGGCACGCAGGGCGATGCCAATGACCGCCTGCAGGTTCGTCTCGCCGAAATCGAGGAATCCGTGAAGATTGTGCGCCAGGCCCTGAAGCGGTTGACGCCAGGGCCCGTCGACATTGTCGACCCACGCATCCGCGTGCCGGCGCACAAGCTCGCCTACCAGGACATGGAAGGCCTTATCGGACGCTTCAAGAGCGTTTACGAAGGCATTCGCGTGCCCGAAGGCGAATACTATAGCGCGAGCGAATGCGCCAATGGCGAACTCGGCTTTACCATTGTCTCGGACGGCTCCGGCCACCCGTACCGCATCAAGGTCCGTTCCCCGAGCTTGAACCATGTGGCCGCCTTCAGTGAAATCGTGGAAGGCCTTACCTTGGCCGATTCCATGGCGACCCTCCCGGGCCTCAACATGATTGCAGGAGAACTTGACCGATGAGAGAACATATCCAGGGTGCTGTACAGTTTGTCAGCAACAACCATTTGAAGTTCGACCGTCCGGCACAGCCTATCGATGCGCTGCCGGATCCGGGCCAGAAGTTTGGCTATGTGAACAAGCCTGTCCCGCAACCTTCTGCAAAGGAAGTGCTCGCCAAGCTCGACACTCCCGAAATCAAGGAACGTTGCGCCGACTTGCTCAGCCGTTATCCGGTAGGCCAGGGTGCGCTTCTCGAAGTGCTTTGGCTGGTGCAGGGCGTGTTCGGCTGGGTTCCCACCGAAGGTATCCGCTGGGCGGCAAACGTCTGCGGTTGCGCTCCGGCACATGCGCTCGGCGTCGCGACCTTCTATACCATGTACAACCACGCTCCGAAGGGCAAGTTCCTGTTGCAGTTCTGCCGCAACATCAGCTGCACCATCAAGGGCGCCATGCCGCTTATCAAGTATGTGGAAAACAAGCTCGGCATCAAGAGCGGCGAGACCACTCCCGACGGCATGTTCACTATCCTCCAGGTAGAATGCCTGGGTAGCTGCGGCAACGGCCCGATGATGCTCGTGAACGACGACTTCGCGACCGACGTCGTGGACGGTCAGCTCAAGATGAAGCGCGGCACGACCCTTACCGAAGAAAGCATCGACCGCATTATCGACTGGTGCAAGGCTCACGTGAACGACATGCCGAAACACGACGTTCTCGGTGGAATCGTGAAGGGCCACGGCGGCCACCCCGGTGCTCCGGGCGCTACGGCCAAGCCGCAGGTCGCCGACTACGCTCCGCCTTCTCCGGTGCTGAACGTGAAGGCCGAAGCCGACGAGACGGGCGCCACCCTCACATGGAAGGGCGCTCCCGAATTTACGAAGATCGTGGTGGAAAAGAAGAACGGTTCTAAGTGGGATGTCGTTGGCGAACCCGGCGTGAAGGACAAGGCGTTTGTGGACGCTGCCGGCAAGGTCGGCGACGTGTACCGCATGATTGCCACTTCCGGCGAACGTACGGCCAAGCCTTCTAACGAGGCCGTGACCACCCAGAAGCCGGCTCCGGTCGAGGAGGCAAAGTAATTATGGCTGAATGTGTGAAAGTTTGTACGCAAAATTTTGGCAAGGGCGCCCAGGACATCGAAGTCTACAAGAAGCTGGGCGGCTATGCGAACATCTCTGAACGCCTCTTCAACATGAGCCAGTTCGAGCTCATCGACTACGTGCAGCGCTCTAACCTGCGTGGCCGTGGTGGTGCAGGCTTCCCGACCGGCATGAAGTGGAGTTTTGTTCCCCGCAATTCCGGCAAGCCCGTGTACATCGTGGTGAATGCCGACGAAGGCGAAGGCGGTACGTTCAAGGACCACTTCCTGATGATGGAAGATCCGCATCGCCTCATCGAAGGCCTGATTATCGCGGCTTGGGCGCTCGGCAGCCGCGCGGCATACATCTACTGCCGTGGCGAATTCCTGCCCTGCATCGAGAGCATCAACAAGGCCTTGAACCAGGCATACGCTGCCGGTTACCTCGGCGAAAATATCATGGGCACCAAGTTCTGCTTCGATATCTTCGTGCATCGCGGTGCTGGCGCCTACATTTGCGGTGAAGAAACTGCTTTGATTAACTCGCTCGAAGGCCAGAAGGGTCAGCCCCGCCTCAAGCCGCCTTTCCCGGCGGTGAGCGGTGCGTGGAAATCCCCGACGTGCGTGAACAACGTGGAAACCATCATGGCGCTCCCGTGGATTCTGCAGCACGATCCGAGCGAATACGCCAAGATGGGTACGCCCCGTGCCGGCGGTACGAAGGTGTTCTGCATCAGCGGCGACGTGAAGAATCCGGGCGTGTACGAGGCTCCTCTCGGTACCCCGATGATGACGATGATCAACGAATATGCCGGCGGCGTCGTAGGCGGAAAGCTCAAGGCCGTACTCCCCGGCGGTTCCTCCTGCGCTCCTTTGACAGCCGAAGAAGCTGCCGTTGCGACGATGGACTATGAATGCCTCGCCTCGATGAAGACGATGTTCGGTTCGGGCGCCATGATCGTGATCAACGATACGCACAACATGGCTGAGCTCCTGAACGTGCTCGGCAACTTCTACAGCCACGAATCTTGCGGCCAGTGCACTCCGTGCCGCGAAGGAACGGGTCTTTTGCACCGCATTCTGAACCAGATTGTGGAAGGCAAGGGTCACGATGGCGACGTGGAACTCATGCAGAGTCTTTCTGGCGGCTTTGGCGGCGTGACGATTTGTCCGCTGTCTATTTCGCTCGGCGGCCCGGTAGGCTCCTACACGGCGAAGTTCCGCGCAGACTTCGATGAATTAATCGCAAAGAACCCCGAACATGCCAAGCCGCGTGTTCAGGAAAACTATCGTC
>NZ_DGUN01000021.1 GCF_002395745.1 Fibrobacter sp. UBA4309
CCGCTGCCGCTCCTGCCGCTAAGGCTGAAGCCAAGCCCGCTGCCGCTCCTGCTGCTGCTCCGAAGGCCGAAGCTAAGCCCGCCGCTGCCCCGGCCGCTCCTGCCGCTGCCCCGGCTGCTGCCCCGGCCGCCGCAAAATAATGCGCACGGTTATACCGGTTTGAAGAATGTCCTGCGCCCAGCGCGGGACGTTCTTTTTTTTTATTTCTTTTTTCCCGCGACGCGGTTTAAAATATATCTTTGGGGAGAAATTCCCCGGAACTCTCTTTTATGCCAAAATTATTAGCTCTCGCTCTCTTTTCCGTATTGTTCCTTGCCGCCTGTAACGAGCAAAAAAAGATTGAATCCCTGCAGAACGAGTCTCTCGCCCTTGAATCCCGAGTTGATTCGCTGAAGGCCGAAATCAAGAAGGCCGAAGACATTGCAAAGAATTCCCGCATCATCCTCGATACGGTCCGGGCGGGCGAGGGCCCGTTCCATCTGTTCCAGCGTCTTGATTCGCTAAGGTGGGTCGGTGTAGAAAACAGGGACAAGAATTTTGTAAACGACTTGGGCAAGGTCTATGCCGCCATGCAGGACAGCGTGGAATTCAAGCTCCGCGTAGGTGAAAAGTTTTATATATCGGTCGATGCGAACGGCCACGTGCAGCGCTTCCGCTATGCGCCGAACGTCGTCACGTCGCACGTGGTCGTGAATTCGGATACCGGCTATTCCTACATGCTTATCGAAAAGCCCGTCGTAAGGAGACAGTCTGTGTACGAGGGCGCGCTCGAAGAAGGCTCTACGCTGAACGGCATCCTCTTCAAGGTCGGCATTCCCGCCCGGATGGTGGGAGTCGTGAGCGGCGTGCTCCAGTGCAAGGTCGCTTTCCCGCTGGCACGAGCAGGGGACCGCTTCCGCGTGCTTCTGGAAGATTCCTACTACCAGGATTCCATCTGGGTCAGCGGCAAGGTCATCTATGCCGAATTCGAAGGCCGAATCGTTGGCCACCACGAAGCCTTCCGTTACGAAGACGAAGACCCGAGAAGCTCGTACAATGCCCACTATACCGAAGCGGGCGACGCCCTGATTTTCGATGGCCTGCGCTATCCGCTGGAACACTTGCGCATCACGAGTTCGTTCGGTTCGCGCATCCACCCGATAACGGGACAGCGCAAGGTGCACTACGGCGTTGATTACGGCGCCCCGACGGGTACGGTCGTGCATGCTGTTGCAGAGGGTGTAGTGACGGTTTCCGGCTACGACGAATACAGCGGCAACAAGATCGCCATCAAGCACAGGGACAATTCCGTGAGCTGGTATATGCACCTGCAGTCGAGAGGCGTGGGCATGGGGGCCAAGGTGTCGCCGGGCCAGGCCATCGGCCGCGTCGGTTCTACGGGACGCAGCACGGGTCCGCATTTGCATTTCGGATTTAAAAATGCCCAGGGTGCGTGGATAAACCCCCTGAGCAAGACGATGATTGCAACGCCCAAGTTGGCAGGTGCAAGGCTTGCCCGCCTAAAGAACCAGGTTGCCGATATCCGCAAGGAAATCGAGTTGACCCTGGCTGCTCCTGCGGTAAAGGCGAACGATACCACCGACGTGATGGTGCGTTCGCGCAGGCTGGACTAACGGGGACGGCGCTCGGCAATCTTGTAGCGGCCGAGGTCTCCGCGGGTCGGAATCTTTTTGGACGAACGCTTCACCAGTGACTTGTAGTGTGGACGGATAACCTTTCCGTAGCCGGCCGTGCGCTGCATCGTGCCTTCCTTGGCAATGTCGAGGGCCGTCTTGAGCATGTTTTCGTAAGTGTCTTCTTCTACGTCAGGCTCGATGCCGACCATGTGGTAGGTTTCCCCTTCGGTGTTGTAAGAAATGACCGCCGTTACCATGACAGCGCCTTCCAGGTAAGTGGGGATAATCGTGTAGCCGACACCCTTGCCGTAGGTGACCTGGCCGACAAGCGGGCTGTGCCTGTTGGGCAGAACGGCGGCAAGAGTCACTTCGGAACAGCTGGCAGAATTGGAATCCGCGATGAATACCAGGTAGCGGTTGCTGGCCAGGCCGGTCTTGCTGGAACGTACGACGGAGTCCCGGATTTCCTGTTCCTCGGTATTCTCTTCGTTTACCTTGTATTGGATCATGAGGATGTCGTCTTTCGAAAGCATTTCTTCGGAGACTCCTATGCACTGGTCCTGGTCGCCGCCCGGATTGTGGTGAAGGTCGATGATGGTCGCCTTGGTGCCTTGGGTGGCCAATAGCGCTTCGACGAATTCTCCGTGAGTGCCGTCTTTGTTAGGCGTGTTCTCGCTGGCGAATTCCGAAATGCTGATGACGGCGATGGAGTCGATTACCTTGTATGTAACAGTAGGTGAAATGTAGGGGATGATGGTAAGCGTGTCGGTGATTTCGATTCTTTCGCCATTCTCGTTGCGGGCGACGGTCACGGGAATTTTTTGCCCGGGGGAGCCCGTTTCCATGACGTAGACGATACTTTCGTTGTAGACACGCGCATCGAGTTCTGTGCCCCACATGACGAGGAGCGTATCGTCGACGCGGAGATTGCTTTTTTCGGCGGCAGATCCCGTGAACAGTTGGGCGATAAGGAAAGCCTTTGTCGAGTCGGAAGTGTTGACTGTCTTTGCGTTGATTCCGAGATCGAAAACGGAGTCTCTTGCATTGAAGTCATTCATGAAGTCGTCGTAGCTCATTGAAAGAGGGTCGATGTAACCGGTGAACTGGTCGTTCATCGATTCGCACATCAGGTGGCCATCCAGAATTTCCGAAGGGATTTCTTTGGCGTACAACGGATAGGCCTTGACTCCGTAGCCGATGTAATCCTTGCGCTTCTGGAGCTGGCTGTACCAGGGGGAGCCTTCGGGTTCCAGCGAATCGCTATGGGCGAAAATGTAGACGTAGTCCAGAATTTCGTAGACGGTCTCGAATTCCCTCTGGAGATCGCTCATGTTGTCCCAGATGGCCTGGGCTTCTTTCAGTGTGGTGACGTTGTCCAGGTCGGCAGGATTCACTTTTCCGTCGAGATCCAGTTCGTCGTCGGCGCCGCCGACGGTACAGCCGCCCATAAAGGCGAGCAGGGAAACGGCAATACCCCAAACAAAATATTTTTGCAGTTTCATGTTGGCTCCTTTATTCTAAAAATTCTTTTTCTTGCAAGATGGCTCCGCCGATATCGTAGTCGCTGCTGTAGCGACGGATTTCTTGTATCGGAGCATCCGGGAAGTCGGTTCTCTTGGCGAGCTTGGCCTTCTTGGTGCCGAAAACTTTTTCGACGGTTTCTACGGCGCATGATGTCATGGTCATGATGTCGCAGGTGTAGTCGGGAACGATTCCCTTGTGATGGTAGGAATTCCCCTTGGGAGTCAGGAATTCCAGGTTGGTGATGATGGCGAGTCCGCCATCCTTGGTTTTCCAGTTCGTCTGTCCGATTCCCTTGCCGAAGGTCGTTGTGCCGGCAAGCGGGATATCCGTATTCTCGGTGACGGCCGCGGCAAATATCTCGGCACAACTCGCGCTGCGGGAATCGGCCAGCAAGATAAACTTCCCGCCTTCTCCGGGGTCGCCCGCCGTCGCCTCGATGCTCTTGTCCCTGCGGATCGGGGTGCCGTCGGGATCGAACGCCCTCCAGCTCCTTGTCGAAAGCGTTCCCTTCTTTACGAAGAGGTCGGCTATGGAAACGCATTGCTCGACATGGCCTCCGGGATTGCCGCGGATATCGATGACGCGGGGCTCGGGCGAGTTCTTGGTGGAATCCAGGTAGGCGCGGAGTTCCCCGTACGTCCCGTTCTCCATGTCGGCGGTGTTCAGCTTGAATTCGGTGATGGTGACGAAGATGGTCCCGTACAGCGTGTCGACGAAAATGGTCGGCGCATAGACGCTTTCTTTTTCCAGCTTGAACGTGTATTCGGTGGAATCCCTGGTCATGAACAGTTCGACTGTCGCCGAGGTATCCAGCACGGAGTTGTATATGCTGTAGGCGTTTGCCGAGCAGAGGTCGTTCCCGTTAATGCTCCTGATGTTCGCGTAGCGGGGGACGCCGGCTTTCCCGGCGGGGCCGTTCGGGTAGACGCGGTAGATGTAGATGGGGCATTGCGCGTTGTCGTTGATGAGGTAGGTCACGCCGATGTCGCCGGGCACGAAACTGGTGTTGATGCTTGTCTCGGCGGCTTCGCTCTTGGACGGAACGATATAGCGCGTGTACGGGTCCTTGAGTGCCCGGTAGAGGATCTGGACGGAATCCCCGGTTTCGGGGAGGTTGTCCAGTTCGTCTTCGAAGAGGTAGGTGCGCTGCAGAAGCCAGTAGTTGTACTCGAACTCCGTCGGTGCGGGAGTGCTTTTCACCGGCGTCAGGAAATCACTGCACGCCGTTAGCAAGACGAGGGAGGAAATGGAGCTAGTTACCAGACAATTCTTGATCGTGGCAATGAGAAATTTCAACATTTCATACCTGCAAGTCTGGTAACTCAGAACTAGTAACTATCAACTATAAACAGCGCTTACTGGTCGATGTTCAGTCCCTTCTTGTCGAGCAGCAGGCGGGGAACGCCTTCTTCCATGGGGTTCTCGATGATGGAGATAGTCTGGAGGCTGTCGCAGTCGGCCAGGGCTTCGGGGAGGGTCGCGAGCTGGTTCGCGTCGAGCACGAGTTCACGGAGCTTGCCGAGTTTGCCGAATTCGGCGGGGATGGCGCTCAGCTGGTTTCCGGAAATCATGAGGATTTCCAGCTTGCCGAGGTGGCCGAGCGTGCTGGGAATGCTGGTCAGTTCGTTATTGTCGAGATAGAGCTTGACGAGGCTTTCCATTTCGCCGAGGCTTGCGGGAATGTCGGTGAGCATGTTGTCGTGCAGGCTGAGCTTCACGACCTTCTTCCAGTTGCCGATTTCTTCGGGCAAGTCCATAAGCTGATTCTTGGCGATGTTCACCGTATGGAGGTTCGTGAGCTTGCCGATGGTACTCGGCAGTTCGGAAAGGCTGTTGTAGCCCAGGTACAGGTGCTCGAGCTTCGTGAGGTTGCCGATGGAGTCGGGGAGTTCCATGAGGTCGTTCTCGCTCACCGAGAGGCTCTTGAGGTTCTTGAGCTGTCCCAGTTCGTCCGGAAGCTCCACGAGCTTGTTGCGGTCGAGGTTCAGTTCTTCGAGAGACTCTATGTCAAAGAGTTCCTTGGGCAAGATACGGAGGTCTTGCTGGGAAAGGTCCAGGGAAGTGGCCTTCTCGGCCTTGGCTTTTGCAATAACATCCATCAGATTCATAGGGCGTCTCCTCGGGTTCTTACTTCATAAATCATAACATTTTAAATCATAGCATTTTTAACGTGGCTCGTATGGGGTGGAACAAAAAAAAACAGCTATTTGTTCTCTAGGCACCCCATTGACAAAACGGTTCGGATTTGGTTGTACTGCAAATATGATTTTTTTTGAATTTTTATTTAAAATTGCCTAATTCTGCATAAATCAGCAATATTTGTATTGTAATATTGTTTGCTTTCCGTAGAAAAAAGAGGTAGTTTATAGGCATGAAACAGATTACTGAATACACGGATTACCGTCATTACATATTGGACTATTACACCGAGCGCAAAATGAAGGGTGCGTTCACGTGGAGGGAGTTTGCCCGTAATGCGGGCTTCTCTTCGCCGGTGTACTTGAAGCAGGTGAGTGACGGCCAGTTCAACTTGAGCGCGGAGGCGGTCGAGCGCGTGGCCGCCGCCATGGGCCTTACGGGGCTCGAGCTGCTCTACTTTCGCGCCATGGTCAAGTTCAACCACGCGCCCGATGACCGCAACAAAAAGCGGTATTTCGAGGAGATGCTCTCGATTGCGGGCGATGGCAAGGTGAAGGTTTTGGAGGGAGACGCCTTCAAGTTCTTTAGCAGCTGGAAAAACCAGGTGATCAGGGAACTGGCTTACGCCATGCCAGGCGCGAAGCCCCTGGAACTCGCCCATGCTTGTCGACCCAAGATTACGGCAGCCGAAGTTTCCGAAACACTGAAGTTCCTTACCCAGGTGGGGTTACTGCGCAAGGACGAAAACGGAAACTACAGCGTGGTCGACAAGGCCGTGACGACGGGACCCATGGAGGTCACGCCCGTCGCGGTTCGCGGCCTTCATCGCGAAATGGGCGAGTTCGCGCTCGAGGCCATCGAGGGGGTCCCCCTTTCGGAACGTCATTTTTCGGGCCTTACGCTGGGCGTTACCCAGGAGGCCTACCAGAAGATTGTAGAAGAAATTGCCGCCTTCCGCAAAAGGGTGGTGGCCATCGCCACCGCCCAGAGCGAGACGGATCAAGTGTACCGCTTGAACTTGCAGTTCTTCCCCATGACAAAAATCACAAAGAAAAATTCAAAACAATAGGCTAGGAGCAGTATCATGAAAAAGTTTAGCATTTATACAACGGCAGCGCTCATGGCGCTTGCATCGAATTTCGCAGGCTGTTCCTCGGACGGTGACGGTTCCGTTGCCGGCAACAGCTCCGAAGAAACGGGAATCATCGCCTTGGAAAATATTTCCATTGCAGGCGTGGCCCGTGTTGGCTTGATCTTGGAAGATGACCAAGAATCTGATTCTGTACAGCGGGAAGAACCGTTGATTACGATATTCAATAATTTTGACAAGGGTTCGGTGGTGACCCTCCATGAACTGGATTGCAAAACGTTCAACGAAACTGGACGAGATTATGGGGGTAATGTCTATGACGACGAAGGCGCCTACAAGGTCGATAGTATTACGATTACGTGCCCGTATGTTTTGGTTGAGGTTTCTGGAAAACTCAATAAAGGCTATTACGATGATGGTCGCACGGCTTCTCTCCGGGCCTTGGTGGACTTACAAACTTCTAAGGAGGTGAATGTCAACGTATTGACTGGCCTTGCTGTTGAGGGTATTTTGAAAAATGTCAAGGCGGGTTCTAGTTTCGCCAACGCAAAAAAGAATGCGGAACAGGCCGTGCTCAAAACCTTTGGAATCTACGATGGCCTTGCGAGTTTTGATTCCATGGACATTTCGGGTAATACTAGGTCGGACGGCGCCTTGTATGCCGTAAGTTACCTGCTGCGGAACTTCTTGTATTATACGCAGAATGTGGTGTACTTGTCCCAAAACATTGCTAGCGGGGAGGAATGGCTAGATGATTCGCGCATGTTGCAATTTGACCTGCAGGGCGGTACTTACAACAAGTCGACCATAGGTAAGGGAGATTTGGCTGACATGGCGATTCGGGCTCGAATGTACAGGTGGCCGAACGAATGGGTGGCAAAGTACTTGCAGAACTATGTTTTGGTGGGATTTGATTTGGATCGGTGTCAGGAATCCAACCAAGGTACTGAAGTCGCCTTGAAGGAATATTACGTGGCACGCTGTGACTCGGGGCTATGGCTCGTGAAGGCGAATTACAGCAACTATGACTTTGGTTTGAGCTACACTACAGGTACCATGGTGGATTCGAGAGACAATCACGAATACAAGACGGTCACCTATGATGTGGACGGAGTTGTACAAACCTGGATGGCAGAAAATCTGAATTATGCCGGTGTTGATAGTTTGCTGTGCCCCGGTGGAGAGAACGCTAATTGCGATACCTATGGGCCTCTTTACCCGTTGAATGTGGCTATGGGAATCTCCAATACGCAGAAGTTCCCGTTGGGTATTATAAGGTTCGGCTCTATGGAAAACTGCCTTGATGAGATGAAGGATGGTGCAGATTCCAGCGAATGGCGCGCCCATTGTGAGAAATATTTCGATGGAACGTATCTGGTTGTTGGCGGGACCTATAATAGGGGCGAGTACGCTTATGGAAATCTCAATCGTTGCGTGACCGATATGGAAGACAGTGTTTCAACCGAGGATGCAGAGGATTACTGCGGTGTTTTGTTTGGCGAATTACGAGATTTCGGATGGTTTAAGGCTGAGGAAGGAGGCTACGCCATGTTTTATGCCGCCGACGAGGATAGCGTTTACCACCTGCAGCCCCAGGGCATTTGCCCTGAAGGTTGGAGACTCCCAACGGATCAGGATTTCAAAGCTCTTGAAAAGTGGGTTGGGAAAAGCCGATTTGGCGTGGTCATGAAATCGACGACATGGCCCGAAGCATGGGTAGGAGGGCGCCTTATGTTGGAAGGGGCCGATGCCGTTGGGTTCAATGCGCTTCCGGCGGGCTATGCCGGGGAGGACATTTGTCAGTTTGAAGAATGTAATTTAGGTAAGGGGGCGACTTTTGCTCTTCAGGGAGGCTCATTCTATGTAATTAGCTCTGATTATGCGGCAGGATACGCGCGTATAGGCAACATTGCAGTTTCCGTCCGCTGCATCAAGGATTCTGCCGAAGCTCGCGAATAAAGCCCCAAAAAGAGCGCCATACGCCGATTGCCCAAAATGTACGGATGAGCCCTTGTGTAAACAAGCCCGTCATCCGTACAGGAGGGCTTTTTTTATAAAATTTATACAGATGTGCACTAAAACATCCATGTAAGTAGTAGTTTTTGCAAAAGATTTGTTATTTTTGTACTCAAAATCGTGTTTTGAAACTATTTTTAAGGTGCGAAAATCGGCTTTGGTTTCCCGCATGACAAAATTGTGCGAGATATCATTAGTATAATAATTGAGGAAAAAATGGAACTTACAAAATCTCAGGAACGCCGCTTAGCCTTCGTCGCTAGCCTTTTGAGTTTGAATCCCAACGACCCCAACGACCGAATAAAAGCTCTCCGGCACCTGAACCTGGATGAAAACGGATGTTTTCACGGTTTTCAGTATTCTCAGGGCTTCATGGAATTTTTCATCTTCCTCGATGAAGATACCCCGCTCGAAAGGGTCGTCGCCCATTTGAATGCCGACCTCAAGCAGCTCCAGATTGCTGTTTTCCGTACCAGCGACCCCACCAATCCGTTCTTCCTCTCGCTCCGCGAAGAAGCCGATCCGTGGGCCGTCAACAAGATTTCGGACGATGCCGACGAAGAAGAGGATTCCGATACCCCGGCAAGCCGTCCGTACATGGAAACGCTCCAGATTACCGTGCTCCGTACCAAGTCCAGCCGCGACGTGACGGACTCCGAACTGGAACGCACCCTCAAGGATATGCGCCGCAAGCTTTCCATCTGGAAGAACGAAGTCAAGGCGAAGCTCGAAATTGTCGCCGAACACGACGACCTCACCAAGGACTTGCGCAGTGCCGATGACAAACTTGAAATTGTGATGAACTCCGAGCCGCTGCACCTCACCAGCGACCACGGCGAACTCTTCCTCGGATTCTGCCCCATCCGTACGATTTTCGATTACCACGTAGCCCTCGGCAAGCGCCTCAAGACGAAGCACAACATGGCCATCGTCTCTAGCAACATCCGTACCTACCTCGGTAACCTCACCCATACGAACGCCGCCCTTATCGACGCCTTCCAGACCATGGAACGTAACGACGACGAAAACGTGAACCTCGACGACTTCCCGTTCCTCCATAACGGTATGACCCTTACGGGCGATGACCTCCGTGCCAAGGAACGCGACGGCAAGAAGGTGCTCGTGATCGAACGCCCGAAGATCATCAACGGCGCCCAGTCCCTCTTCACCTACGAACAGTACGCCAAGAAGAGCAAGAAGCCGGTGAACCCGATGGTGCTCGTGAAGGTCGTGGTGCCGTACCCCGGTGCCGACAACTTCCTGAACCAGGTGACCATGGCCAACAACCGCCAGAACCCGGTGTTCAGCTACCACCTGCGTGCCGCCGACGACCTGCAGTTCTTTATCTGGCAGCGTTACCAGGAAGAAGGCTTTACCTACGTTTACAAGGACGGCGTGCGCCTCAAGGCACGTACCCGTAAGCTCGAAGTGCGTATGCGCCCCGAACTTGCCAAGACCCTCTTCATGATGGACGGCAAGCTCAGCGAATGCCGCAGCAGCGACTGCATCTTCGACAAGGAAACCCTGTACCAGCGTTGCTTCGGCGCGTTCGTGCGTGTTTCCCCGGACAAGGAAAAGGATTTCGTCCGCAAGACCATCGCCTTCACCAAGGCCTGGCAGCTCCTCAGCCGCCTGCCCATCAAGATCCGCAAGGTGGTCCCGGGCCAGGGCGTCTCTATCGAGGCTAACGACGACAACCCGCTGACCAAGATTACGTTCAACGGCCGCCTGGAAGACAAGTTCATCTTCCGCAGCGCTGTGAAGGACCTGGTCGTGGCTCTCGCCCTCAAGCACTGGCTCATCTTCGGCGATCCGATCCAGGATTTCGAATGGCTCGTGGAAAACGAACTCAACTTCAACGATTCCATCCTCAGGTACGCTTCCAAGATCTACACCGAAGACCTGAAGGGAATCCTGATAAGCGAATTCAAGGACAATCCGGCCTACTACGACACGATTACCACTATCGACAAGGATAGCGGCGAATCCGTGGAACGCCGCCTGTGGAAGGGCTTCGCGAACACTGCCACCTACGACAAGATGATGGATCTCCTGGTCAAGAAGAACCGCTCTTGGGACAAGTGCAGGGGCGGAATCGAATTGTTCCTGTAACACTTGAAATTGTTTGCAAAAACGCCGTGGTTTTCTTGGACCACGGCGTTTTTTATGCTTATTTTTTGCTAATTTCCCCCGAAAACCACTTTTTCGACGAATTTGGCGATGCTGAATTCTGTATTTTGTGATTGTTGTCTTTGATAAGGCTCTTAAATAGAACCCGTGTGGGTTTTTGCGTTCTGTGTTCCGCTGTCTTCGGGACGGGGGGGCTTGCATGGGCGCAGACGGATTCGGCTGCGGTCGACGCCGCTGTCGAAGCAGCGGACCCGGCAGAAACGGAATGGCAGCCGACTTACCAGTACATGGCGCTCCCGCCTTCGGCGACACCGCTGAACAGCATGCTTCCCTTCGGTGGCATCGGCGCGTCGCCCAGGCTCATGAAGACGACCAAGGGGCAGGTGTTCAGTCACGACATCAACATTGCAACCCGTGAACTTGACGTGAGCGAAAAACGCGTGAACGGCGTCTCGCGCGATACGACGACGCTCTGGACCGCGCACTACCCTGAATTGACGGATTACGTGGCCGACATGTACGACGTGGGCCGCAAGAACCTCTGGTTGAACGGCCTGGTCGGCCAGCGCGACGAAGGCTACGAGACGCCCGAGACGGGCTCCATGTTCGATATCACGATTCCGGTGACGATGCCCGCGTGGATGAGGGACTTCGGCCTGGACAAGCCCAAGCTGATGCTCCAGGGTACCATGGATATCCGCCTCAAGGGTTACGGCGAAAAGGACGACGCGGAAGGCAGCATCAAGACGAGCTTGTGGCCGTCGCCGACATTGAACTATAATCCGAGCTTCATGGTGAAGGGCAAGATCGGCCCCTACATCACTGTCGAAATCAACAACGTAGAAAGCGGCCTCGGCGTGCAGAACCAGGTGCGCGTGGTGTACGAGGAATCGTACAAGGACGAATTCGAAGATTACATCTTGCAGCGCGTGGAAGCCGGTACCACGTCCCTTGCCCTGACGGGTACGGAACTTACCGGCTATTCCGAAAACCACCAGGGACTCTTCGGTATCAAGGCCGACTGGAAACTCGGTGACTGGCGCCTGACCACGATCGCCTCGCAAGACGGTGGCAGCCAGGAAGAATACACCATCAACGCGAGCGAGACGACGACGGAATTCCAGATCCTGGACAAGCAGTTCATTCCGTACCGCTACTACTTCTTGAACCACGAGGCGAGGAACAACTACATCAACGCCGCTATCGCCGGCCGTACTACTTCCAACTACCCGGCGACGAACCTCAAGCTGTACAAGCGCAGCGCGATGAATTCGTCAAAGGATGTCATCGACAATATCACGGTCGTGTACCAGACGCCGAACGGCAGGACTATCGAGAAACTGGTGGAACGCATGGTCGAGGTCCCGTCTTCGGACTTCAGCTACGATTCGAAGACCGGTATCCTCAAGGTGAACGGGGTCAACCGCAACACGCTGTTGGCGGCAAGCTGGAGCAACGACGGTTCCGGACGCGCTTCCGGAAAGACTTCGGTGCGTGACGGCGACCGCGTCGTGCTTATCCAGTGGGACGCGAATCTTACCGAGCTCACCGATATCGACAAGTTGATGCTGCGTAACGTCTACTCCGTGGGCATTACCGAAACGAGCAGCAGCGGGTTTATCTTGCGCATGAAGAACAAGGCTGGCGTCACGGGTTCGTTCCTCAGGACGTTGGGCCTCTCCGATTCCACTACGGGCAGTCCGCTGGTCAACGATGCGACCATCTTCAAGAAAGACGCCTCGGGCAACTACACCGGCGAAATGTGGCTGCCCTGTAAGCCGCTTTCGGAATACACCGGTTCGAATACTACGGAACGCGCCAGGCAGAACTGCTTGGAACCGCTGCGACTCCTTGATTCTACCGGTGCGATGGCCCAACTGTATACGCTGCCGGTGTACAACCTGAATCGCTTTACGAGCCGCTTCTATTTCGAGTCGGTGGGCAAGCGCCGCAATTCCACCATCAGCGTCCGCGATCCGAATTCCAGCTACTCCGTTAGCGCCGGTTCGTGCATGGACATTTCTCCCGGCACCGAAAAGCTGACTGCCGGTTCCACGGTGCTTACGCGTGGCGTCGATTACGAGGTCAACTACGAACTCGGCCAGATTGAACTTTTGAGCGAGCGCGCCCTGGACCCGAACAAGGAAATCAAGGTGACGTTCGAATGCGAGCCGCTGTTCGAAATCGACAACAAGCTGTTGCTGGGCGCGCGAGCGGAACTCCCGCTGGAACGTTACGGATTCGGCGAGGGCTCGCTGTTCGGCGTGACCGCGCTGTACAAGAGCCAGAGCACGACGGCCGAAACGCCGACTCTCGGCAATGAACCGTTCAACAGCTTCTTGTGGGGAATGAACCTCCGCCTGCAGGACACCATCTCGGTACTGACGGACCTGGTGAACAAGATCCCGGGCATCAATACCTCGGCCATGTCCAGCTGGAAGTTCGAGGCGGAATTCGCTGCCAGCCGCCACAACGCCAACACGAGCGAAGACGCGGAAGCCCTGGTAGAAGACTTCGAGTCCACGGCGAACGGCCTTGTCTATCCGCTGACCAGGCTTTCGTGGTATCACGCTTCTCCTCCGGGCGGCGACACGTCTAACATCTCTACCTACATCGAAGACTTGGACTACCGTCACCAGGGCGAATTCATCTGGCACAGCAACAGTACGGAACTCTACAAGTACATTTACCCGAACGTGGGCAATTCCGATGTCGACAACCAGCACCTCACCGTGCTCAAGATGACCTTGCGTGCCAACGACGACCTGACAGGGAAATCCTGGGGCGGCGTGATGCGTGCTAACAGCAGCTACTACCACGACCTGAGCCAGATGCGGTATGTCGAAGTCGTGGCTCGCGGTAACGTGGGTTCCCTGTTCCTGGATCTGGGCCTTGTGAGCGAAGATATCTCGATTAACGGTTACGGCCCGAACGGTACCTATGACGGCGAAAACGATCTGGGTTCAACGGTCGCCTTGCACGACAAGGGCCTCGATAACGCTACGGGTTCCGACGAAACGCGCCTGGTCTGGGATTGCCGCATTTCGGGCTGCCTCGCTACAGAAGAAAATTCCAGGAGGGCCGACGCCTCTACGACGGATATCGCCCGCGATAACTACGACGACGACCTCGAAGACGAAAGCGATCCGCCGATGAACATCAACGGTACCGAAAACAACTCCGGTGAACGCTCCTACGATACCGAAGACATCAACAAGAACGGCTCTCTCGATACCGACATCAGCTTCGTGCGTTACCGCGTCGATCTTTCCGATACGAACTCGGCGAATTTCGAAAAGCTCAAGAACGGCTGGCGCAAGTGGCGTATCCCGCTGAACCAGTACGATACCTTGGTGTCTTCTACGGGTAGCAATTACATGACTATCCTTTCCGAAGCGCAGTACTCCCGTCTTTGGCTGGGCAAGCTGAATCCGGGTGTCGCCGAGGCCAAGGTGCAGATCGTGAGCCTGGGCGTGATTGGCAACGCCTGGGAAGAGACGACGGTCGCCGATTACTACCAGACGAGCTCTAACGAGAATTCTCAGATTGTCGAAGTGAACGGCGTGCCGACGACCCTGACGGAATCGACGGCTTCCCGCGACACGAGCTTCATCAAGGTGACGACGATAAACAATCGCGAAAATTCCAACGAGTACGTGAAGTCACCGAACACCAAGACGGAGCGCGATACCGAATCGAACGCCCCGCTCAAGGAGACGGCTCTTGTCCTCGATTACCAGAATCTTTCGCCGGGACAGGAAGTGGGCGTCACCAGGATATTCGAGACCGATACGAAGGACTTCTCCGCGTACAAGTCGCTCAAGCTCGAAATCCACTACAGCACGAAGGCCGATAGGGTCCCGGTGCGCTTCGCTATCCAGTTCGGTGAAGGATCTCTCGAAGGCTCCTCGGACTACTACGAATGGAGTTACCGCCCGGTCAATTACAAGTGCACTTCTTCTGAACGCGACCAGGATTGCCACGAACAGAACTGGCTCGACAACGCGTTTGCCATGGACATCGCCGATTTCTCGGACATGAAGCGCGGACGCCGTCCGCCGTTTACCGAGGCGAAGATCAAGGATCTCGGCGGTGACCGCGACGAAAGGCTGAAACTTGTGGGTAATCCTTCCATCACGAGCGTGGACTGGATCCGTTTCGTCATCATCGCGGATTCCTCGGCCAACCCTGAAGAACTGAAGGGTACCTTCTGGATCGACGACCTGCGCCTTTCGGACATGGATACCGACTGGGGCTATGCGGCCCGTACTTCGGCCCAGGTGAACTTTGCCGACTTCATCTCGCTTTCCGGAGCCGTGCGTTACCAGGACGGTAACTTCGCCACGCTTTCTTCGACGGGCGGTTCTCCCAAGCCCAAGATGTCCGAGGCCGCCTCGCAGCTCGATGTCGCCGGCGATATCAATATCAGCCTGAACAAGTTCCTGAACGACAGTCTCGGATTCCATATCCCGATGAACCTCGGCTACAACAGCACCACCAAGCGCCCGTACATGAAACCGTCGGACGACCTGATCCTGGAAAAGAGCAGTTTCTCGGATTTGATGGGTGACATGTTCCAGAACAAGCTCGAGGTCAAGTCGAATAAGGAAGAAAACGAACTTCGCGACGACGGCGAATCCAAGGGCTACGAAAGTTACGAGAAGACAAAGTCGTTCAGTATCAGCTACAGCAAGGACTATACCGCTGCCGATACCAAGCTGGGCGAGGTGCTTTCGCAGGTGTTGCTGGAACGCCCCGCAGTGAGCTACTCTTACAGCCAGACAGAAGGCCGAGCCACGACCAGTGCCGACTCCACGTATTCTTACCATACGATACTCGAGTATAAGCTGGGTACGTTCACGATGTTCAAGCTGCGTCCCTTCGATGCCCTTGCCAAGAGCGAGTATTCCTTTGTGAAGGCAATCGCCAAGACGGAATTCGAACCGTGGCCCCAGACGTTCGACTTGACGCTCTTCGACTTTACCTACATACGCCATGTGGACCAGGACAGGGATCCGGACTATGTGGAACCGCAGGTGGACAAGGTGGTCACCTATACTGCCGACTTGACGCACAAGTTGAACTTGCGCTGGAATGTGCTCTCGTTCCTTTCTACGAGCTATTCCTTGAACATCAAGCGTGACATGTTCGGTGGCGGCGACCGCGAGGCGTTTGTCAAGGAGAACTTCTTTAGCCCGGACGATGGCGGACTCTTTGCCAGCGATGTCGTGTTCGACTACGACCATACCGACCGCAAGGTGTACGTATCCCGCGACAGTCTCGTGGTTATTCCTTACGACACGATTCCCCGCGTGAACGCCAATGGCGATACGATGGCCATCGACATGCAGAATCCGGATTCCTACAAGATCCTTTACGACAGCACGGCGTTCTACAAGGTGGATAGCGTCGGTTCTCGCGAGTATGGCCGCGCCTACGGTATCTTGCGCAACGAACGCGCCCGTAGCCAGCAGTTCAAGATCAACTTCAACCCGCGCCTTATCCCGTTCATGCCGTTCAACACGTCGTTCTCCTCTGACTTTACGCAGCAGAAGACGATTCCGGACGATTTCAGTTTCTATGACGAGACCAGCATCGAGAAGAACTTCTGGACGATTTCGCAGACGAACCGTTTCGAGTTCACCCCGACCTTCAAGATTCTCGATCTCGCGAATTCCTTCGGCAAGGACAACGTGATCGCCCGCGCCTTCGACAAGGTGAAATGGCGTGAAATCCGCTTCAGCTGGAATACGACGACCAACACCGTCGGCGAGAACTTCACGCTAGCCCAGCTGTACGAAGAACAGAACGTGACTCCGTTCGAATATTACCTGTACGGCCTCGGTATCGGCAACGGCTACCGCAACAGGGGATTCTGGAATATCGTTTCGGGCGACATGGGACTCGACCATCGCGACGATTTCACGGATTTCGCCCAGTACAGGAACCGCCACGTGGATACGCTTGTCTACCAGGGCAACTTCCGCCATTCCGTGAGCCGCCAGTTCCAGATCGGTACGGGAGTCACGCTGCCTATCTGGGATATCGGCGTTACGGGCGACCTGCAGTGGAAAGAGGAATTCTCGCAGTCCCGCGAATACCCGCTCTATATCGATACGACTACCATGTGGCCGCGATTCGGCATCGGCATCACCGTGCCGAACTTCGCGCAGAGGGTATCGTTCCTCAACAGCTTCAGGAGCGTGAGCGCCGCGCACCGCTTCGACTTTACCAGGACGACTACGGTACGCCCGTTCCAGAGCGCCGAAGATACCTGGAGCGACCAGCTGAACTTCAACCCGCTTATCCGCCTTACGTTCCTGACGCAAAAGAATATCCGTATCGAGAACAGCGTCCGCATGAAAATCGAGTCGACAGACCGCAGGCCGAAAGAAGAAGTCATCGGTCTCACTTGCTGGCCCGATTCTGCGGGCAACGTCAAGGATACCTCGGACTACTTCTGGGATACTCCGTGGATCCATACGTCCCTGTATAACGATTTCCTGTTCAATATTGGCGACGATTTCTCGATATCGTACCCGCTCAAGCTCAAGCGCGGCTTCCATTTCTTCAAGTGGTACTTCAAGCTCGAAAACGATCTGGACCTGAAGTTCACTGCCGGTTACGACTACAACAAGACTATCCGCAAGGAATACGACCCCGCGCCGGGATACGACATGTGGAACAAGAACAGCGGCACGGACGGCGTGTTCAAGCAGTGGGACTTTGGCGATTGGCAGCCGACGGCATACAATCCTGAACTGTCGCTGACCGACCGTACGGTTCCGTCCCGCACGCACGAATGGTTTGTCCGCCCGAGTGCCGGCTACCAGTTCAACAAGATCGCCTCGATGAGCAGCTACATCGAATATCGCCAGATTCACGAGAAGCTGGACGACGAAACGCCGCACCTGCGGCAGATACTGCAGTTCGAAATCGCGCTGATGCTGCGCTTCAACTAACCGCGGCTACGCCGCAATGTGTGATGTGGAATGTGGAGTGTGAAATGTGGGGAGTCATCCTCGCTACGCGAGGATCCATCACTTTCATACAGGCGCTTGTACAAGAGTGATGGTACCCCCCTCGTTTTTCTCGGGGGATGACTCGGTAACCGCGACCATCACCCATCATCAATTATCAATTATCAATTATCAATTAACCCCATACCTCACACCACTCCGTCAACGCTACTTGACAATTCCGACTTCGGAGAGCTTCACGAATCCCTTTACCTTTTCGCCAAGGCGAATCTCGACAAAGGGTGGCTGCTCCGAAATCACTTCGAAGGCAGTGCCTTCCGAAAGCGTGTTGAGTGTCTGTGACCTGTCGTCGGGAGCGCTGGTGACATCGGCGTCCTTGGCCGTGACGACACCCGTAATTTCCGTTTCGGCGACAAAAATCTTGTAGCCGGCGCTCATGCCGATAACCGCGAATGCGCTGGAAAGCACAAAAAGAACTCCGATGAGGATATTCTTGATTCGTTCGCTGGCAGAAAGGCGCCTGGCGATAGCGACGAACGCGACAATCCAGAAAATGCCGAGCAGGGTAAACAGCTGCGAGCGGAGCGAAAGCGCGTGGTGCGCCTTGAAGAGCCCGGAAAGAATCGGGTTTTCTTCGCCGTCTTCGTCCACCTTGTCGCGGGTCATCGCCTGCGCGAACTTGAGGTTGTGCTGGATATCTTCGTCATTGGGGCGAAGCTTGAGCGCAGAGCGGTAGTAGTAAATGGCGAATCCGATCTTGCCGCTGCGGAAATAGGCGTTGCCCAGGTTGTAGTAGAGGTCGGCATTCACGATGCCGTTGTCGACGCAAGTTCTCCATTCGTCGACGGCGCGTTCGAAATCGCTGGATTGGTAGGCCTTGGCGCCTGCCTCGATTCCCGCGCACTTTTCGTCGGCATTTGCCGACCCGAACGCCATCGCGATTGCAAATAAGATAAACAAAACTTTTTTCATAGATCCATCATCCATTATCAATCATCAATTATCAATTAAATATCCAGTCCCCCGCAAAGCTTTTCGATGTCGGCCAGCATTTTCTTCTGCTCGTCCGTGGTCGGGTTGACCGGTGCGAACCGCGCGAAGGCGCACTTTTCGAGCCAGCTGTCAATAGCCGTAATCGTTTCTCCGTTCACTCCGAGCCTTGCGAGTTCGTCCTTCATCTGCGGGCGCGTCATGCCCTTGAATTCCAGGTTGGTCATGTCGCTCAGGTAATCGATGAGTCCGTTTTCGAGCGCGGCGAACAAAGCCTTGGCATCGCCGTTCTTCAGGGCCTCGCGGGCGCTGGCAAAGCGGTTCTTGAGCATCTTGTTGGCCTTGCCCTTGCGGATAAGCGCGGCGTTGTTGCTGCGCTTGCGGCGGCGGGTAATCTCGAAGTTCACGACAAGGTAGAACGGGATGGCCGCGGCAAAGATGATCCAGAAGATTGCGCTCTTGTAGGGCTCGGCAGATTCGCCGACGTCCTTGAGGGAATGGATATGGCGGATGTCGGAACCGAGGGACTCGATTTCCTGCTTTTGCACGGCGGCGGGGCCTGCGGTGGCGGCAGGCGTCTGGAAAACCGCTTCGGCGGAGGCATCTCCCTTTTCGACATCGATAGTCCAGGGGCCCGCCGTCGCAGTTTCGTATTTTTTCTTGGCCGGGTTGAACCAGCTGTAGCTGATTTCGGGAATGGAGAAGGAACCCTTCTTTTTGGGATAGAGGAACACCCTGATTTCTTTCGAGGTGATGACCTTGCTACCGGCAATCTTCTTGGAAATGTTGTTTTCGGGAGGAACGGAGCGGAACTCGCCGAAATCGGGGAGCTTGGGATCGGTGATGGTGCCGGGTGTTCCGTCGCCCCTGATGTTAATGGAAAGCGTGAGCGCTTCGCCGACCTTCAGGTTCGTGCGGTCGAATTCGGCGGTAAACTTGTAGTCGCCCACCATGCCCGAGAAGTTTTCGGGCTTGCCTTCGGCGGGGAGTGGCTTTACGGTGATGTTGATCGTGGGGGAGGTCGCCTCGGCCTCGACGGATTCCTGCTTGATGCTGCGGCTGGAGAACGACATGCCGCCCATCTGCTTCTTTTCTTCGACGATCTTCGGCTCGCCGCGCTTGGTATACTTGAACTTGAACGGCGGAATCTGCAGGTTGCCGCTCTTGGTGGGGCTGAGCCAGGCGAACTTGGCGCTGGCCTGCATCTCGCGGCGGCTACCTTCCACGGGCTTGAATTCCATGTTGTTGAGGTCGCTGCGGTGGACTATGAAGTCGTTGCCGGTGCTCATGTCGGTGGCCTGGAGGCCGCCTTCGAAGTGCTCGTAGGTGTGGAAACCGAGGGTGACGTAGAACTGCTCGCCTTCGTAGATGGATTTTTTGCTGGGCGTGAGCGAAACGGCGAGGGCGTCGTCGGCATAGGCGCGCTGCACGCTCACGGGAATCTTGCTGCTGATGTTCTGGACCTGGCCGCCGATTTCCCAGGTCATCTGGCCTACGTCTATCTGGCCGGTCTTTTTAGGGGCGCGGATCTTGAAATTGTAGATCCTGGCCTTGTAGCTGCCGCCACCGCCTCCGAAAAAGGAGTTGAACATGTCTTCCATGCTGGGGCGCATGACCTGGTCGGAACTGTCTAAGCCCATGAGCGTAAACCCGTTGCGCGTTTCCAGTTGCGGGACGCCTCTTTCTGCGGGGAGTTCCTGGATAGGAATCACAAGCTGCAGACCGAAAGTCTGGCCCGCTTCAATCCGTTCCCTGTCTATCTGGAGGGACGGTCGGGCGAAAACAAGTGCAGATAAAGTCAGGCAAAACAGCAGGGTTCGTTTCATACCCACAAATTTACCAATTTTTCGGGGTGCCGACCACTCGCTCCGGGCCCCGCTTGTCTTTCGGGACTGCTGCCGAAAAGCCGGATCAAAAAGGGGTAAAATATTAAATATATATATTTTTTACCCTTGCAGCGTTAGTAAAAAATTGTTAATATTGGCTCGCCGTTTTGAAAATGGCGATAAAAAGCAAAAATAAACGATAAAAGGACAAAAATGTACTGCATTCTCGCCGCCCTCCTGGTCAAGAGCTTCAGAAAGCACGCCAAGCGTGCCTAACTGATTGCCAGCCAAGGCATTAGAACTCTCTCTAAAAAGAAATTACCGGTAAAGCCTACGGGCCTACCGGTATTTTTTTTGTTATGACGTTGGCTAGAACTGCTCGAAGAACTTATGGACTTCTTCGGGGACCCAGGTTTGTTCCCAGTTCCAGCCGATGCTCATGTTGCCCGTGTCGTGGGCGGTCCACTGGTGGTTTCCGGGCCAGCTGCACCACTTGACGGGGAAGCGTTCGTCCACATTCTTGAAGTCGTAGCACACGTGGCCGGTGTTCCCGCTGATTTCCTGCGGCTTTTCGCTGCTCGCGTCGGTGAAGTCGCCGTTCGCGTCGGCCTTGCCGTTACGCTTGAGGATGCGCGGAAGGGCGCTGTTCTTTGCACGGTCGTAATTGCAACGGTCGTCGTTCACGCCGTGCACGTTCATCCAGGCGACGGGCAGGTTCTTCATCGCGTTACCCTCGGGCAGCCAGATGTTGTAGTCGGCCACGGCGTAGGTGGCCGCTGCGCGGACCCGGCTCTGCATGTCCTGCATCAGCGAGTAGCTGAACATGGCTCCGTAGCTGAACCCGGTGATGAACACGCGGCTCGTGTCGATACAGTAGTTCTCGTTCAGGGTGGTGAGTGTCTGGGCGAAGAAGTCGTGGTCGGCCTGGCCCTTGCTCCATAGGCCTCCAATCGCATCGAGAGAGACAAAGATGTAGTCACCATTCTTGTCGAGCACCTGCTGGCCGTAGTAAGGCGTGGGGTGGTCGTAGTCGGGGTCGTGGTGCACAAAGTCTTCGCCTTTGCTGCCGTAGCAGTGCAGCGCGAATAGCACCTTGTGCGGCTTTTTGTTGTCGTAGTTCTTGGGCAGGGTGACGAAGTAGGTACGGTTGTCGCTGCCTACCCGGATCTGGAACTGGTCGCCGTTCTCGACGCTCTTGACCTTTTGCAGCTTGGAATTGGAGCCGCAGCCCTTGCTGGGCGTGGGGTCGTTCTTGAGCGCGTAGCCGAACTTGAACTGCGGAGCGGTCGCCTTGAGTTTCACGTTGAGCGTGGTGTCGAGCGTGCCGAGCGGTACCGTGAGCGTGTCGAAGCCCTCTGCCACGAAGCGGATGGCTTCGCCCTGCTGCACTTCCTTGAGGAGGGCGCGGCCTTCGAAGCGGACGGTCTGCTTGGCGCTGCCCATGGTGACCTGCGCGAAATACGTGCCCTTGGCCTTGATGCCGCTGGAAAGGTCCACCTGGCCGGAACCGTAGAGCGTCTGCGCGAACACCTGGTTGCCGAGCGCGTTGAAGATTTTCACCTGCACGGGCTTGCCGCTGCTCTGCGCGTAGGTGAGGACGCCGTCGTTGATACCGATGAATCCGGGGGCGCTTGCGGAGCGGATTGCGTCGGACTGTTCGTCTTCGTGGATGGTGAATTTGCCCTGGCTGTCGGTCGTTGTGGACTTGCCCTCTTTCACGAGGTTGACGGCGACGCCGTTGAGGGCTTTGCCCTGCTCGTCGGAAACGGTGCCCGATACGGTGTATGCGGATGCCATGCCGCAGAATGCCAAAAGGCAAGCCGCTGAAGCTAGCTTGTATGTTTTCATGAGTTCTCCTTTCCCCCAAAAAACCCGTTACAAGCTAATCTATACTGCTACATAATTTATGTCGCACGGTCGGAACGCATGTTTATGGATGAATTGTCTATAAACATATTTTTACGGGAGAAGCTAAATACCCGACGAAGACCTGCAGAAAACTGTGGAAAAGGCCGCGGAATCGGAAGAGAAAAAATAGTTTAGCCCTTGGGGACGAAATCGAAATTCAGGCTGCGGCGGTAAGGTACGAATCCCGCGTCGCGGATGAATTTTTCGGCCTCTTCGATGCTCGTGAGGCCCTGGCTCTGCAGCACGTTTTCTTCGATGACGATACTGTTGATGTCGTCGGCGCCGCAGTGCAGCCCGAGTTCGCCGAGGGAACGGCCCATCCCGAGTAACGATACTTCGATATGCGGGATGTTGTCGAGGTACAGGCGGCTGAGCGCGAGCAGCTTGAGGTATTCGTCGCCGCGAACATGCCGGATGGGGAACTTGTCCGTTTGCGGCTGGAACGTCCATACCACGAAACTCTTGAATCCCTGGGCGATATCCTGCGTGGCACGCACGTATTCGAGGTGCTCGACGATTTCTTCGGGAGTCTCGACGCTGCCGAATACGATGTTCGCGCTGCCGGGGAGTCCCTTCTTGTGGCAGGCGGCGAGGGTGTCGCACCATTGCCGTGCGGGGAGTTTTTTAGGCGACAGCAGTTGCCGCATGCGGTCGGAGAGGATTTCGGCGCCGGCGCCCGGCACGGACGTTAGTCCGGCTTCCTTTAAAATGTCGAGCAGTTCGTCCAAGGTAATCTTGTTGAATTCCGCAATGCGCACGAGTTCCACCGGCGAAAAACCGCGCACCTTCACGCCCATTTCGTGGGTGAGCATCTTGAGCACGTCGGTGTAGTAGCTGAGCGGGATATCCTTGTTGACTCCGCCCTGCAAAAAAATCTGGTCGGCGCCTTTCGCCTTGGCCTCGATTGTTTTCTGGCGGATTTCGTCTAAAGTAAGTACGTAGGCTTCGGGGCTCTTGGCGGGCCTGCAAAAACTGCAAAAACTGCAGGTGATTTCGCAGACGTTCGTATAGTTCACTATACGGAAGGCGGTATAGCCCACCTTGTTTTCGGGATGCATGCGTTTGCGCACCTTGTCGGCGGCTTCGGCCACTTCTGTCCATGGGGCGTTCTTCAATATGTCGAGCGCTTCCGCCATGGTAAGGCGGTTTCCGTCAATCGCTTTTTGCAGTTTTTCGTCCATTCTACCCCAAAAATAAGTTTTTTTTGACGGATTTTGTAAACAAATGCCCGTGGACTTATTATCCATGGCTTTTGAATTTGGATGTGAGCGGTGTCACGATGGAGGATATATCTTTATAGTACAAAAAGAGGATGTTTGGTATGAAACGAATACTGTATACTGGTATGTCTTTTGGCCTTGCAATGGCCATTTCGGCAAGTGCATTCACCCTGAACGGAAAAGTGACCGATGAAAAGGGCGCTGCAGTGAGCGGCGCCTCGGTGGCGTTGGTCCAGAAAGGGCTCCAGACAAAGACCGATGCGTCGGGCGCCTTTACATTCCATCAGGATGATCCCGTTACCCCGGGCGATTCCCTTGGCCAGGGCGAACCGTGCGTTGCTGGCACTCCGGGTTGCGAGGGCGGTTCGGAAGCCATTGCTCTGCAGCGTTCTTCGCTGGGTTACCTCTCCGTAAACAAAGGCGTGCTTTCGTTCTCGCAGAGTTCTAGCGGGCCGGTCCAGGTGCAAATCTTTGACATGGTGGGCAACCGCCTGCTCAACGAAACCCTGTACGGCTCGGGTACGGTCGACATGAATGCCTCTGTCCGTGCGAAGGGTGTGTATTTTGCCCGCGTCCGTGTGGGTAGCGCTCAGCAGAATTTCAAGTTCACGGCCGACGGCAGCTTTGCGGCCGCCTTCGGCGAAAAGACGAACGCGAAGGCTCTCCTGAAGGTCGGCGATTCCGATGACCTGCGCGTGATTGCCGCCGGATTCGATACGCTCAACGTCAAGCTCAACAATCTCGATACGACGCTTGCGCTCAAGCTCAAGAAAACGGTGGTCGCTTCGCAGTACGCCTATGGTTGGGGACTCAAGAACGATCCGGTTCCTTCTAGCGGTTGCGGCAAGGATACCCGCCTCGACTACAAGTACCGCGGCGACAAGCCCTACATCGAATTCAAGTGGAGCAAGGGCACGCGTACCGTGCGTATCGATATCCCTAAGAGCTACGACAAGAACAAACCGTACAAACTCATTTTCGGCATGCAGTGCATGGGCGGCTGGGCCGGCGGTGTACAGGACGAAGGCTACTACGGCCTCAAGCCCCTCGACAAGAACGAAACGGCCATCTTCGTGGCTCCCGAAGGCAACGGAAACCAGGCCCCGTGGGCCCAGGATGACTACACGCTTTTCGATGAACTTCTTGCTTATCTCGAAGGCAACTTCTGCATTGACTCGAGCCGCGTGTTCTCTACGGGCTTCAGCTACGGCTCCATGTTCAGCAATGGCCTCTCCTGGAATCACCAGGACGTGCTCCGCGCCGTTGCCGTATACGAGACTGCCGAACGCAACATTTGGCTCCCGCAGCGCCAGAACAAGGGCATCGGCTGGATGGGCGTGCTTGGCCTCGACGATAACCTCTGCACTCCGGAGATGGGCCGCGCTGCACGCGATATCATCTTGACGCTCAACTCCGAAGGTGGCAAGGCGAAGAATGAACGTGCCGAAGAAGCTCCGCGCAATTCCGCCCACAAGTGCTACGATTACACGACGGTCGAAGAACGCTTCCCGGTTCGCTGGTGCACGCAGAGTGGCGGTCACATCTGGGACCACAAGGATCCGGGCCAGCAGAAGTCCTGGGTGCCCGAGACCACTTGGGATTTCTTCAGCAAGTTCTAGAATTTTTTTTCATCCACACTCCCAGTCCCGTCCCGGTGTAAACCGGGACGGGACTTTTTGCATTTAAGTTTCTACATTTGCCCACATGGAATTCAAGCGTTTTGAGGCCTTAATCGAGATGTTTCCGCAGGTGCAGATCTTTAGCACCGAGGGCGAGGACCTGGATAGGGTCATTACCCATTTTTTGAACCAGCAACAAAATGTCTCCACCATGTCGGAAGCGATGCAGCGGAAAATCCAGCATGCGCTCGCTCCGTTTTTCCAGCAGCGCTTTATAAGCCTCCACGATTCCGAGGCACCGCTGGTGAAGAACCTGCTTCTGAACAAGAAGTTCTTTTTGCAGACGGACCGCTATATCGACGATATGGCGTGGCCCGAAACCGACCCGGAAAAACTGGATGACGCGCTCTCGATTGCGGAACTTTCTGCCGAGGTGCTTGACCGTACGCTCCTGAGCCTTTCGAACGGCGAACTGCGCCGCGTATTGCTGGCGCGCATGTGGATGGAAAAGCCGGAGTGGATTTATTTCAACGACCTGTTCGGGGGACTCGATCCGGAATACCGCAGTCACCTGGTCGCAAGCGTGGTGGACCTCGCGAAGCGTCCGGGAGTGAAGCTTGCGGTGCGCTTGGCGCGCGAAGACGAACTGTTGCCCGAAATCCCGGCGTTCGTGTATGCCGACAAGACGTTTACGCAGTATGCGGGCGAATTGCCGAGTGCCGCCGCGAAGCCCAAGTTCACGAAGAAGGAATTGAAGGATTACGAAATCGTCATCCTGAACGGAGTGAAGGATCCAGTACTGGATTCCTCGACTTCGCCTAATGGCGGAGTTTACCCTGAGCCTGTCGAACGGGCTCAGAATGACACTGAAGGCAAAATTCTCTTTGATCTCAAGAACGTCAACGTCCAATTCGGCGACACGACCGTGCTCAAGAACCTCAACTGGACGGTGCGCAAGGGCGAACACTGGGCGGTAATGGGCGAGAACGGTGCAGGCAAGAGTACGCTGCTCGGACTTTTGACGGCGGACCATCCGCAGATATACAAGAACGACATTACTTTGTTAGGAGAACATCCGGGGCATGGCCTCAACATCTGGGACCACAAGGCGAAACTCGGTTTCTTCTCGCCGGAGCTCGCACTCCAGTACCGCGAAGACCTGGACCTTTCGGAAGTCCTGTGCACGGGTTTTACCGGGAATCTTTGCAGGGCGGAGAATACTACATGGGAAGAACGCGCGAAGGCGAAGTCCTGGCTGGAATACCTGGGCTTTGAAGATGTCCATGCGCGGTTCCGCAACCTTTCGCCGATAGACAAGCGCGTAATCCTCATGGCGCGTGCCGCCATCCGTCCGCCCAAGGTGCTGCTGCTCGACGAGCCTACGCAGGGCTTGCAGGGCGGCTACCGCGAAAAGATTTTCAACCTGTTGCAACTGCTTTCGACAGAGACGACGATCATTCTCGTGAGCCACTACGAAGAGGAATGGCCCCCCTGCATGACGCACCTGTTGCGGATGCCTAAATTTTCCATGTGAAATCCTAACCACTAACCACTGTTTACTAATCACTGCAAATGCAACTGAACGAACAGAACATATTGAATGCCTTGCGGGCGGTCCAGGACCCGGACCTGCACAAGAACATCGTGGAACTGAACTTTGTCCAGAACCTGAAAATCGACGGCGACAAGGTGAGTTTTGACTTGCGCCTCACGACTCCCGCATGCCCTATCCGCGACCAGTTCAAGGACCAGTGCATCGCAATCGTGAAGTCGCTCGGCGCAAGCCAGGTAGACGTGACGTTTACCGCGCAGGGCCGGGTGGGCGACGGCGGTACGGCGGCGCAGGCGCCGAAGGTTTCTTACCTGGGTGAAGTCGCGCACGTGGTCGCGGTAGCGAGCGGAAAGGGCGGCGTCGGCAAGTCGACGGTGACGGCGAACCTCGCCATGGCGCTCAGCCTCTCCGGAGCCCGTGTGGGAATCCTCGACGCCGACATTTACGGCCCGAGCATGGGACTCATGTTCGGCATCGACAAGGCTCCCGAGGTCTTTGACGACAATACGATCGCGCCCGTCGAGGCGAAGGGCGGCATCAGCATCGTGAGCATGTGCATGTTCGCCGATAGCGACAAGGCGACCATCTGGCGTGGCCCGATGGTTTCGCAGATGATCCAGCACTTTATCCATCACGTGCGCTGGGGCAAGCTCGACTACCTGCTGGTGGATTTCCCTCCGGGAACGGGCGATATCCAGCTCACGCTCACGCAGAACTGCCCCATGGCCGGTGCCGTGGTGGTGACGACCCCGCAAGAGGTGGCGCTCGCCGACTGCCGCAAGGGGCTTGCCATGTTTGACAGCGTGGGCGTGCCCGTGGTGGGCGTGGTCGAGAACATGAGCTACTTTATTTGCGACCAGTGCGGCAAGCACCACAACATATTCCGCGAAGGCGGCGGCGAACGTATCGCCAAGAGCTGGGGAGTTCCCCTGATTGCGAAGGTGCCGCTGGAACCTGCGGTGGCGGGCTGCGGTGACGAAGGGACTCCTGCCGTGCTGCGTTACCCGAATTCCGAATCGGCCAAGGCCTTTATGCAGGCCGCCGACGCCACGGTGCGCACACTTTCGATGTTCGCGAGCGAGGGCGACGGCGTGCTCAAGAGTTTCAACTACGGGTTCGAAGAACTTCCGGTGGAGGACGCATGATTCAGCCGAAGAAAATATTTAGGACAAACGACGGCCGCCTCGGGTTCGAATGGAACGACGGTACGCGCGGGACTTGCCCGGTCCGCGAACTCCGGTTGGCTTGTCCGTGCGCACTGTGTGTCGATGAACACTCCGGAGAAAAATTGTTGGACGAATCGACGGTTCCGGCGGATATAACTCTTGTCAAAATACAGTCCATCGGTCGGTATGCGGCAGGGCTTACCTTTAGCGATGGTCACAATTCGGGAATTTACCCTTACGATAAATTGAGAGAATTGACGAAAAAGGTGTAAAAAACCATATTTGTTTGACCGAAGTTTATTGCTAAGGTGGATTGATAGGTGTAAAGGTTATGAGTGATTTTAACGAAGCGCTTTATTTTCGCGACCTGAATCGATACCCGACGCTGTCTCCGCAAGAGGAGTCGGCGTTGCTTACGATTATCAAGAAAGGCGAAACGGAAGAGATTCGCAAGTCCGCTCTCCAGCGCCTTATCCGCGGTAACCTCCGCTTCGTGGTCAGTGTGGCCCGCAAGTACCAGGGCCGCGGCCTCGCCCTGCTCGACTTGATCAACGAGGGAAACCTCGGCCTTTTCAAGGCTGCCAAGCGTTTCGACATGGACAAGGATGTCAAGTTCATCAGCTACGCCGTGTGGTGGATCCGCCAGTCTATCCAGAAAGCCCTGTTTGAACAGGTGGGGGCGGTCCGGATTCCCCCGAACAAGCTCGCCCTCGTGAACCGCTTCAAGCGCGCGCTCATGCTCAACGGCGGCGACTACGACAAGACTATTTCTATGGAAGAATTCGCCCCGTACGAGAAGGATATCGTCGAGGTGATGGAAAAGATCGTGGATATTTCCCTCGATGCGCCGATTGGCGACGACGCCAGTTCCTCTGCCGACTCCGTAAGCACCCTCATGGATGTCCTCGGTTCCGACGGCAACCAGGACGACGACATGGAAAAGGAAGAACGCAAGAAGCTCATCCAGGAAACCCTGGCCTCGCTTCCGCGCCGCGAAGAAGAAATCCTCCGCATGTTCTATGGCCTCGACACCGTCGAAGACACGACGCTCAAGGATATCGGCGAAGACCTGCGCCTCAGTCGCGAACGCGTCCGCCAGATCAAGAACAAGACCTTGCGCCGTTTACAGAAGAGCAAGGAACACAAAGAAAAACTCGCTGATTTCCTGGAGCTCTGATGATGAGCTCGACAGTTTTTGCGCGCAAGGCCGCCTACCTGTTCCTGATCCTCTGCGTCGGGATGCTGATTTCGTTTGGCGCTTTCCGGCTTTACGAAGATTATGGCCCGTCCAAGGTTTCTGTCGAGGCGGTGCCGTTCGGCCTTCCGGCCGGCAGTTCCTTTGTCCAGGGCGATGCTCCCGACCTCATGGCCGGTTTTTCGGAAGTCCCCGTGCAGACCCAGGCCGAACTGCGTCGTGCCGTCGAACTTTTCCGTGGCGGCAACACGCAGGCCGCATACGAGATTCTCGAGGCCGTTGTCCAGGTCTACCCGGCGCTTCTGTGGGCCGCCTGGAACGAGGAAAATACTTTGTTCGAAATGGATTCCCTGGACGAACCCGCCAAGGAACGCATGAGAATCCTGGACATGAGGCTCCAGGCGCAGTTCCCGAATACCGGGCTCTCGTCTTACCTGGATAGCCGCAAGGCCTACCTGGCCGGCAACACCTCGCTCGCCCTGCAGCTCGCCCGCGTGGCGACAGAGAAGGCCCCTTCGCTTTACGAGGCCCGCCTTTGGTTTGCCCGCCTCCTCAAAGAAGACGGACGTCTCGCCCAGGCCGGCAACGAATGCCATGCGGCCATAAGCCTTTCTCTGGGAGCCGACCCGCGCACCTACGAACTGATGGCGCAGCTCTATCACGACCAGGGCCTGCTCGACAGCAGCGCATCCCTGGTGGAATACGCCCTGTCGCAGTATCCCGCCAACGTAGAACTCCTGCTGCTGCAGGGCTACCTCATGGAATACCAGGGCCGTTTCGATTCCGCCGAAAAGCTCTACCACAGGATTCTGGCATTCCGTCCGGATTTTGCCAAGGCGTCTACGGCGCTTGCCTCCCTCGGCGAAAAATCCCCTCCGGGCACGGGTTCCGGCGTGACGCTTTCGCCCAAGGACAGGGCCCAGGTCGCCTGCGACATCCTGGAACCGCTCGTGGAGAAATACCCCGAGAACCTTCCGCTGCGCGAAGCGCTCGGGCTCGCCCTTCTCAAGGGACGTGAGTTCGACCGCGCCCGTATACAGTTCCGCGAAATCTTGAACCGCGATCCGGAATATCCGGATATCCAGCAGCGCATCCAGGAATCGAACGTGACCAAGCCTGCGCCGGTAGCCCAGAACAGCGGCCTTGCCGAAAACCTGAGCCGAGCCGTCGACAGCTTGCGCGGAGCTATGGGCCCTGCGACAAAGCACGACTTTACCACGATGCTCGGCCATTACCTTGTCCGCTACGGTGCGACGCCCGGCGAGTTCTTCAAGAAATACGCCGTGGGCAATTTCCGCCCGGTCAAGGCGAACGTGTGGCAGGAATCCTTCTACGAACCGCCCTACAAGCATACCTATACCATCGTGTTCGATTCGCTGAACCATTTCCGCGAAGTCCACGTGTCCGTATTCGATTCTTCGACGGCGGGGCACCACCTGGGCATAGCCCCCGAAGTCTTCACGCGCCTGCTGAAGCAGAACTCGCGCATCTCGGGAATCGGCAACAGCACCGGCGAAACCGACTGCGGTGACGGCAACGTCATCGATGCCGCGGTCTGGGAAACGCAGGACAACTTCGAGATTCTGGCCCGCTTTGTCGGGAAACCCGCCGAAGTCCGCATGGTGCGCTTTGACAAGTCCGCGCTTGTTCCGGGCCTTAAGCTTTGCGACTATATCCCGTACTTGAACGAGTACTAGGTTGTCTCGTTCTGAGTCGTCCTTGGACATTTCCCGAGTCATCCCACACCCCACATCACGCACTTCGTTCCCCGCATTTTTGTATCTTTACAGCGATGCGTATGTTCCGCTACATTATGCTTGCGGCCGTGGTCCTCTTTTTCGAGGGCTGTACCTGCTGTGCATACCTGAACCACATGTTCAATGCGGAACGCCTCTATGACGAGGCTACGGAATTGCGCGAGGCACGCCTGGACAGCATCCCCGACGAGACGGCGAGTCTCCCCGGTCCCGATGAACGCCTCAAGTACGACAAGGTCATCGAGAAGGGCTCCCGCGTTCTGGAACGATTCCCCAAGAACCGCAAGCGCACCGCCGAGGCGGTGTTCCTGATTGGCGAATCTTTCCGCCACAAGGGGGAATGGGGCAAGGCCATTATCAAGTACGATGAATACGAACGCTACTTTGCCGACTACGATTCCATGCGTGCCGTGGAATACCAGCGCGCCTACTGCCTCTACCGCAACAACGAGTTCAATATCAGCCGTTTTGCCCTGGAACCGGTGATTTCGGACAAGAAGCACCCCTACTATTTCCAGGGGCTGAACCTTCTTTCGCTGCTTGACGAGAAGTCGGAATTCCCTGACCAGGCCATAGCCGCCCTGGAAGCCGTGCTCGCCGATACTTCGGGTTCGCCCTTCATGCGCGGCAAGGCGCATTTCCGCCTGGCGGGCCTCTACTTTAAGAAAGAGAATTGGGACAAGTCCCGCGAGCACTACACCGCCAAGGAAATCGAGCTGCTGAACGTGCGCGAGAAGCAGACCGCCGGCGAACAGGCCGCGGAATGCCTGGTGAACAAGAAGGAATACCTGAAGGCCGCCGACGAGTACAAGGCGCTGTACAAGGTCGCCGACTACGAGAAACAGCAGCCGTTCTACCTGGTGCGAATAGGCGAGATCATGCTCATGGCGGAACGCTACGCCGATGCCTTTGTCGTGCTGCAGAAGGTGAATTCCGACTACCCGCGCACGGAACACTCCTGCCGCAGCTACTTCAACCTGGGTGACTACGAGCAGACCAAGACGATGAACTACGAGCAGGCTATCGTGTACTACGACAGCAGCTTCTACGCGAGGGCTATCAGCGAGTACGGCCAGAAGAGTCGTGACCGCCGCGATGCGCTCAAGCGCTTGCTTGCCCTCCGCAAGATGAACGACGACGCCCGCAAGGATTCCATTCCCAACGTGAACAACTTCTTCAGCAACGAGTTCCAGATTGCGGAACTGTTCCTGTTCAAGCTTTCGGAAGTGGACAGCGCCGTGAAACGCCTGGATGCGATTATCGAGCAGAACTCCCAGGATACGGCCCGCCTGATGCGCGCGACGTACGCGAGGGCGTTTATATACGACGAGTTCAAGGGCGACGAGGACAAGGCCGAGGAACTCTACAAGGAAATCATCGAGAAGTACCCGAATACCGAGTACGCGAAGCAGGCCCAGGCGAACCTGGGCATGCGCGTGACGGCGCAGACGCGCGAAGACGTGGCGAAGGAACGCTACCTGCAGGCCGAAAGCCTCTGGACAATCGCCTCCGAGATGCCGCCGGACCAGATGGAACAGGTGGATTCCGCCTATGCCGAGGCCTTTAACGCCTTCGACAGCCTGTACCGCGAATTCCCCGATACCGAAACGGGCGTGCAGGCGCTCTACATGAAGGCAATCTATTTCCAGATGAGCCCGGAACGCGTGGACAGCGCGATGAACGTGTACCGCGAACTGGCTTCGAAGCACAGCTCGACTCCCTGGGGTCGCCAGGCGTCGCAGTATGTCAACGCCCGCCGCAACAACGACACCGATGCCGCATTGGAACGTTTGCGCAAGCGCGTCAAGCAGAGCGAGGAACATATCAACCAGCTTTCTCAGCAGTACTACGAAAGCCTGAGCAAGAAACCCGAAGAGAAGAAAGCCGAAGTCAAGAGCATGGAAGATGAGGTCCTCGAGAATACATACAACAGCATGTACGATTTCGAGTAGGCCGGCAGGGACCTTGTTGCGGGGTCTGCTTGTCGTGGCGCTCCTTGTGCTCGGCGGGTGTGCGGGCAAGGCGAGTATCAGTGCGCGCAAGGGCTACGTGCGCAACCCCGAAAAGCATTACGCGTCTAACGAGAAGGCCGAAATCGGCATGAAGATTTCGGGCGAGGCGAGCTACTACGGCCCGGGCTTTGACGGCAAGAAGACTGCGAGCGGCGAGATTTTTGACCAGGACGACATGACGTGCGCCCACAAGAGCCTGCCCTTCGGCACCAAGCTCAAGGTGGTGCGCAAGGACAACGGCAAGAGCGTGGTGGTGCGCGTGAACGACCGCGGCCCCTACGTGGACGGGCGAATCCTCGACTTGAGCGCCGCCGCGGGCAAGAAGATCGGGCTCGACAAGGTCGGGCACGCCGAAGTCGTCGCGACGGTTATTGAATAACGTCATGGCGGGCTTGACCCGCCATCTAGACTTTGTACTCAGAAAGGCCCTTTTTCTCTACCACGTCATGGCGGGCTTGACCCGCCATCTAGACTCCCCTTGAAAAAAAAATGTGCACTGTCATTTTCTGACATTCCCTAGAATCTATATTTTGCGGCACAGGGGACGCTTGTCCGTTTGTGCGTCCCCTAGAAAGAGAGGTAAAATATGGATAGAATGTACTATTTCCCTTCCAAGAACGACTCCGGATTCTCCACGTTCAGCCGCCGCATCAATGAACAGCTTCAGCTGGGCGGCTTTGATGACGGTTTTGTCGACGACGAAACCCTGCTGCCCTTGTACCGCATGGGCGAAAGCGAAACCTACGTGCTGAGCGCCCTCGGCTGCCCTGTCGGGATGTAAGCTCTTATGCAGTCAAACCTAGCACGTCATTCGGCTCATACGTCATTC
>NZ_DGUN01000063.1 GCF_002395745.1 Fibrobacter sp. UBA4309
AGCTACAGCCGCGAATACGCCGAAGAACGCATCATGATCATGATGTCCGGCCGTCTCGCCGAACTCATCTTCTTCAACCACCAGAGCACGGGAGCATCTAACGACATCCAGCGCGCTACGGAACTCGCAAGGAAGATGGTCACGGAATGGGGATTCGACGAAGATATCGGCCCCGTATGCTACAGCCGTGCCGATGGCGAAGTGTTCCTGGGACGCGAAATCAGCAAGCCCAAGGAAATGTCCGAGATGATGGCCGAAAAAATCGACAACGCCATCAACGGGCTTATCAAGCGCATGGACCAGGCCGCTCGCAAGCTTCTCGAAGAGAACAAGAACAAGCTCGTGGATCTCGCCGAAGCGCTCTTCGAATTCGAAGTGCTTGACCGCGAAGAAATCGACAAGGTCATGGCGGGCGAAAAGCTCACCGGCACCAAGAAGAGCCGCCAGTACCAGGCTCTTGAAGAGATGGCCGAGAAGAAAAAGAAAGAAGAGACTCCCCCGCCCGACCCGGGCAAGCAGCCGCCAATCGCTCCGGTGACAAGCGAAACGCCTGTCGTATCGAAGCCCGAAGCCGCGGGGATCTCTTCGTCTGCAGAAATTGAATCGAAGGACCCGCAAGCCTGATGCTGAAGGATTATCTGGACAGTAACCGTGCCTTGCCGTGGAAAATCGGAAGCGACCTTATCCCGACGGAGTCGATGCCTCTTGTCATGGGAATCGTGAACGTGACCCCGGACAGTTTCTTTGACGGAGGCAAGCACAATACGCCAGACGCCGCATACGAGCATGCGGTATCCCTGCTGCGGCAGGGAGCGACGATTCTCGATATCGGCGGCGAAAGCAGCCGTCCGGGAAGCGAGCCTGTCAGCGAACAGGAAGAACTCGACCGCGTATGCCCCGTTGTCGAAGCCCTCGCACAGCTTTCGAACATCTCCGAAGACCTGGACAACCCGGGCAACCGAAAATTCTACATCTCCGTAGATACGGTCAAGGCGAAGGTCGCCCGTGAAAGCATGCGCCTCGGCGCGCATATCATCAACGACATCAGTGCCTGCACCATGGATCCTGAAATGCCCGGCACCGTCGCAGATACCGGAGCCTCTGTCGTCCTGAACCACATGCGCGGTTCATTCGGCAAGATGCAACAGGATTTCAAACCCTACGCAAATGTGGTGCAGGAAGTTCGCGAAGAATTGCTCGTCCAAGTAGACAAGCTGGTAGCCCTGGGTGTAGAAAAATCGAAAATTTGCATCGATCCGGGCATCGGTTTCGGAAAAACCGCCCAGGACAACATCGAACTGATGAAATCCGTCGACGCCTTCTTGAATGACGGCTATCCGGTGCTTATCGGGACATCGAGAAAGTCCTATATCGGGAAAATGCCCGGCCTCGAAAACAGCGACAGGCTTATCCCGACAGTCACGGCAGGCATCGTAGCGGCCCTCGGAGGCGCAAGTATCATCCGTGTGCACGATGTCCGCGAGGCAAAAGAATCTATACTTTACCTGGAGGCGCTGAGGTCTTATGGTACTGTTTAAACTTTTCGACGTCATTGACGTAAGAATGGCGGACATCCTGGATGTGCTCCTCGTGTCCATCATCCTCTACTACGTGTTCCTGCTGTTCCGCGGGACACGTGCCGTGCAGATGATCGTGGGCGGCCTCCTGCTGATTCTCGCCTGGCTTATCGCCCAGTGGTGGGAACTCCGGAGCATCACCTGGCTGTTGAGCAACCTCACCGGTATCGGTATCGTCGCATTGGTCATCTTGTTCCAGCCCGAAATCCGAAGCGCCCTGACACGCATCGGCCAGTCCATAAGCAGGGCGGATTTACGCCAGCTGTTCTTCCATTCCAGCGGCCTCGACGAAGTAACTGAATCTATCACGTCTGCCGTACAGGACCTCGCCAAGAACCGTGTCGGCGCGTTGATCGTTCTCGAAAAGCGCGTGGGACTCCGCAACTACGAAGAAACAGGCGAAATCTTGAACGCCAAGATCAGTTCCCGCCTGCTCCGCGCATTGTTTTTCCCCAATTCCGCACTCCATGACGGTGCCGTGCTGGTGAACTGCCAGAACATTGTCGCCGCGGGCTGTATCCTGCCGATGCCTACGGGCAACATCGAAGGCGATGCGGGCTACGGCATGCGTCACAGGGCGGCAAAGGCTTTGGCCGCCGAATGCGACGCCATGGTCATTGTCGTTTCCGAAGAAACGGGCGGCATATCCATCGCCTACCGCAACAGCTTGCGCCGCAAGCTCAGCATCAAGGAACTCGAAGCCGAAATCAAGCGCCATTGGGCGGAACTTTTCCACGACGACACCGTCGTCACCCGCGAAAAGCTAACTTCCGAAGAATAGTCCAACCCCGATTTATACTGCCATGAGCCAAAATAACGAACAAAGTAACAAAAATACCTCGAAAAGCAAAAAAAGGAACATTGCCGTACTCATCATCATGTTCCTGTTGCTGCTTTGCCTTTTTATTGTGCAGTGCCAGCTCGACAAGATGAAACAGGACGCCCTGCGCGAACAGGAAAGGACTGAACTGGAAATTCGCCAGAAGCATATCCTCGACAGCCTCAAGCTCCTTGAAAAGATGAGAGCCGACAGCCTCGCCGCACTGGAAGCGGCGCGCATTGCCGACAGCATCCGCATCGCCGATTCGCTTGCCGCCCTCGACACGGTCGACAAGACGCCCAAGCCTGTCTTGAACCGCGACAGCATCCGCCACGTGCGCGACAGCCTCGCAGCCATAGAAAAGGCCCGCCAAGACAGCCTCAAGCATATTGCGGACAGCCTGGCCGCCATTGAAAGGGCCCGAGCCGATTCGCTCGAAAAGAAACGAATCCAGGACAGCATCCGCGCCGCCGACCAGGTGCCGCCCAACGCCGAAATCACCCCGCCCGCCGGACGCTACTACGACCCCATCAAGCTGAAGGTCAAGTGTGACGAAATCAAGTGCAAGACCTACCTTTCCGTCGGCGACACGCTGCACCCGCAAGAGGCTTCAAAGGCCATTGACTACAACAAGACCGGAAGTGTATTCTTCCAGGCCGAGGACTCCGTCGGCAACAGGAGCGCCTGGGAAGAAGCCAAATACGACATGGCCAGCGACAATATCTGCGGCAAGAACGCCTACCCCGTTCCCGTCGGATCAAAAACCGTCTGCGTGGACGCCTACGAATACCCGAACACTGCCGACGAGAATCCGCGCGACATGGTCAGCCATGAACAGGCGGTAAGCCTCTGCGAACAGGCCGGGAAACATCTCTGCACTATCGACGAATGGCAGGCCGCATGCCGAGGCAAGGACAAGACCCGCTATTCCTACGGAGACAGCTACAAGCAGAACAAGTGCAACACGAACACCAAGGCCGCCAAGAGAAGCGGCCGCAAGGAACAGTGCCGTAGCTGGTGGGGCATGTACGACATGAACGGGAACCTCTGGGAATGGACCGCTTCGGCAAGCAAGGACCACCCGAACATGTTCCTCGTGGCAGGCGGTGCCTGGAATACGAACAACGGAAGCCAGTGCACCGAAAGCAAGTTCAGCTTCTACCCGCAAAACCAGTACCCGAGCGTCGGGTTCCGCTGCTGCAAGTGACGCGAAACATATAATGGATAATTGATGATTGATGATGGATGATGTAAAATCCTCAATTATCAATTATCAATCATCAATCCTCAATCAAGTAATTCCACGTGCAGGTGTTCGGCCTCACCCTTTTCCCAGATGACGCGGGCTCGGCCTTCCAGTTTCTTCGTGGCAAGCTCGACGACGCTCTTCTTTTCTTCGGGTAGCAGGAACTTGATGCGGAAATCGAGCGCCTTGTTCTCGTAGTGCTTGGATTTCTTTGCGTGGTAAGGCCAGTCGTTGCCGCTCGTAATCACGGGCACATATTCGAACCCCATTACCGAATGGTAGACATTCACGATCTCGAGACCAATCGTATCCAGCGCGGGTTCCAGGCTCTCCAGGTACACACCCGCCTTCTGCCTCGTGCGCTTTAGCAAGAGTCTGTGCACGCCGCTCTTGCCGAAGGGCTTGTGGTCCTTCTTGAGTTGGCGCAGGTATTCCTCGGCATCGAAAATGACTTCTTCCTGAACCTTGGGTTCATAATGCGGAACAGGCCGCCGATTCGTTTGTATAAGAAAATATACAGTAAAAATCGCCAAAATCGCAAGAATCGGAGCAACGAGGTACAAATATTTCATCTTCGAAACAAAAAATAACTATTTTAAGGGCATGAAGAAGATTATCACTATTGCAGCTCTCTCTCTTTTTTCACTCATTTTCGTCGCCTGTGGCGATGACAAACCGGCAAACTACGTCGGTTACTGGCAAGGCGAAGCGAATATGATATTCGAGGTCCTTACCGAAAACGGCACCGACTACATCATCCGCAACATCAACGGCGACCTCTCCGCGAAGGTTTCTGACGGTGCGCTCCGCGGCAAGAACTCTCTCGACATGGAATACGTGATGAGGGTCAAGGGCGACTCCGCCTACTACGAATTCGGCTCCATTACTACCGGATACAAGCGTATCTCGAAGAGCCAGTACGACGAAATCTTCGCCACGCAGAAAAAGATCGGCCAGGATTAACCCAAAGCCACTTCAGTTTTACTGAGCCATTGTCTCTTGAACGATCTGTTCAAGAGCTTTTTGGTTTGGTACGCCGCTCCATACGCCCTTGATATAGCCCTCGCTGTCGAGCAGCATGAGCGTCGGCACCGAGCGGATTCCGTAACGGCGCCACAGTTCCTTGGTCGCGTCCCTGTACAGCGGATACGGAGAACGGTGCTGGCGTTCGTAGAAGGCGTTCAGCGTATTCAGGTCCTCGTCGGCAATGCCGATGATTTCGAGGCCCTGACTGCCCAGCTTGGCATAGATGCTTTCCAGGATAGGCAGGGTCTTTCGGCACGGACCGCACCATGTCGCCCAGAAATCAAGTAAAGTCGCCTTGGGCTTGGCCTTGCGCTTGTCAGCATTCTGATAAAAATTCTTGCCGAATTCCGCCATCTTGCTGCCGATTGCCGACCCGGTAAGGCTGCTGATGTCGTCCGGGCGTTCCGTCAGCTTGATTTTCATGGGAATCTTCTTGCCTTCGCGCAGCACCTCGATGGCGACCGTCTGGCCGACCTTGCTGCCACCAATGACAGAAGTAATCTGCGACATGTCCGCCAGGGGCTTCCCCGCAAAACCGATTATCTTGTCACCCGAGACGACCCCCGCGGTAAAGCACCCGGAACCCGGATGCACGCCCTTGACATCGAGGGCTAGATGATTTTCGAAGGTAGACTTCTTGAACGTCACCCCGAGCCACGGGGCGGCAAAAACAGGAATACAGCCGAGTACAAACAAAGTAGCAGCAAACAGTTTAAGTTTAGACATAATCCATTACCTCTAGAAGAACAATAACGAGAAATTCAGCGAAACCAGGAAATGGGTCTCTTCTTCCATATATATCCTGCTGTTCTTTCTGGAAACGGGCTCCCCTATGATATAGCTCCCGCTCAACTGGATTCTCCCCAGAAGGTCGGCATTCTTGAAAAAGAGGATATCGCGCCCGTAACCGAAGGTGACGACAACCGGATGGTACGTCCCGTCGCTCTTTTCCATAAACAGGCAAGAAGGCCCCAAGAGCAAGAAATCATCGTGGCCGGATTGCATCAGGAGCCCGGAAAAATAGAGTCTGTAGGCCAACCCCACTTCCGAGATATCGTCGCGCAAGTGAATTTGCCCAAAGGCACCGACAGAATGATGCTTATGGAAACGAAAATCGCCCATCAGAGTGAACCCACCGTCTACGGAGGCCAGGTAATACCGGGCAAAGCCTCCACCGCCCACAATCCAGGTAGGCAACGGGCGTCCGGCCACTGCCGCGGACTCTTCGATGGGTATGCCCATGAAGTCCTTGGCATGCAGCACGCCAGCCGCAAGCACGACAAAACAGATTATTGTCAGTACGCGTTTCACTTTTTAGGATTGCGGTCGTCGTATTCGCCCAGCGACTTGTAACCGTCATTGAGCATGGCGTCCATCAGTTCGTTACGCATCGCGTGGGCCGCCATCCAGCGGAA
>NZ_DGUN01000026.1 GCF_002395745.1 Fibrobacter sp. UBA4309
TCCAACTTTTTGGGGTCGGTTCACTAACGGGGGGCACCCCCGTAACGCCCCCAACCGCTGTCAACTAACCGCTGTCAACCCCGCGAAGGCGGGGTCCTCCTTCTTTTCGTCGAAGAGAACAGTCCTGCAGAACGTCATGCTGACGAAAGACAGCATCGGATGTCCCCACTAGAAAAGAACGTCCCTAACGGAAATATGTTTGCTTCGAGTGGCATTTCGCACGCTCATACAGACCGCTCGTTCGTTGGCTTGTTAAGAACCTCCGGTTTCTCACTCGCTCTCCCCAACACGGCACGCTTGCGCAGTGCCGCTTTTGGCTCACGACGATCACTTCGTTGAAGTGTTTGCTTTGCGAAACGCCTCCTCTCCGCAAAGAAACACGAGAGGGGCTCCGTTATGTAATGTTACCGCTAGGTACGTGTTAAGAGCGGTTACTGCTCAGCCCTCTGTGAGCCATAAGCGCCTCGTATTAACGAGGCGTGATGGCGAGAGTGAGCGCATACCAGAGTATATTAACCAGAGTGTAGCGCGAACGGTCTCAATCAGACTGTTAGTCCCTTCGGGCTTCACGAAACTCGGGCTTTATTTTGAACTGCCAGGACCATCTTGATGCAGGACTAATAATCCTTCACGCAGCGGACGGAAAAACGGTTGTGCATAACGTAATATTGCACAGACGCAATGCCGGAGGTGTAGTGCAAAAATAAGCAGTTCGAGCGATCGTTACTTTTTTCAGTAGAACTCCAAAAGACAGTTTCGGTTTGGGAGTCAGTGAACCCAGTATAATACGACAAATCTCCAGCAGGGAGTGCAGAGAAACCGAAATCATCCGTACCATTGTCACTTTCACCCCTGTAATCCCACCAATCGGACGTGGACTTGAGTACCTTACCTGCAGTTGATAAGCCGCCGACTGTAGTAAGTAAAGTTTCCCATTCCTCCCAACTAGGCAAATGCCAGCCCTCTGGGCATATTCCGCGCACAGGAAATACCGGTGAGCATCTCTTGTACATACCGCAACCCTCACCATTCATGCCCCATGTGCCAGCACTATCCATGGCCATACCCCACGTGTAAAGGCGACCATATTTAGTGCAGTTGCAAACGTCATCTTTATAACAGCGACTGTTTTCCGATTCGTAGTTCAGATTTTGAGCCATCCATGTCTGGTCACCAATCCTTACTGTTTTATACGTTTGGCCATCGCGAACGTCAACCATTTCGCCATAATCAATATTTGGGTTCAAATAATCCCACGCGGTTTCTAGACATGCAGAACTGCTAGAATTGCCATCGTGAGAACTCGAAGAATTCTCGGCAATCTCATTGTTGCTTGATGTAATGCTAGAATTAGAAGAAGGAGTGACACTACTGGAAGACGATTCAACCGAAGAATCATCATCGCGCGGGGCGAAACTGCTCTCGTCGTCACCGCAGGCGACGAACAGTAACGTCAACGCAAGCGCAAAAACATAAACCAAATGCTTCATAAAGCCCCCAAAACATTTTTTCATAAAAAATCTAGCTAAATATAATCCGCTTCATCCGTAATTTAAATTTACTAACAACATCCCCAAATCGTTTTTGTATCTTTGCACTTATGAATTTTTCCGCGTCTAAGAACAGTCTTCATATTGCCTGTGCCCCGCTATCCGCACTGTTTTTCGCCTTGTCGCTAGTTTCCTGTGCCGGCAACGGGCAACCCCTGACCGAGTCCGACCCACAGCAGAGCGCAGACGAGGGCAGCTATACCGACAACTATTTTGACGACAGCGAAAGCACTGGCACCCAGGCCCCCAAAAAGAGCGCAAGGAAAAACTCCGACGGATATGGTTCCGACGGTTTCAGCTTCAAGCTCCCCGGTGGCGACTGGGCGATAGTCGGCGAAGACGGCGTCCACGAGAGCGGCGTCCCCTACGAATTCTACAACGCTAGCACCGGCCGTCGCGCCGTGCTCGTGGAAATCGAGCTCCCGAAGGGCGAACCCTTGAAGCTCATGGACCGCGCCCAGATGGAAATGCAGACGTACGAGGCGAGCGGCAAGAAGGCGACCCTCGCCGAAACGTACCCGGAAGTGGCTTTCGGGGTCACGGGGGCGTTCTTTGATGTGGCGGGCAAGCGCTACGAAACGCCCTACGAGGCCGTGGGCCTCGTCACCGGCGCCGGGAACCGCATTTATTCGCTAAGCCTGTCGGCGACGGACGTGACCCTGCCGGCGGGAGCGCTCAAAGAAGAATGGAAGGAGTTCTTCGCCGGATTCGAGCTGAAGGACATCCCCGAAGAAGAAGGCCCGGAACTCTCCCCGGAACGCGTCCAGCAATACGAAAGCACCGCTCTCGGCTACAAGTGGAGCACGAAGGACACGCTTTGGCACTTCTGGACGGGAATCGCAAGGCAGAACGACGACCCGGACCTCGTGCTCAGCAACAAAGCCGAAGACATCTCGCTGTTCGTGTACGGCGCGATGGTCCCGAGCGAAGAAGTGAACCAGCAGGACATGTTCAAGGTGCTGCTCGTAAAGCTCGGCGTCGACCCGAACGAGCCCACGCTCGAAACGCAGCGCACCAAGGTGGGCGACCGCTACGCCCAGGAATTCACCCTCACCCACACCGTCAACAAGTTCGACTTCTATTACAAGGGTCGCTACTTCTACGACAACGGCCGAGGCATCCTCATCGCCAGCTGGACCCAGGGAATCAACAAGAAGAAGTATTCCAAGATCATGGACAACGCCGTCGAGGGCCTTTCCGTAGGGGCAAAGCCGGAACAGGCGACCGACGCCGAATCTGCCAAAAAGCAGGCGAAGTTCAACGCCGCCGTGATGAGCCAGGTAGGCATCTTGCGCCTTCTCGAAAACCAGCCGCTCGTGGCCCTCAGCTATTTTGAACGCGCCAACAAGATGGACCCCGAAGAACCGCTCTACCTCATCAACTGCGGTTTCGTATACCAGATGAAGGAGCTGTACGGCCCGGGCATCAGCCACTTCACGAGCCAGATGGAACTCGTGCGCAAGAACGGCAAGCTGCTATCCATCCTCGGCGAGATGTACGAGGCGCTCTTTGACTACGGCCACGCCCGCGAATGCGCCGAAGGGGCGCTGCGCTACACGCCGAACAATCCGGAATACGTCATCAACTTAAGCGACGCCCTTTGGGGGCTCGGCCAGCGCCACCAGTCGCTCGTGGTAGTGCAGAGGCTCTACGACAGGCAGCCGAGCAGCCGCCTGGGCGTCTACCTCGCAAAGACTTACATGGGTCTCGACCAGTACGCCGAAGCCGTCGACGTGCTGTACGGTGTGCGCGGACGCTTCGGCATGAGCAAGGAACTCGGCGAAACCCTGATGGATGCGCTCGTGTTCCTCGGCCGCTACGACGAAGCACGCGCCATAAGCGAAGAGACGCTCGCCAAGGACAAGAACGACTACAAGATTTGGACCATGCAGGGCAAGATTTTGTTCTATAGCCGCAACTACCGCGAGGCCGAAAAGTCGCTCACCAAGGCGCTCGCGCTCAAGCCCGACAACGAAGATGCGAAAAGTTTCCTCAGCGCCACCAAGGCATTCCTCGGCAAGGCCGACAACCGCACGCTCCAAAAGCCCATCACGCCTGTCGAAGAACGTCCGAAAGACCTGAAGTCGCTGCTGCGCCCAAGCGCAAAGTCCGCCGGAACCGAAGGCGATTTCCCCGCCGTCGTGCACTACCAGAAAGAGACCATCAAGGCCGAGAAGGCGGGCGACAAGGGATACGCGTGGACCCGCACCGAGGAAACCCTCATGGAAATCCTCGACCAGCGCGGCGCCGCCATCTACCGCGAGTTCACATTCGACTTCTTGCCCGGTTTCGACCGAATCTACATCAACGCGCTCGAAGTCTACGACAGCAACTGGAACCTGAAGCAAAAGGCTAGCCTCAACGGAGCCTACATCACGTACGCTACCGAAATTGGCGGCGGCAACGAAAGCCAGACGGCACACTTCCCGCTGCAAGACCTCGCTCCCGGCGACTTCATCTACATGCAGTACAGCCGTACGAACATCCAGAACAAGGGAATGATTCCCTATACCAACTTCGTGAGCAGCAGGGACATTCCTGTAGGCCAGTCCATCTTCCGCATCTACGCGGACACTTCCAAGTTCGTGACCGAGGAATACGGCCCGCTCGAAAAGAGCAACATCAAAGGCGGAATCGAATGGAAGATCGACAACCCGGTCGTGGTGCGCCACGAGATGTACATGCCCGTCTATCGCGACTTCGGCGCAGGGCTTATGCTCACCGGAAAGCAGGAATGGAGCGCCGTCGGCGAAGACTACCACAACCTCATCAAGCACCAGTTCAAGCAGGCCGTGAGCGTCCGCGAAAAAGCATTCGAAGTTCGCGGCAGCAGGCTCGGTGACGAGGCCGTGAAGGCGATAGTCCGCTTTGTGCGCCACGACATCCGCTACCGCGATGTCCGCTTCGGCGGTCACAGCCTTATCCCCCAAACCGCCGAAGTGACGCTCAAGGAGCGTCGTGGCGACTGCAAGGACATGGCTCTGTTGCTCAAGGAAATGCTGCAGGCCATCGGCGTCAAGAGCTACCTCGCCGCCATCCACCTTACCGAAGAAGGCTTCGAGCACCTCCCCACCATCCAGCAGTTCAACCACATGATCCTCTACATCCCCAAGCAGGACAAGGTGAGCGAGATGTGGGTCGACGCGACCGACAAGACGGGTAACGAACGCCCCGTACCGCTCGATATGGAAGGCAAGGTCGCGCTCATCATCGACGACGAAAACAGCAAGGTCATGACGACGCCGATTCTCGAAGACAACCAGGAACACAAGATTGCGGTAGACCACCGCCTGTTCATCGGCAACGACGGCGAATGCGAATTCCGCGACTCCGTGACGCTCGAAGGCAAGTTCGCAAGCGCCATCCGCAACAAGTTCTACGGCCGCGACGTAAAAGAACAAGAACAGCTGCTCGAAGACTTCATGGCGGCAGGAGTCCCCGACGTGAGCATCGGCAACATCCGCATCGAGAACCTCGCCGAATTCAACAAGCCGCTTGTCCTCATAGCCACCTATGCATCGAAGGTGTACTTCGGCCAGGGCGGTTCCGAACTCAAGGGACGATTCCCGAACGTGTGGGAAAGGAGCCTCTTCAAACTCCCGAAGGTTTCCAAGCGCCACCACCCCATCCGCATGCCGCACGAAACGCAGTTCAGCTACAGCCTCACCGTCAAGGCGGCCAGCGGGCGTACCGTAAACATCGTCGGGCCCAAGAAGTTCCAGCGCACACCCGACTACGTGAGCTTCGAGAAGGGTAACGACAAGGCCAGCGGGACAACGGCACAGTCTTCCATCAAGTGGACCACCTTCGCGCTTTACGCCGACCCGAGCGAATACGAGAAGATCCGCGAGGAATGGAACTACCTGTTGAGCGAAACGAGCCCGATGATTGTGGTAAAATAGGTTTGAGGAATGAAAGCTTTAATTTTATCTGATATTCATGGTTCTGCGATTGCGGCGAGGCAGGCGCTTTCGTTCTTTGAAAAGTGGAACTGCGACCGTATCTTTTTGCTGGGCGACACGCTCTACCACGGCCCGCGCAACCCGCTCCCCGCCGGCCACGGCCCGATGGGCGTCGTGGAAGCGCTCGAACCCTACAAGGGCTGCATTACCGCCGTACGCGGCAACTGCGATGCCGACGTGGACCTGATGATGCTCGACATGGAAATCGAGAACGAATTTGCTGTCGTGAAAGACGACCGCGCAGGCGCAACACGTGCCGAAACGACGCTGTTCCTGAGCCACGGGCACATCTTTATGCCGGAATGCTTCCCCGCAGATGCGCTCGGCACGCTAGACCCTGCCCGCGCCGTAGAGATTCCCCGCATAGACGCCTACCTGTTCGGCCATACGCACATCTGGAAACTCGAGAAGAACTTCAAAGGCGTATTGCTCGTGAATCCGGGTTCCACGAGCCTTCCCAAGGGTGACAACCCGCCTACCTTCGGGCTGTACGAAAGCGCAAGCGGAACCTCCCCCGCCCGTTTCAGCATCCACAGGCTCGACGACGGCAGCGAACTCGCTTCTACCGAGATTTAAAAGCCCCATTTCGCACGGGATGGCGCCATAAAGCGCGCCCTCTTTTTTATTTTTTCGCCATGGTCTTAAACATCATCTGGCTCATTTTCTTCTTTGGCGCGTTTGTCGCCTGCATGGTGCAGTGGCTCGCCTTCGGCGACACGGGCATCTTCAACAAGGCCATCATGGGCGCGTTCGACATGTCCAAGACGGCATTCGAAATCGCCATCGGCCTCACGGGCATTCTCTCGCTCTGGCTCGGCATCCTGAAAATCGGCGAAAAGGCCGGTGCCGTGCAGATTCTCGCCCGCATCGTGCAGCCCCTCTTTACCAGGCTCTTCCCGGAAATTCCGAAAGGCCATCCGGTCGTGGGCACCATGCTCATGAACATCAGCGCGAACATGCTCGGCCTCGACAACGCGGCCACCCCGATGGGGCTCCAGGCCATGAAGCAGCTGCAGGAGCTCAACCCGAACGAAGACAAGAGCGTCGCGAGCGACTCGCAGATTTTGTTCCTCGTCTTGAATGCGAGCGGACTCACGCTGATTCCGGTGAGCATCATGACGTACCGTGCACAGCTGGGCGCAGCCAACCCGAGCGACGTGTTCCTCCCCATCTTGCTTGCGACGTTCTTCAGTACGATTGCAGGCATTATCGCCGTAAGCTTTTTCCAGAAGATTAAACTGCGCGACCCCGTGACCCTCGCCTGGATCGGCGGTCTTACTGCAGTTGTCGTTGCGACCCTCGCCTACTTCTCCAGACTCACCGCCGACGCCATCGGCGTTTCTAGCCTTTTCATCAGCGGGATTGTCCTCTTCGGCATCATCGTTGCGTTCCTCGCGCTTGCCGTGTACAAGAAGGTACAGGCCTACGAAGCGTTTGTAGAAGGAGCCAAGGAAGGTTTCCATACGGCCGTCATGGTGATTCCTTACCTGGTCGCCATCCTCGTCGGTGTCGCCGTGTTCCGCGCCAGCGGGGCGATGGACTTGCTCATGAACGGGATTTCCTGGGTGCTCGGATGTTTCGGCATCGGCAATGACGTTGTGCCCGCGCTCCCCACCGCGTTCATGAAACCGCTCAGCGGTAGCGGTGCCCGCGGCATGATGATCGACGCCATGAAGACGCTCGGTCCCGACAGCTTTGCCGGACGCTTAAGTTGTATGTTCCAGGGCGCCGCCGACACCACGTTCTACATCATCGCGGTGTACTTCGGTTCCGTGGGCGTAAAGAAAACACGCCACGCCGTCACCTGCGCGCTCATCGCCGACGCTGTCGGAGTGATTGCGGCTATCGCGATTGCGTACCTGTTCTTCCCGCCGAATTAGACGACTGTATTTTTCAGCCAACGTCATGGCGGACTTGATCCGCCATCTAGGTTCCGGCTCGGAGGCCGGAATGACGTCTGTTAAATTCTACATCGCCTGAGCTATCAGGAATCCGATGTAGCCCACGTATATTGCGAGGAAGGTCGCGCCTTCAATGCGGTTGATACGGCCGATGCGGTGACCGCCGGCGTCAATCCGTTTCTTGCGCACGGGCAGTCCGAACAGCAATAGCAAGATGGTCAAAACTGCCATGACAGGCATGTCTCGGCTCAGCACCGACGCTTCGAAGGAATGCATCGGCGCAATTGTCGCAGCGATACCTACGACCGCGAGCGTGTTGAACAAGTTAGAACCGATAATGTTGCCGAAGGCGAGATCGTCTTCGCCCTTGCGGGCCGCGGCAATGGAACTCGCGAGTTCCGGGAGCGAGGTGCCCACAGCAACAATCGTAAGGCCAATCAGCAGGTCGCTCACGCCCAGGGCGCGCGCAATCGCCACTGCACCCCAAACTAGCGCACGGGAACTTGCCACCAACAGGGCAAGCCCGAGCAGGAGCCACAACAAAGACTTGCCGAGCGAAACATCCTTAGAACTTTCTTCCGAGTCCTCGACATGGCCAACCTTGTGCTTCTGCCTGATTTCAGAAACGATATTGAAGCCCATCACGCCCGCGAACACGAGCAGGAGCACGATACCGTCGATACGCCCGATAGCCCCGTCCAAGGCAAGAATTACGGCAAGCACCGTCACCGCAATCAGCACGGGCAAGTCGCGCTTCAACGCCTTCCGCACCACGATGACCGGGGAAATCACCGCCGTCACGCCAAGAATCAAGGCGATATTCGCGATGTTGCTGCCGTAAGCGTTACCCAGAGCCAGTTCAGGCGCATCCTGCATCGCAGAAATGGCCGAGACGACCATCTCCGGCGCCGACGTCCCGAAACCGACAATCACCATCCCAATCAAGAGCGTGGACATGCCGCAAAACTTCGCGACACCCACGGCACCGTCCACAAACTTGTCCGCACTCCATACGAGCACGGCAAGTCCTAGAATAACAGCAATAATCGGAAGAATCATCAATTAGAACAGGTAAATGGAAATACCCAGCAAGAACGAGACGGACGACAGGGAATTCAGGTTGAATGAGTCGTATTCAACCTTGTTGCAGTCATACATGTTGGACAAGCCGCCATTGATCATGAAATCCAGTCCGACATAGTTGTTGGCCTTCACCGCGAAGCCAATAACAAAATCCCAGTCAACAGATCTGCGGTAATCCTTGTCGATCATGTCGAGCTTGGAGCTTTGGTCGTCATAGGAAACCTTGAATTCGTCCTTTATCGGGAACGAAACCTGCGTACCGACTTCGAACATGAACGAAGACCTGGGGCTCTTGAACGCGAACAAGGCCGGGACATCGATCTTGCGCTGCTTGAACATGGCCTTCACGGACGTATTCGTGAAAACTTCGGTCGCGGAGGCATCGCTCTGTTCATACAGGACGCCGAGACGCAGACCCACCGTATAATCGGTCAACGGCAAGACGGTAAACGCACCCACGCGCCATGTCATGCCGTAGTAGTCTTCAAAATCATCGTAGTAATCATCGGTATTGTCCGAAGAAATGATGTAAGAACCGACAGCACCCTGCACGCCGATAAGGGTCTTGATAGGAACAAGGCCGCGAAGTTCATCGAAAGTCACCGTATCCTTACCCGGGGTCTGGGCTACATAGACCGTCTGCACAGGGACGTATTCGGTAGAGCGGACCGCAGTGGGTTCCGTCGTATAGACAGGCTGATAAACGACCTTTGTCACGGTACGGGTCTCCGTCGGGGCGGGGGCAGTCACCGCTTCGGCAGGGACTTCGCCTCCACGGACAGCCATGGGAGCCGCGGCATCGGCAGAAGCCGGTTCTGCGGCAGGGGCGGCCGTTTCTGCAGGAGCTGCGACCGGGGCAGCGGCAGGGGCGGCTTCGGCAGTGGGAGCCGGTTCCGCGCTGGGCGCAGCGGCAGTTTCAGCAGGAGCGGCGGGTGCGGCCTGGGCTACAGGAGCTTCTTGGGCATAAGACATCCCCGCAATGGCGAGGGCAGACACAAAACCTACAATTTTTTTGTTCAAACCAAGATTCATAGAATCCTCCGTTGTTTACCTCCATATTATAGCAAATAAATGTGGTTTGGCAGTAGCGGTTTACTACATTTTAGGCATTATGAAACTTTCTATTGTCGCTAACGAATCAGCTAAAAAAGACAACAAGGCCTACGCCCTTTTCTTTGTCAAGGAATCCGTCCAGTTTTCCAACATCCTTTCCGATGTCGCGACCACACAGGTCGAATCCGTTCTCAAGGGCATGAAAGAAGGCCCCTTCGAAGACCTCGAACTCCTGGAAATCGACGGGGACAATACGATTTTCGTAGATGCAGCCAAGGAACGCGGCCTTTCTAACCTCGACCACCTGCGCATGGCGGCCTACCGTCTGGCCAACCGCGCCATGAAAAAGCAGCTAGGCTGCGTGAACCTATTCCTCGCCGACGCCGTCGACGAACAGTTCAAGGCGATCCTTCACGGGCTTTACTATGCGAACTACAAGTTCGACGCCTACAAGAGCAAGCAGAAAGAAAATTTTGACGTGACATTCGAGATTGTCGCCGGTGAACGCCTGAAGAGTTTCAAGAAAATCGCCGAAGACGTGGCCGTGGAACAGAAGGCCGTGACTCTCGCCAAGAACCTCATAAACACCTGCGCCGCCGACCTCTACCCCGCCGAATTCGTAGAACGCGCAAAGACCATCGCCAAGTACACGCCGGAGCTTTCCATCAAGGTCCGCGACATGAAGCAGCTCCAAAAAGAAGGCTTCATGGGCCACGTGACCGTAGGTAAAGGCAGCTCCCGCGAGCCCTACATGATTACGCTCGACTACAAGCCCGCCAAGCGTACCTCCAAGGACCACCTCGTCATCGTCGGCAAGGGCCTCACGTTCGACACCGGCGGTCTCTGCCTCAAGCCGCCCAAGTCCATGCCCGAAATGATCAGCGACATGAGCGGTGCGGCTACCGCGCTCGCCGCCATCCAGGCTATCGCGACACTCAAGCTCCCCATCCACGTGAGCGCCGTCTGCTGCCTCGCCGAGAACGCCATCGGCAACAAGTCCGTGCTGCCGGGCGACATCTTCAAGGCCAAGAACGGCAAGACCGTCATGGTCGACAATACCGACGCCGAAGGCCGCCTGGTGCTTAGCGACGGACTCGCCGAAGCAGGTGAAATCGGAGCAACCCACATCGTGGACCTCGCAACCCTCACGGGCGCCATGGTCCGTGCGCTCGGATACGCCGTCGCCGGGTTCTTCAGCAACGACGACGAGCTCGCCCTGAAGGTCATCAACTGTGGCGAAGCCTGCTGCGAAAAGTTCTGGAGCATGCCGCTCGAAGAAGAATACGCCGACGCGCTCAAGGACAAGTTCGCCGACCTCAAGAACACGGGAAGCGATGCGGGAGCCATCTCCGCCGCCCTCTTCTTGCAGGAATTCGTGCCCGAGAACACCGCCTGGGCCCACTGGGACATCGCGGGAACCGCCTTCGTCGACAAGAAGTGGAAATACACCGAGTACGGTGCCACAGGCTTCGGCGTGCAGACGTTGATTCAACTTGCCCGCGAAATGAGTTCCGCAGAGTAAATTTCTATCTTTGGCCCCGTATGAAAAACGTCGATACTATTGCAGTTTTGGACTTTGGCGGGCAGTACGCCCACCTGATCGCGAACCGCGTGCGCCGTCTGGGCGTGTTTACCGAAATCCACTCCCCCGCCGCTCCCGTCAGCGAACTCGAAGGCGTGAAGGGAATCATCTACAGCGGTGGCCCCAGTAGCGTGTACGCGGCCGACGCCCCGGAATACAATCCCGAAATCTTGAACCTCCCGGTGCCCAAACTCGGCATCTGCTACGGCCATCAGCTCATCGCCCAGCAGTTGGGCGGTCACGTTGAACCGGGCAAGGTGAAGGAATACGGCATCGCCGACTTGGAAGTCCGCGACGAGAAGTGCCCGCTTTTGAAGGGCCTCCCGAAGGCATCCCCGATGTGGATGAGCCACGGCGACCAGGTGACGAAACTCCCCGAAGGCTACAAGATTGTGGCGAGCACCAAGGACTGCGAAATCGCGGCCGTCGCCTTTGACAGCGACAAGCCCGAACGTCAGATTTTCGGCATCCAGTTCCACCCGGAAGTCACGCACAGCAAGTTCGGCATGAAGTTGCTCGAAAACTTCGTGGACTTCACGGGCGCGAAGAAGACCTGGAACATGAAGAGCTATTTGCCGCTCATCACGGAACGCATCAAGGACCAGGTCAAGGACCGCAAGGTCTTCTTGCTCGTCTCCGGCGGTGTGGACTCCACCGTAGCATTCGTGCTTTTGAACCGCGTGCTCGGACCAGAAAAGGTTCTCGGTTTGCACGTGGATAACGGCATGATGCGCCTCGGTGAATCGCAGAAGATTATGGACTTCCTCACGAAGGAAGGCATGAACAACCTTAAAGTTCGTGACGCAAGCGAGCACTTCCTTGCAAAGCTCAAGGGCGTGACTGCGCCGGAAACCAAGCGCGGCATTATCGGCAAGGAATTCCTGACGGTGAAGGACGAGGAAATGGCGAAGCTCAACCTCGATCCGAACCAGTGGATGATGGCGCAGGGCACTATCTACCCCGACACCATCGAAAGCGGCGGCACCAAGAATGCCGACAAGATCAAGACGCACCACAACCGCGTGCAGGAAGTCCTGGACCTCATGGAAAAGGGTCTCGTGCTGGAACCGCTCGCCGACCTGTACAAGGACGAAGTCCGCGCCCTCGGTGAAGAACTCGGCATTCCGCACAACCTCGTGTGGCGTCACCCGTTCCCGGGTCCGGGCCTCGGCGTTCGCCTGCTCTGCAGCAACGGCGTGCTCTCCGATGACATGGTGAAGTTTGAAGATGTTCGCGACACTTCGGGCCAGAGCCTCGCCGACTACCTGAAAGCGAACAACATTGCAGGCCGCCTGCTCCCCATCAAGAGCGTGGGCGTGCAGGGCGACGGCCGTACCTACGCGCAGCCGTTCCTCATCACCACTCCAGGCCTCTCCTGGAAAGATTGCGAAAAGTTCTCCACCGAACTTGCCAACCGCTTCAAGGCCATCAACCGCGTCATCTACCAAATTGGCAGCGTGGCTGACGAAGACCCGAAGCTTGTGGAACAGTTCGCCACACGCGAGAACTTCGATACGCTCCGCAAGTTCGACAACATCTGCACCGAATTCCTGCAGGCAAACGACCTGTACGAAAAAATCTGGCAGATGCCCGTGGTGCTCGTTCCGCTCCGCACGGCTAACAAGCCCTGCATCGTGATGCGCCCGGTGAATTCCACCGAAGCCATGACAGCCAACTTCGCCGAAATCGACCAGGGAATGCTGGCCGGACTCTGGCGCAAGTTCGAAGCCGAAGGTGCAGGCAGCCTGTGGTACGACGTGACCCACAAGCCCCCTGGCACTATTGAGTGGGAATAAGGCGAGAGTCGCGACAAAAAGCTTGCTTTTTGTCATGACCGAGCCGCGCGAACACGCGCTTGAACAAAGTGAAAGCGCCGTGGGAGTAGCGCGGAGCCGAGTGTCGCAAAAATAAGCTTGCTCATTTTTATGACCGAGGCGAACAAGCAGACGCTGAAGCCGTAGGCGTAAGCGTCAGTAAGGCGAGTGTTATAGGGCCGCTTGCAGACCTATGACCGAGGCGCGCGAACACGCGCTTGAACAAAGTGAAAACGCAATGGGAGTAACTTATTATGGCAGGCATTACATACGAAATAGACGACAAGAACCTTGTCGAACAGATTCGTAACGACGCGATGAACGCCGCTAAAGAACTTGTAGAAAAGGCTCACCTCACGGCGGGCAATATTGTGGTTATCGGTTGCAGCACGAGTTCCACGCTCGGCAACGACATCGGGAGCCATTCCGTGCCCGAAGTCGGCAAGGCGATTTTCGAAGGACTCTCGTCCGTATTCAAGCCGCTCGGCATCTACATCGCGGCGCAGTGCTGCGAGCACCTGAACCGCGCCATCATCGTCGAGCACGCGGCTGTCCCCAATGCCGAAATCGTGAACGTTGTTCCGCAACCCAAGGCGGGCGGTTCTTTTGCTACGGCCTGCTACAGCGCATTCGAGCATCCGGTCGCCATCGAGCATATCAAGGCCGACGCAGGCCTCGATATCGGCGGAACGCTCATCGGAATGCACCTGAAGGAAGTCGCCGTTCCTGTACACATGCAGCAGACGCACGTCGGAAAGGCAATCCTGATTGCCGCACGCACCCGCCCGAAGTTCATCGGCGGGGAACGCGCCCACTACGACGAAAGCCTCAAGGACGGCTACCGGTAATTTATACGGGATAAAAAAGACTCGGTGTGGAGAGAAGCACACCGAGTCTGAACACCCAAGTCCGATACCCAGCGACTACAAAACCTTGTCGCGAGTAAAAACAAACCTGTATTTTTAAAATACTCTATTGTGTGACAAAAATCAAGTTTCTATATTAAAATTATGACTCAAAAATATTCCAACTTGGACGAATACACCGAAATTTTGGCAAAAAACGCCAAAAATGCAAGCAAGGACCTCCGCACCCTGAACGCAGACAAACGTAGCGCGGTGCTAAGCCTCGTGGCAAAGATGCTCCGCGAGCAGAAAGAGGCCATTCTCGCCGCCAACAAGATCGACCTCGAAGCCGCCGCCGGAAAGCTCGACGACTCGAAGATGGACCGCCTCACCCTGAACGACGCCCGCATCGAGGCCATGGCCAAGGGCGCCGAAGAAATCGCCGCATTCGCCGACCCGCTGAACCGCGTACTCGAAAGCCGCGAACTCAAGAACGGCATCAAGATCAGCCGTGTCGCCGTGCCTATCGGCGCCGTATTCTTCATTTTCGAAAGTCGCCCGAACGTGACCATCGACGGTGCATGCCTCTGCTTCAAGGCGGGCAATGCCGTCATCCTCCGCGGCGGCAAGGAATCGCTCAACTCCGCGAAGTGCCTCGCCGGGATTTTCCACGAAGCGCTTGCCGCAAACGGCGTTAGCGAAAACGCCGTGCAGCTCGTCACCGAAACGAGCCACGACCTGGTGGGCAAGCTCTTGCAGCGCAACGACTGCCTCGACCTCGTGATTCCCCGCGGTGGCGAACGCCTGATCCGCGCCGTGGTGGAACAGAGCAAGATTCCCGTGATAAAGCACTTCAACGGCATTTGCCACGTGTACGTGGACAAGTCCGCCGACATCGAGAAGGCGACCAACATCCTCATTAACGCGAAGACGCAGCGCACCGGCGTGTGCAACGCCATGGAATGCGTGATTTTCGACCGCCATCTCGCCGCAAACGACGTGAAGAAGATGCTCGACGCCCTCGTGGAACGCGGCGTGGAACTCTATGGCAACAAGGACGCCCAGAGCCACGACAGCCGCATCGCCGACATCGGTGAAGACTCCAACTACCACCACGAATACCTCGCACTCAAGGCGAGCGTCAAGTTCGTAGACAACGTCGCCGAAGCCTGCGACCATATCGAGCAAAACAGCAGCCGCCACACCGAAGCGGTGGTTGCCGAAGACGCAACCGTGCAGGACTACTTTGTCGCGAACGTCGATAGCAGCAGCGTGATGGTGAACGCAAGCACGCGCTTTGCCGACGGCGGTGAGTACGGACTGGGTGCCGAGGTCGGTATCAGTACGGACAAGCTTCACGCCCGCGGTCCCATGGGCGTGGAAAGTCTCTGCTCCTATAAGTGGATTCTGCGCGGCAACGGACAGGTCCGCGGCTAGTTTTCTTTTTCGCCAGCCATTTTCTGCAGACGTTCGTTCATCTGCTGTAATTTGCGGTTGGTATCTTCCAAGTCCTTGGACGCTTCCTTGATGAACGTCGCCATTCTCGCCGCAAGCGGGATTTTCGGCGTACTCTGCTCATCGAGAAGCTGGCTCCACTGCCTTCCGTTGACATGCGGTTCGCCTTCGCGCATTCCCGCCATCACGAGCGTGATGTTGTGCTGGTTCAGGCAGCCTTCTTCGCGCAGGAATTCACCATGCGAGAAAAAGCCGTTGTTCGGCGCGATCTTCTTGAGCGCGTAGATTTCGTAGGTCGGTTCGTGCGAAGACCAGAAAGCCTTGCGCGCGGCACAGTCAAAGATATGGATAACTTCCGGATAGAAACGGTCGATTTTCTTGCTTTCTTCGGAAATGCATTCCACGATGGTGTTCGGCTCTCCATAAGAAATATGGACCACGGACCCGACATCGACATCCGAAGACATCACCAGGGAGCCGTCGAACCGGCATTCGGCCGGGGCTCGCACGATGGTCGTCTTGTTGTGCTCGTACAGCATCGGGAACTCGAGCGCGTTCATGAAGAAGTTCTCGTCGTTCGCAATGCTCAGGTACTTGTGGTAGACCTCGAAAGCAGGCCTGCCGTCCAGTTCATAGACAATATTGCCCGATGCACGGGTCACGCGGAACGTACGGCCCAACGGCTGCCAGCCACTGATCTTGATAGAATTCACGTAAAAGTTGATGCCGCCGAAAAAGGCAACCAGTATGCCCGAACGGCATAGGCCGCCGACCGAAGAAAACACGAAAGAATTCGGGCTCATGAGGTCGGGAGAACAGACAATTCCACCAAAAACCTGGATACCCGGAGCAAGTTCCTTCAACGCATCGCAGAACCGCGTCGTCGAAACGTTCGAAATCGTATAGTAAATCTCGACACCCTTGACCCACGGATTGTTCTTCGCCTGTTCGAGGACGTCCTGAGATATTTCGTCGATGCTCATTTTCTGCATATCGTACTGGAAGAGGCGGAATTCCGTCGAGAAATCCTGGAACAGCGTCGCCGTAATCACAATATCGCCGGCTTGTTCGCTGTCGATGATATTCCCGCTGGTCGAATTGCCCATCCACGGCACGTCCGGGAAAATCTCCGTCAATGTATCGAAAATAGGTTGAAGCTTTTCTTCGTCAAGAACAGTCGAATAAATCTGGAAATACATGTTCTTGACATTTTTCAAATCGTCGGAATCCTTCAAAGCGAGCAAATCCCGCTTCAATCCATCGATTCCGCTATAATTGAAAACCTTTCTTATCATATATCAGCCTGCTCAATTGTCTAATATAACATAAAAAATACAAAAACATCACTTTTTTATTATTTTCATCCCTAAAGTGTGATTTTTTTCCTTAAACCGGTGAAAAATCACCAATATTCTATCTTTATCGAATAACGAGGGAATCTTTATGAAGTTCGAAGAGCTGATCAAGGAAGTTAAGTTCGAGGTAGAATTCGGCGGCGTGAAGCTCGCCCCGGCCATCGTGCAAGACGCCGACAAGGGCGACGTGCTGATGATGGCCTGGATGGACAAAGAGGCCCTGCGCCGTACGCACGAATGCGGCGAGATGGTCTTCTGGAGCCGCAGCCGCAAGGAATACTGGCACAAGGGC
>NZ_DGUN01000079.1 GCF_002395745.1 Fibrobacter sp. UBA4309
TCGCGTGGGCCGCCATCCAGCGGAAAGCGACAACAGAATAGCACTGAACGGCATCGACACCCATCTTGATGAGGTCGTATACCTTGTACCCGTGGTCAATTCCACCGCAAGCGATAATGCTCATTTGCGGGTAATGTTCACGTATGTACTTCACGTTCCAAATCATGTTTTCGTACAGCGGGCGGCCAGAAAGTCCGCCGCAGTCGCCGTCGGCACGGAGCGGTGTCAATTCCTTGTACTTGGTCGTAGCGGGAACCTCGCTAATCTTGGCCGTCGGGTACGTATTGCCGATGACCACGCCGTTCACGCCCGTACGCACGAGCATTTCCATGATAGCTATCAGGTGGCGTTCCGAAAGGTCGGGGCTCAGCTTGGCGTACACGGCCTTACGCAGCCCGAGCGTATTGCGGAAATTCATGATTTCGGTGAAGATGCGTTCCGAAAAACTCATGTCGAGGTCGACGCGGGATTCGCCCGTATTGGGGCAGCTCACGTTGATTTCTATGTAGTCGCCAGCCTTGTAGGCAATCGAAAAACTTTCGATGATATCCTTCAGCTTTTCTTCGGGATCGGTAAGCCCGGGAGTCTCGGCCACGGAAATGCCAACGCAGAGACCGGCCTTGTGCGCCTTCACGAGCTGTTCGTCGACGCGCTTGGCAATGACTTCGACACCTTCGTTGTTGAGGCCCATGCTGTTGTAGATGGCCCTGTCCTTTTCCAGGAAACCGATTCGCGGCCTATGGGTATTGCCTTCGCGGAAATTGCGGGTAGCCGTACCTACGGTAATGCCGCCAAAGCCCACATTCGCATAATCACAAATTCTTTCGGCGGTCTTGTTCGCCCCTGCAGCCAAAATAATCGGACAACCAAAATAAAGGGAATTGCTGTGGTCCGAAAAGGTAATGACGCGCCTTAACGGCTTGCTCAAGTCCGGCCTGCCACCCATGAATGGGATAAGGGGGGCAAAGCGAGCCACATGCTTGAACGAATCGTGGCGGAACTCCGGGGATTTATGGAAAATGCGCCGTATCAACGCCAAAATGCGGTCGCTAAAACGCAGGTAATATTCGTGATTGATACATTCTACAGCCATATAATTATAAATTATAAAAAAAGAGGTATAAAAAGTGGTTTCTGAAATAGAAAAAAGAATTCACGAAGGCATGCCGGGCTATATCAAAGCCCTGAAGCAACTCGTGCGCATCCCATCCATCAGTTTCGACAACTTTGACCAGAAATTCGTCCTCGACAGCGCCGAGGCCGTCAAGAAAATGTTCACCGAAGCGGGATTTACCAACGTGCAGTTCCTGCTCCCGCCCAGCGGCAGGCCTAGCGTGTATGCCGAAAGCCTGACAAAACCCGAAAATCCGACCGTCTTGCTCTATGCGCACCACGACGTGCAGCCCCCCATGCGCGAGGCCCTGTGGAAAAGCGCCCCGTTCGAACCGGAAGTCCGTGGAGACAGGCTGTACGGGCGCGGCACTGCCGACGACAAGGCGGGAATCATCACGCATATCGCCGCCGCACGGCTGGTCCGCGAGATTCTCGGAGACAAGGGTCCGAACCTGAAGTTCATCATCGAGGGCGAAGAGGAATCCGGAAGTGCGGGATTCGAAGAAATCCTCGCCAAGAACACGGACCTGCTCCACAGCGATGCCGTCATCATAGCCGACCTCGGCAATTTTGCGAAAGGCGTACCTTCCATCACAACCACACTGCGCGGCATGAGCGCCGTGAACGTGACGCTCAAGAGCACCAAGGCCCCCCTCCATTCCGGAAGCTGGTCCGGACCGATTCCCGACCCGGGACAGGCTTTGTGCCGCATGATTTCGGCACTGACAGACAAAGACGGGAACATCGCCATCCCACATTTCGAAGACGGCATCGTACCGCCTACGCCCGAAGAACTCGAGTCTTACAGGAGTCTCGGGTACAGCGAAGAGACGTTCCGCAAGGAAGGCGGCGTACTCGACTGCGTAAAGCTGAACGTTCCCGGCGACAAGATTCTCGAGACGCTGTGGCGCAGGCCTTCCATCGTGGTCACCGCGATGGAAGTGGGGAGCCGGACCAATGCGGGGAACGTACTGCAAGACAGCGCCTACGCCCGCATCGGCATCCGGCTCGCCCCCGGCATGGATGCCGGAGCCTGCACCCAGATGCTCGTGGAGTTCCTGCACCAGCACGTGCCGAGCGGCATGGAATGCAGCATCACCGCCGAAGACGGCGCGAACCCGTTCACGACCGACATCGCCCACCCCTTCTTCAAAAAAATGGGCGACGCCATGGCCGAAGCCTACGGGCAGCCGACAAAATTCATCGGATGCGGGGCAAGCATCCCCGGCGCCGAACTTTTCCGCAGCACCCTCGGTGACATTCCCATACTGATGACTGGCCTCGAAGACCCGGAATGTGCCGCCCACGGCGAAAACGAAAGTCTGTACCTCCCCGACTTCGAAGCGGGAATTACGGCAGAAACGCTGTTTTTCGCCAGTCTGGCCAAGTGATGTAAATCAAACCGTGATTTTTGTGTATAACGTTATCCGTCAAAAGGTTATATTTTTCATAGAACAGGAAAAATAGGTCTATGCCGATAAAGTTGGTCGTACTGACAGGCGCAGGAATCAGCGCAGAATCCGGACTCCGCACCTTCCGCGGGAACGACGGCATGTGGGAACATGAAAACATTGAGGACGTCTGCACGCCCGGTGCCCTCCGCCGTGACCCGAAACGAGTCATGGACTTCTACAATTTCTTGCGCAAGGGCCTTCCGAAACATAAGCCCAACGCAGCCCACCTGGCTCTCGCCGAACTGGAAAAGCGCCTGGGCGACCAATTCCTGCTCGTGACGCAAAACGTGGACGACCTCCACGAACGCGCCGGTAGCAAGCGTGTCCTGCATATGCACGGCGACCTGATGAAACTCCGCTGCATGAAGGACGAACGTCACGAATTCATGTTCGATGGCGAAGAGACCCTCGAAACCAAGTGCCCGTTCTGCGGAGCCAAAACACGCCCGGACATCGTATTTTTCGAAGAAGTCCCGCTCTACATGGAAGAAATCCAGGCGGCACTCCACGAATGCGAAGAGTTCGTCTATATCGGTACCAGCAGCGTCGTCTACCCTGCCGCAGGATTCAAGAACTTTGCCAAGAGATTCGGCGCGAAGGTGACCTGCCTCAACCTCGAAATCCCGGTGCACGATCCGGATACCGACGTGTTCATCCAGGGCAAGGCGACCGAAGTCGTGCCCAAGTGGTGCGAACAGTTCAAGTAAGTTTCAAGCACTCGCGACGCCATCGGGCGCCGCGATTTCTATCTTTAGTGCATGCCCCGCCTAAGCGAACAAGAAGCACTCGACCTTTTTCTAAAC